>JACSDG010000004.1 GCA_015660855.1 Magnetococcales bacterium
CTTCTGCGACGGGAGCTTCCTGCGCG
Source organism: Magnetococcales bacterium (assembly GCA_015660855.1). GTDB lineage: Bacteria > Pseudomonadota > Magnetococcia > Magnetococcales > UBA8363 > UBA8363. The sequence continues at coordinate 27 of JACSDG010000004.1, forward strand.
ACGGGAGCTTCCTGCGCGACGGGAGCTTCCTGCGCGACGGGAGCTTCCTGCGCGACGGGAGCTTCCCCGGCGACGGGGATTTCTTCTGCGACGGGAGCTTCTACGGTAACGGGAGTTACCTCGGCAGTGGGAGTTCCGGCAGCGGGAGTCCCGGTATCGGCAGAGGTTTCAGAGGAAGATTCGCTTTGTCCCTGTCTTTGGGTAAAAGCCTGATTTTCGGTATTGGCGCGGGTTTCGAGAACAGTCTCTGCACTCGCCACCTCGGTAGCTTCCGCTGCATCCCTGGTTTGCTCGGCTTCTGCTTCTTCAGCGGCCTGCTTTTCGACTTGGGCCGTTTCTTCTTCCGCAGCTTTTCCACCGGCGTTTGCTATTCCGCTGGTTCCCGGGGCAGCGTTTTGGGAAGCACCTCCTTGAGCACCTCCCTGAGTGGCGGCTTGGGGTGTCACTGATGGTGTTGCTTGGGCAGATCCTGTAGATGGTGTTGCTTGGGCAGATCCTGCACCTGACACATCGACCGCAGCTGCTGGAGAGGCACCGGGGATCGGTACCTCTGTTGCCGTGGTGGTATCGTCCACATTGTTTGCAACCTCGCCAGGGGCGGCTTGGTTACCGGGGGTTTGGTCGGGGTTCGGCCCTTGGTTGGCCTGACCAGCCCTGGCTCCAGGCGCAGCCCCTTCCCGGTTTCCTCCACCGCTGGCGCGCGTGGCAGAGGCGGAACCCTGATTGTCCGGGGTTTCGACAGATCCTTCTGTCGGAGTTCCTACGGCAATGTCAATGTTGTCGGCGACACCGCTGGCCATGGCTGCGGCACCGTCTGCAACCCCATCCTCATTGCGGTCGCGGTCGCTGCCCATTTGTATGGTGGCGGCATTGGTCTGCTCGGTGACTTCTTCCGCACTCGCACTGATGTTTTCCTCGGCTCCAAGATTCTGGGTCTGGACATCCTGCAATACGGTCATGTCGTCCAGATTTTGACGATTGTCGTTTTGTTCCCCCTGGTTCTCGCCAGTATCCAAACCCGTATCTTCAGCCATGGACCATACTCCCGTATTCTTTGTTTCTGTAAGTGAACTCCCGGACCAGCCAGGAAGGGACTTTTGTGCCGTTTAATCCGTCGGACAACTGGCCGGGGAGGTGGCAAGCACTTGCATCCGGATGGCGATGCTTACAAGCTTTATACGGTTTCTGCGTTGGGTGCGCTTACAAAATCGATTTTTTTTTGTAACTTTATTGTAACAGTGTCGGCGAGTGAATGTTGGGGTGAACCGACATTTACAGGATGAAAATTTTTTTCATTGTTTTTTAATGGGGGCCTGGGTTCCCGCACCGGCAGGAACCCAGGGAAGATTTGACACGAAGGGGGAGGGGGAAGGGTTATCGTTTGTTTGGGAGGGTGAATTAAAATCGCGGCAGGCGGGCCAGGTGGGACTGAATGTTTCGGTTGACGGTTTGGATGCCCTGAATCCTTCTGGAGACGGGGTCGGAGGGCAGTTGGGGGTTGGCCAGACTGTTTTTAGGTACCGCCTGGAACTCGGGCAGACCCAGTTCTTTACGCACGATGGCGGCCCTTTGATTTTCCGGGGTTGGGGTGGTATCCATCACCCCGACCTTGGCTAGGTCGCCAAAAATGTTGAGGGCACCGGCCATTTTGGATTTTTCCATGTCCAACTGATTTTGGAGCATGGCTTGGTTTTGGGATTGGTGTCCGCGCAATTGTTCCAGGGACATGGCCTGATCCTGGGATTGGCGTCCGCGCAATTGTTCCAGGGCGATGGCATGTTCCGAATCCACCGATTTTAAGCGCAATTGTCCCGCTTCTTCACGATCCATGATCCATTGTTTTTGCTTGAGGTCTTCTTCGCGGCGCCATTTTTCCAATTCCATGGTTTTTGCGGCTTGTTGTTCGGCCATGGATTGTTGCAACTGTCCCTGATAGGCGGCGGCGTCCTGGTTCATCATGTGCTGCTGGCGGTTGATGTCAAGATTAAGATCGCCTTGCAGGCGGGCGATGTCCATGTCCACGCGTCCCCGTTGCCGGGCCACTTCGACATCGGTCTGGCCGCGGAGGCCGATTTCGGTCATGGATTGCCTGCCCGCCAGATCCTGGAGGGCGAACTGGTTTGCCGAGGCCATTTGTTGCAGACCCCATTGGTTTTGCATGCCGGCAAACCCCGACTCCAGATTGGCCACGGCGGCCGCCTGTTCGGAGGCCAACTGCGATTCCATGCGACCACGGGCGATCCCTTCGGCCACCCCCTGGCGGGTGGAGCCGAAATGACCCATCATCACCGCCTCTCCGGTCAACTGCGGCAACATTTCCTGGGAAAAGGCGAGGCGTTGGGCATCGGCTTGAGTCTGGAGTTGTCGCCCCAGGGACTGGCGCGCCCCTTGAAACTGTTGTTGCATTTCCGCCTGCATGGCGGCCTGGAGCAATCCCTGATCCATCCCTGGGGCCGGCGGGGGGTAGGGCAGGGGGTAGGGTTTGGGTTCTGGAGCGGGGGCGGGCAAGGTGGTTTGTGCCTGGGTTGGTTGGGAGGTGTTTCCGGCGGCATCGAGTTGGACCAGTTGTTTATCGAGCAGACCGCGGGCTTGTCCCGCCATTTGATCGTGAGATCCCTGCCATTCCGGGGTTGCAAAAGGGGTATCCGTGGCTCCCAGTTGCGTGGCCAGGGCCTGGTAGGTACCCCGACCGCCCATTTCCACCTCGCGGAACAGCATCGATTGGGCGTCTTTGTTGGCACCAAGTTTTTCGGCCAGGGTTTTGCGGGTGGTTTCGGCCTCGTTTTGGATTTGTTGCCGGATCCGGTTATAATTTTGCTCCTGCTCCCCGTTCTGTTGCGGTTCGGCTCCCACGTTGGATTGGGCTTTCAAGGTGTCCAGGTGTTCCAGTTGGGCCTGGGCTTTAAGGTAGCGATTGTAGAGATTGCGGCCTTCTTCATCGCCTCCCTGTTGCCAATAGGCGGCGATGGAATCCTTCATGCTTGAGATTGCGGCGGGGTTATCGGTCTGGAGTTGGGCGTTGGAACCGCCATCCTTGAGCATGGCGCGGAGTTTGGCTCTCCGGTTGGCTCCGGAGGGGAGGCCGCTGGCTGCGATGTTTGGGGTCATTGGGTTTCTCCATGGTTACAATTTGATCCATTGATTGTTTTGACGGCCATAAAAACCGGCACCGGAGCCGGGGTTCCAGTCGCTGCCGTCGGCGTAGACCAGATTGCCGTTTTCGCATTTGGCGGGTTCGGCATGCAATACCACCAGCTTGACGATTTCCTTGCCTTCGCGGGCGGCGTTGGCGATGCGGTTGAGTTCCTGATACACCCAGGATCCCAGTTGTTCGGGTTGGGAGGGCGGAAGGTTGACGCCGTAGACGGCGCCCAGATTGGCGGTCATCATCAATATTTCCCCTGTGGCTCGAATTCCAGGGTGTACCCCAGCAGGGTCCAGCCCATGTCGGTGGTGCTTTGAAAACGAATGGATAGGAATCGCCCGGTCATGGCCAGATCGGCGATGCTTTGGCAGGCTTCGGCAAAATGGGAATGGTTGGCCGGGTTGAAATTGTGCGCCGAACCCCAGGTGATGGCATCTCCCAGTTTTTTTTGAAATCCCAATTGGATGGCGACATTCGCGTCGGCGGTCATTTCTGGCCACAGATCGCCAAGCTGAAACTGTCCCGGTCCGCCGCCGCCGATGGGCAGACTTTCGCGGGTGAGGGTGGCGGTCATGGCGACGCCGTCGGCACTTTCGCCGGCGTCGCACAGATAGATTTTTTGGTCCACCGGTGAGGCCATGAGCAGGTCCGGTTCGGTGCGTCGGTAGCGATTGCCGGCACCATAGGCTGAAAAATCAATGGATCCCATCGGCTGAGTTCTCCTGTGGATGGTTGCGTTGACTGCCCGTACCCTTTGGGCGGATTTAATGGTGGCCGCTTTTCTCGTACACCAGGGTATAGCCATGGATGGCCCACTGGCAGTCCAGTTCGAGGATAAAGCGCAGGGCGATATAGCGGCCGGTGATGCGCACGGGGGCGTAGTCGGCGGTGTAGGGGTTGAGGGTGACGGGCGGGTGCCAGTTGACCGCTTCATCGGCGGCCATCTGGCTGCCCACCTGGATGGTCACGTCGGTGTTCATGGAGCAGTCGGGCCAGACTTCGAGGAGGGTGATGACGGTATCGGGTCCTTCGGGGGTCAGTCCCACCCGTTCCAGGATTGAGGGAATGGCGGCTCCGTTGCCGGTTTCTCCGGCATCCATGAGATAAAAATGGTTGCCAACGCCGGCGGCGATGTAGTCGGGTTCGACGCGGTGGAGGCGTGGGGTTTGGTGGATGACCAGGGTATCCCCGGTGACAAATTGCACCTTGCCCACGTTGGCATTGATTCCCAGGGTGGTGGCGATGGCCAGATTGCCGTTGGCCCACAGGGGTTGAATGTCGGCGGGCGTCTTCCACAGGGTGGCGGTAAATAGATCTTCCCCCTGGGTCCAGGTGTTGCCGTTGTCGGTGGAATACACATGGCGGATGGTGTGAAACCCTCCCAGGTAGACGAACACATGGAGATGGCCGTCGGGATCTTTGAGGAGTCCGGGGGGGGACCACAGGTCGAAGACAAAGGGGGATGTCAGGATGGTCCGGGAAATCCAGGTGCGGCCGCCATTCTTGGAGAGGGCGGCGGTGAGCGTGTTTCCCTGCACATAAACTACCACCAGATGGCCGTTGCCGGAGGCGATAAGATTGGCCGCCACCGCCTGTCCGGGATTCCAGGCTTGGCTCCAGGGCGACCAGGAGGCTGCGTCGTCGGTGGAATGGGTGATATACGTTTCCCTTTGATCGTTGATGATGGCCTCGGCGAGGACATGGATGGTGCCACTGGCATCCATGGCCAGGCGCAGGTGAACGGCCCAACCCAGGTGGGGCAGGGGGGTTGCGACCTGGATGGGGGCGTTCCAGGAGATTCCGGAATCTTCGGAAATGCAGATCCGGATGGTTCCATCGTCATCGTCACGCACGATGAGGTAGAGTCGGGTTCCCGAGGCATGGGCGATGGCATCGATCTGGCGCGAGCAATTGTTGAGGGTTGCCGCGACGGTTTGGCTGGACCAGTTTATTCCTTCGTCGAAGGAACGGGCATGTTGTGGGGTCAGGTTGGCATCGACATAAAACAGGTGTACGGTTCCTGCCGCATCCACGACCAGGGCCGAGGCATGGCGATAAAATTCCACCCCACTGGCCACCACCAGGACATCACTCCACGATTGTCCCTGGTCGGCGGAGGACGCCACGTAAACGGCCCCTCCCCCAACGACCCTGGAAACATAAAGATTCCCCTCCCCATCCACCGCCGCATCGCAGCCCCCGCACAGGCAACCCCCGTTCCCAGCCACATCGACCGCCTGACTCCAGGAGGCAAGATTATAGTCGATCGCTCCCAATGGTTTTTCCTTTTAAAAGTTGTTTTTTGATGGTTTTCATGATGCGCAATATCTCAAGAAAATACGCCCAATCATTGCCCGCAGGTATCTCCCCCGTTATTCCAAGCGAACGCGGAAAATCTTGAAGGAGGTTTTTTCAGGGGGGATGTGGAAAAAAAATGTTGTAACAAAAGGAAAAGCTACTTTGCCTTGCCTGATGAAGGGGTGTCGTGCGGGTGGGTATGGATAAGATTACTGTTAAAATAATTAAAACCTGAAACGATCATGCCTGTCAGTAAAGAGGAAACAAGGGCAATGAAGACGCCCTTTTTAAGGTCAAATTTTTTATCCCTTCGACGTTCCTCGATTCTACGTCCTTCGCGGGCCAAAAAGGCGACGGTTACGGGGTCTTCGTGGAGAATTTCCAGGGAGGTTCTGATCTTCAATGCGTCTTTCAGTGCGGTGTCGTACATTTCGATGGCGTCGGACCATTTGGCCGCAGCTTCAAATTTTTTTGCGTCGACATAGGCGGACTTGCATTTTTTTTTAAGCTTATGGATTTGCTTTATATTTTCTACTCTGTCCTTAAAGCTTCCAGCCAAATCGTCAGCCAACAGGATATAATCCAGGAGGCTTGTGAGGATTTTGTCTTCTTCAAGGATACTATTGATGGCAATCTTATAGGAATCGAGCGTGGCCCGCTTGACGTGGGACTCGGTAGCCTTGCGGATTTCAGCGACGGAATCTATTATCGTATCGACATCACTCAGCCCACGAGCGACGTGGTGAAGGCAGGAAAACATTTCGTTGGCGACGTTTTCGGGTCGGACTCCGTTTTTTTCAGCGGTGGCAATCCTGAAAACCGGCTGAAACCCCTCCCAATATTTGTCCACCAGATCGGCCAGTGCGTTTTGGACCGATTCATTTTTCAGCAGGGCCAGTGTATGATCGCGATGCGGTCTGGGGCCTACCATTGCTCAAGGATTTTCATGGTACGGCGGTCCATCTCTTCGGCACTGACGCCCTCGCCTTCTCTTACGTATCCTCTGCCATTAAGGAGTGGTGACGATTTTTCGCTGGAATTGCCTCGGATGAATCGCCGAAGCATGGATCTGCTGATGACAGGGCTATAACGGGGAGGTGTTTCTGGATGATCTTCCATGATGCCCTCAAGAGGGTGAGCTGTTTCTTAGGCGAGTTGCTTTTCAACCGAGACAAGCGCAGGGCAGTCTTTCTGATGCCCGGAACGCAACCCCATAGCCGCCGATACGCAACGCGCAATTTTCAAAAAGACTATCAAAAAACATCTATTGCGTCAAGTCACGCAACATTTCACGCTTCAAGCCCAGGGAAAAGTTCTGCCCCTGGGCTTGAAGCTGTAGCTACACCTCCGACATGGACGACACGTTGGGCAGGTCGCGGATGCCCCAGGTGTTGTGGGCGTAGTTGTAGGTAAGGGCCAGGGAGCACCAGGAGGCTGAGCGTTCCGGGAAACAAAACCAAACTTCCCGTTCGGTGCGGTTGACGCTGACAAAGGCGCGTTGACCGTTATCGGGGTCGATCTGTTGTTCCAACCAGGCGCGATTGCGTCCTGTCAGGAGGCTGTTGGCGTTGTGACCGTCGAACATGTACAGGTCATCGCGGCTCATGCAGTAATGTTGTCCTTCCACCATGGCCACGCAGTTGGTGGCCAGCAAACCCACCGACTTGATCACCGGGGCCACTTTCCACACATACGGCGGTCCCACGTAGGTCAACGACCAGATTTGGTCATCTTTGTAGACGATGAACTGATCCCTGAGCGGCATTCCTTCGACCAGTGCCGAACCGGTTTCGTCAATGACGGTTTCGCCCGCCAGCTTGGAGGCGTCCCCAACGTCCCAGGTTTCCGGAACTTGGCTGGGTTCGGCAGGGTGGCTCCATTTGACCACCTGGGGGAAGGCGATCCCCCCCTTGGTAGGGAAAATACCGATGAGAAACGCCTTGAAAAACCGCAGGCTGCGAATGGTTGTTCCCGCAGGCCAATGGGACAGATTGGCCAGCCTCGTGGTTTGGGACAGGGGATTCCACATTTGTGGGGCATCGACGCCATTGTTGAGATAACCGACTCCCCCCAGGGCATCCCCGTTCCACCCCAGGTTGGCGGTGCCGTTGTAGGCACTTTGGGTTTGTGCGCAACTGATGGCGGTGACATCGCCGACAAAATCGGCGTTAGCCTCCAAAGCCAGCAGGGTGTTGGTGATCGATGTGGCGGTGATGGTTTCGTTGAAGGTACCGTTGGCACTGCGCACCGTACCCGCGATGCCACCGACCTTGGGGGTGAGGGTGCCGGCGGAATATCCCGAAATGGTAAACGAAACCGCGTAGGATCGTCCTTCCTTGATGTTCACATTCTGGGACAGACTGCTGGCGGTGGTTTGGGAACCGTTGCACTGGGCCTTGTCGGTGCCGGTATTGATGGACCAACCCGTCCCCAAAGTCCACCATGGTTTGGTGTTGTCGTAATCGGTCATTCCCCCATCATAAACCATGTCCGCACCGCTCGTGGTACGCGTAATGGTGTAATGGGTACCGTCCTTGACGGTATGGACCGCATCGGTTCCGCAATAACAAAGCTGGTCGTACATGTAGCGCAAAAAATTGGGGGCGGTGCTCAACGTGCCCAACACCGCCTTGAACCCCTGTACCTTGCGGGCCGCTCCACCGGTAAACTTGACGTTGGCACCCGAGGAAAAGGCATTGGGGGGGAGTGTGTGCGCCGGCTTGTCGCTGATGATGCCGTATTGATCCAGTTGCGATACAGTAAAAAGCGGCATGGCTGTCGGTGTCCCTCGATAAAAATAAGGATTAAAACAGGAATCTGGGGTCATGGGCAGAAATTATTTTTTATTTACTGCTGTGAACTCCAACGGGTTTCTGCCGAATAACATCCAATAATTCCACTGGGGTTGTCTTCTATGGGAATGGCACTGCCAACCGTGGTGAAACTGGCATTGGGAATGGTCGGCAGGGTGGTGACGACGCCGTAGTAGGGCATGGTTTATTCCTTGCGGGCGAGGATGTTGACGGCCGTTGCATTGACGATGGCCACATAGGTGTGGTTGTTCCAGGTCAAGGTATCTTCCAGGCAGAGGATTCCGGTTTGAATCCCCCAGACATCACAGACACTGGATAGGTTTCCGTGAAAGCCGGAAACCCCGCCGTTGGCGACTTGATCCCACTTGATGCCGGTGAGGATCAGGGGATACATGTGGATGGCCATGGTACAGGGGTCTGCCAGAAAAGGCTCCGAGTTGCCGGTACTGAGTGATTCCGCCACCCCATGGCCTCCGGGAACCCCAAGGGCGATGCAGCATCCCGATTCCAAAAGGCCGCTGGCCTTTTTTTTGGTGCGCACCGGACAAAATCCGGTATCGTAGCTGCCAGTCCAGGCCAAATTGGTCCAACCCCAGGGACCCACGTTGCGTGCGGCGGTACACCAGGACATGCAGCGGGTGTGTTCGAACAAACCCGATGGACCTTGATAGGTGCTTCCACCAACCGATCCCGAGGCGGTCATTCCCAGCAGCATCATGAAACGGGAACTGGAAAACAGGTACAAGGTTCCGGGACCGTTGGGGTTGAAGCGTTGCGCATAGAGTCCCATATTCGACAGATACACCATTTCCGATCCGGTATGGGTGCTGGCATCCCAGGATTCGTAACCGATACAAATGTTGATGTAGGAGCTGGAAGATGAATCATAGAGTGACCCCACCTTGGCATATTTGTACCCCTGATTGTCCGCCCAGGGGGCTTTGAGAACCTGATAATCTCCCCCCGGGGCGGCATCATGGACCGTCCAGCCGGCGGGGACGATGGTGACGAGTTCGGACTTGGCAATGTTGCACTGGGCGGAAAGATTGGACAGACTGGTTTCTCCAGTCAACAGCTTGGCCATGTCTGCGGCAAAGTTGGCGTATGTGGCCCCGGAATGGTAGACATATTTACAGTACATCAGGCTTTCCTTGCACAATATTTGACCCCGGCACTCATGCTCAAGGCCATGTAGGTATTGGCACCGGCGGAAAATTCGTCCAGAACGGTAAATACCCCGGTGGGGATCATCCACACATCGCATAATGCGGAAAAATTGCCGTAACTTCCTGGATAAGCGGCACTTCCCCGATTCCATCGGGTCATGAGCAGGGGTAGCAGGGGGACATATTCTCCCCCCACGCCATCGGTGATGACCCCTGTTTCGGCAAACGCCCCGACATGACTGACGTAGGTGCTGGTCAGTGTTGCCACGGCCAGGGAGGCGGTGCCATCGGTGGTGACTGGGGGAGTTGCCGACCGAGCTGCCATAGGTGCCTGTGTATGAAAACATGAGAACAAAGCGGGCCGATGCAAACAGATAAAGCGGGTAACTGCTGGTTGATATCCGTTGGCAATAATTGCTGGAGTCGGAATAATAGGCCAGATTGGTGCCGGCATGGGTTGTGGCATTCCAGGTCTCATAAATCTTGCCATAGATGTACCCGGTGGTGTTGGTATCCACGACCATATATTTAAAAGTGCCGACATCATCGGCCAGGGGGGCTTTGAGGCACTGGGCGTTGGTGCCGGCGGCGGCGTCATGGAGACTCCATCCGGCGGCGACGGTCGTTACCAGTTGTGAGGCTCCGGTATCGCAATCGGCGGACAGGTTGGTGAGTGATGTTTCTCCGGTAAGCAATTTGACCACATCGGCCAGTATGTTGGCTTTGGTGGCGGCCGCCTTGTAGACATATTTGCAGTACATCAGGCAGCTCCTCCCATATTGATTCCTTCGGTGGGATGGGCGTTGGCCCGGTGCGCCATCATGACTCTGGCCTTGGCCTGGGCCGCTTCCTGCTGAAACTTTTGTAAACTTTCGTTGTCCTTGAGGTGGTAGGCCACGCGGAACGAGGCTTCGGCAATGAACCAGTCGGCGGCATGACGCAGCCAGGCGTTGGTATTGCCCGAGGCTAGGCTGGCAAAGGGTGTTTCGCGATGATAGCCCACGGTGAACAGTTCAAAATCGGCGGATGGGACGGGATAGAGGATCAAATCCCGACCGCGTATGGCGTAATGGGTTGGGGCGGCAGGGCTTTCGGTATTGAGTTTGCTCCACAGATATTTGTAGGTGCCGCGCAGCAGTTCGGCGGTGGGCGCGGTTGCCCCGGATGCGCCCCAGTAGACACCGCCATGTTCGTAGACCCGCAACAATTTGGCGTCGCCTTCGCCCCAGACCGAAACATTATCGATCGAACCGATAAAATCGGCATTGGCGGAAATTTCCAGTCGTGGCGTTGTTCCGGCTCCGGCCATGATTCTTTCTTCATAGTGGCCGTTACTGGAGCGGACGGTACCGGAGGTGGCGGCAATTTTTGGGGTCAGGTTGCCTGCCGATACCGAGGAAAGGGTAAAGCGCAGGGTATAATAACTGTTTTGGGTGACGGAAATATCCTGTTCCAGGTCGGAGGTGGTGCTTTGGGAACCGTCACTGGCGGCTTTGCCGCCGCTGATGGTCCACCCGGTCCCTTTGGTCCACCCGGTATCGCTGGAAAACGACCCGTTGGTGCTCAGATCGCTTGCCCCCAGGGCATCCATGGAGGCACGGGTTGTGCCGGCAAGGATGGTGGTTTTGACCTCGCGGATTAAAAACCAGGGGAGAAAATCCCCTCCCTCCAACGCCTGGGTTTGGGCCAGATTGAGTTCATCCTCGATAATGGTGTCCAGATCGCTACGGTTGCCAAAGCGTGAACCGATAAGGGAGATGGCGTTGCCTTTGGTCAGTCCAACGGTCATGATGGAGTCTCCTGTGCAAGGGGGTTGCGAAAGATTTTTATTTCAAAAGTTAATTAAAAAATATCTTTAAGCGTTTATGATAAAAAAACGGAGATGAGACGACCGACGGGGTTGTCTGTGGGGTGTTCATGAAATAAGATTGGAAAAAGTTTACTTTACGCCATGGGCGGCGCGGATGGATTGGACCAGTCTGTAGACGTGAGTACCGGTGCCGATTGGCCAACGGCTTGCGGGTGATGGATCGGTTCTTTCAGCGATTTCGATGGCGTCATCAACCCTGTCTTTGAAAGCGTCAAGATCAAGGTTTGCACTGTTATAGGATCCCCCTAGGGAATTCTTCAGTATTCCTTTTATTTCAGTACAATTTAAACTATCTTTTGGTGGGGATTGTCTGTGGCACAACAGCCAAATTTCAAAGCATGGATTGCTGACGGCCAGTTTGTATTTTTTGGTCCGGGCCTCTTGTGCAACTTCCGACAGGGTTTGGTCTAGCCATCGGTCCACATCAATCATGAGCCACAGCCCATCATTCTTTTCAAAGGAGTGATCTTTATTGTAATTATTCAGGCGTTCAATTACATGCTGGGGAGCTGAAGCGTTATCCTCCCCGGTAGGAAGTATGAGAATCTGGACTCTTCGGGAGTGAAAAATATTAAAATATTGTTTTTCTGTTTCTCGACCTTCCGTGGCGATGACGATGAGGCGGGTATCTCGCAAAGGATGCTCGATACGATTGATGGGCCTCTTTTTTCGTGAGACTTTAGTCATTGACGGGAATATCTCCCCGCTGTTTCAAGCCAAGAGCGGACGTGTTGCCAATGAAAGGGATGGCACCAAACCGACCTTGTAAATAACCACGTTCTACGTTCATGCCACGACGAAATTTGTGTCTTGCAAGCGAATAGAGATGGGATTTACCGCCAGTGTCCTTTTCAACAAACCATATTTCATCCCGACGCAACAAATCAAGATCCAGAAGATTGCTTTCGTGGGTGGTGAAGATCAACTGGTTTTTGCTGTCTGCATTTGAATTCAGGAAAGTTTCGAGGAACAAACGCGACAGGCTGGGATGCAGGGTCCGATCCAGTTCGTCTATAACGTAAACATTTTCAGCATCGTCTTCACGATAATGCAATAGAGGCAAAAGCTGCAACAAACGTCGGGTGCCCGTGGATTCATCATCCATTTTGAAATCGACAATGTCGCCATCTGAGGTGTTGTGGCCTGCCATAAGTTCTATTTGGGCTGGATGTTCCCTTCCTGAGAAAATTAAAATTCTTTCACTATTGTTGCTTTCAGCAAACATTACCGTATCGTCACCTTTTTTCTCAATTTCTTCTAGCATTTTCTCTAAAAGTTTTTGTGGGAAAGCATCCACATTTTTTCTTACAGATTTGAAGTTGCAGATGCCCGTGTCGGCAGTTTTCATGAAGGTTTCGATAAATTCGCGGAAATCATTGTTGACGTGTGCAAGGAAAGGCGCAGGTAGATGAGAACCACTGGGAAGTAAACAGACCAACCGATGATTGAACCAATTGAATACCGGCTTCAATTCTCCAAGATTATGGTCATCGGAATGAGTGAGAAATGATTGATTTTCCCGGACACTTTCTGTCAGAAAGTCAAGAAATTTTCGTCCTTTCGTGTGACTCCGGGCCAACGTTCTGCTGACGTTGAACTCGCTGGCTCCCGCAGCATCAACGACCCGCTCGAACAGCATGATTTCCCGCTGTTTTGGACGGAAATAGAGCCATTCTTCATGAAATCTTTTATTGTCACAAACAAAGCCGTAAGTGTATTCAATTCCCTGGGCAGTGAAGGTGAATTCAAAGCGGGAGGGTTGATCAAGAAAACGTTTATCCAACAGAAACGGTTTCACGGGGATGGATTGTCCCGATTTGACCCCCTGGGTGATGATCGTTTTGGCCAGTTGCATGGCCTGGACGAGCCTGGATTTGCCATGGGCGTTGGCACCGTATAGGGCGGCAACGCGCAGGGCATTGACTTTGTTGGCTTGGTACAAATGGCTGGGGTGTGCGGGATCCTTTGTGGCGATCATGGAGAGCACGGCTTCTTCGGCGAAGCAGTAAAGATTTTCGACACAAAAGCGTAGCAGCATTTTGGCTCCTGGACATGATGCCCTTCGGGCAAAAAACAAAACTTTAGGGTGCTGCCCCAAACCTAGGCCGGGGGGGATGATCCCCTCCCTAACCCCCACAATAATTTATTGCCAAACTTTGTTTTTCCGATACGTAGACAACCACGATTCGCACTTATACCTCCTTCCCAGGACTGGGACACGCATCGCATCATACGATGAAAGTTGCCTCCTTGGAAGTGTGTCGGTATTGGCCTGATCATTTCCTCTTGACGCATCGGGTATGTGTTTCGATTGTTGTGAAGCACATTTTGCGGATCCCTGTGGACTGGAAGGGTAAAATCCTGGACAATTGGGGATCGGATCGGTGTGGCCTCGGGTTTTTTGTAGTGTTGAAGCCTTTTCTCCAAACCAAAAACTTCAGATCAAAAGGAAAGGGATGACCACCCAGGAAAGCAACGAAAAACGTCCCAACGATGAATTTGACGTTCCATGGAAGGATATTCTGGAGGCTTATTTCCCAGAGTTTTTGGCGTTTTTTCTTCCAGTTGCCCATGACGGTATTGACTGGGAGCGAGGATTTGAGTTCCTTGACAAAGAGTTATCCCGCATCACCCGTGAATCCCGGATCGGTGATCGGCGCATGGACAAGCTTGTAAAAGTGTGGCGGCGGGATGGTGTTGAACTTTGGGTTCTGATTCACATTGAAATCCAGGGAGATCGTAAGGCAAACTTTGCCGAAGGAATGTATGTTTATCAATATCGTGCGTATGATTTGTATCAAGTACCGGTCGTTGGTTTGGCCATTCTGGCGGACGAAGAGATGGATTGGCGACCGACTGAGTTTGGTTATAATCTTTGGGGAACGAAGCAGAGTTATCAATTTACGGCAATAAAATTGTTGGATTATCCGAAGGCGGAACTGGAAAAATCCAATAATCCGTTCGCGATTGTTACGTTGGCGCATTTGTATGCCAAAAGAACAAAACATCTGATAGAGGATCGCTACCAGTCCAAGAGGCATTTGATCCGTAGTTTGTATCATGGTGGCTTTAGTCGCCAGCAAATTATTGATCTATTTATTTTTATTGACTGGGTGCTTCATTTGCCAGATGCGTCTGACAAAAGGTTGTGGAAGGAAATTATCGCTTTTGAGGAGAGCCAAAAAATGCCTTATATTTCGAGTGTAGAACGTTTTGGTATGCAGAAAGGCATGCAGGAAGGCATGCAGAAAGAGGGTGCGTCGATGTTAACGCGCCAGATGCAACATCGTTTTGGTTCCATACCTGATTGGGCTTGTGAAGAAATTTCCAAAGCGGATCTGTCTTCTCTGGAGGAATGGAGTCTTCGTATATTGGATGCCGCAACGCTGGATGCGGTATTTTCAGGCAAGGGATCCTCCGATGTGAACACCACTTATAGAGAAGAATCCAGGGATCTCATACCAAAATCTGTATAAATCTGTGGACGCCATACCCATTCAATTTACAACCATAAGGGAAACAGGTATGTTGTCCCCGGATTTCAAACCAACAATTTTGCCAAGTACCGCCAGAATTTCCTGGCTGTATTTTTTCAGCCGTCCTGCGCCAAACCCATCCACCTTGGCCAAAGCGGTCACATTTTCCGGTTGTAGGCGGACGACATCAGCCAACTGTTTGTTGGTACACACAAAATAAGGTGGAACGCCCTCTTCCCTGGCCCTCTTGGCACGCCATTCTCGCAGAGTGTTAAACATTGGCATGGCTGCGTCCTTCAGGGTCTTGCGCCAACCTTCATCCCGATTGTTGGCATGGTTTTTCCCTGTTGGCACGTAACTTTCGCCTCCACTTGCCATGTGGTATATCACCACCAGCACCAAATGTGGCGTACCATGGTGAACAAAGGCATGATCCCTGATTGAATGTACATCTTTGTCGGCAACGAATGCGCGAACCTCTGTGTCATCCAAGCATCCGGTCAACGTATTGATTTTTGAGGTGAAAATTTTTACATTTACAAACAAGGCTGTCAAAAAAAATGTCGCGGCCAAGGGCTTCGCCCTTGGATCCCACCAGGGGTTCCACCCCTGGACCCCGTCCCTCCGCCCTTACGGTCGTCGCGCGGGCTGAGAACCGCCCGCTCGCCGCCCTCCAGGGCTGCGGGAAAAAGCAACACCAAAAGGCACGGCACTTCGCGCCGCAAGGGTAAAAGCGTAAAAGGACTAAGGGCAAGTCCTCGACAGGCGAAAACCCAAGTCGTCATAGCGATAGCCCGGGTCGTCGATGTTGCGAAAAGCGGAGCGAACGTCGGCCGGGTAGCTGCCCCAGCCGCCGCCCCGATCAACCCGGTCGGAGCCTGATGATGGACCTTGCGGGTTATCCCTGGGTGAGTTGGCATAGAACTTGCCGTCGTCCCTATCCGATACCCACTCCCAAACATTTCCGCCCATGTCATGCAAGCCAAGGCCATTCGCCGACTTCTGGCCTACGGGGTGGGTTTTTCCTCCACTATTCTCACTGTACCATGCCACCTGATCCACATTTCCACCGCCACAATATTTCTCTTCCCTGCCCCCACTCCGACACGCATATTCCCATTCCGCTTCCGTTGGTAAACGATAAGTGCAGCCATCCCGACGCCCATTCAGCCTGCTTATAAAACCCTGCACATCATCCCACGAAACCTTTTCTACGGGACATTGATCCCCGCATGAAGTAAACCCGGAAGGGTTCGCCCCCATCACTGCTTGCCACTGCCCCTGCGTCACCTCATATTTACCCATTTCAAACTCGCCAACCCTGACCTCATGTACTGGCTTTTCATCAGAGCTACAATCCGACTGCCACGAACCACATCCCATCTGAAACGTCCCTCCGGGGACTCTGACAAACTCAATACCCGTTGACGTTAGTATTACCACTTCCTCTTTTTTAATTCTAAAATTAAATTTATTCTTGACAGTTTCCGGTCCGTTTACATACGGTGTTTGCCTCCCTTCGCTTTTTTCTTCAACATAGGTGCTGGCCGTCAGCAACACATTGCCCAGGCTCAAGTCTTTGGCCTTGAAGCCGGTCAACAGTCCAGCGGTAAACAATCCGTTTCGTCCTTCTCCATCGGCGGCCACATTGCCGGGATTCGTGGCGTACACGATCACCGTTCCCTTGGGAAATCCCGAAGGCGGTGCCAGACCACGGGTGCTTCCTTCTCTGAATTTTCCTGAAAAAACGTTGTTCCGGCAGGCATCCAATATCACCATATTGATGGCACTTTTGGCGTTTTCCACTTCTTCCAATACCAGGTTGACATTCACCCCCTCGTCCGCAACCAAGGCTTCACTTTCCGCAGAGGCATCAATGGGCATCAGGTAGTTCTGGCTTTTAATCTGGAGTCCGTGCCCGGCAAAATAAAACAGGGTCGCATCCGCTTCTACAGCCTTCCTGCCAAACTCGGCAATGGCTTTTTTCATGTCTCGCTTGTTCAAGTTTTTGTGGACCATTACTTCAAAGTTGAATCCTTTCAAGGCCTTTGCAATATCATCCGCGTCATTAACCGGGTTCCTGAGCGGGCCCAAATATTCGCCAACATAGGCACCGTTGCCTATAACCAGGGCTACACGCTTCCCGGCGTCCTGGTCGCGACTTCTCCCTCGGTCATCCGTTGCCAGAACGGACATCAAGGGGATCAGCAGCCCGGCAATCAGCAGAAGCCAATGTATTTTGGAAACTTTCATCGCATTTTCATCCACACCAAGGTTGGGAGACACATCGCATCATACGATGAATGTTGCCTCCCTGGAAGTGTGTCGGTATCATGGCCTCCGGGAGTTGATATGGTGCGGCAATCTGGTATGCTCTTGCCGATGAGCGAGATCAGTCAGCCCCACGACCGGTTGTTCAAGGCACTGCTGTCTACCCCGGAGACTGCGGGTGCCTTGCTGCGGGAATATCTGCCGCATGAAGTGGTACGGTTGCTGGCACCTGAACCGCCGCAATTGGTTGAGGGCAGCTTTGTCGAAGAAAATTTGCGCCCCTACTATTCGGATCGTCTGTTCGAGGTCAAGACGATTAGCGGCAGATCGATTTGCTTCTATGTCTTGATCGAACACAAGAGCTTCGAGGACGGAAAGGCCGGTTGGCAGATTTTTCGGGGCATTTCGGCGTTCCTGGAGCAAAAGGCACGGGAAAACGAGAAATGGCGGCAGCTTCCAGCGGTCCTGGCCTTGCTGGTTTACAACGGTGCACAGGAGTGGCGTATTCCCAATGAGTTCCTGGCCCTGGTCGATGCTGACGAGGTTTTGCACCCCTGGCTGCTCAATTTCCGTTTTCCGGTAGTCGATCTGGGCCCGATCCCGGATCGGAAACTTTCCGGGCATGCGCGGCTGCGCGTCGGTTTGATGGCGCTCAAATACGGAACCCGTGATCTCAAGGCCCAAATGGCGGCCCTGGACCGGATTGTGGATGCCCTGATCGAAGCCCCGGAACTCCTGCTGCCAGTGTTGCTCTATCTGTTGACGACATTCCACCATATGAACGAAGAGCAGGTGCGGCAAGTGGTTCGCCGCGTCAAACCAGAGGAGGAATCTGCCATGATGTCCGAATTTGCCAGGAAAATTTTGTCCAAGGACAGACCAGAATGGGTGGTGGCAGTTGCCAGGGAAATGTTGTCCAAGGACAGACCAGAATGGGTGGTGGCAGTTGCCAGGGAAATGTTATCCGAGGACAGACCAGAATGGATGGTGGCAATGATGCGCCAGGAAGGCCGCCAGGAAGGCCGCCAGGAAGAAGCCGCTTCCATGCTGCTCAAACTGATGCGTCGCAAATTCGGCCAGACGCCGGACTGGGCGATCGAGAAGGTCAGCTCGGCGGGTCTGGAATTGATCGAAACGTGGGGCGAAAATGTTTTGTTCGCCAATTCCGTGGACGAGGTGTTTGCGTTGTGATCTGGGCCTGACTGTCCAAGCTCCCCCCCTGGGAAAAATCATTCCGGTATCACGCGGGGGATCTGGCCGTCGAAATCGCGTTGATCTTCGTTCATGCGGATGCGGTTTTTTTCCTTTTCCGCCAGTTCCATCCACAATCCCGCCCGTTCCGGATCCACGCGAGCGGAGGCTTCGTGAATCAGGACTTCCGGTGCGTAGACCAGCCAGGGATTGGTGGCGGTGTTGGTGGCAAGCGATCCCCCGGTTTTAAAATGGATCAGGCGAAACGTGGTGGTGACGGCGGGGGTGGGAAACAGGTAGATTTTACTTCCCAAAATGGCAAACCATTCCACTGTCCCTTCCCCCAGGTTGCGGGCGGTGAGGGCTTCATAAGAATCCCGTTGCAGCATTACCCAGGGGTTGGTCCGGGTGCTGTCGTAACGGTAAAGCCCCCCCCGGGTTCCCAAACGCAGAAAACCGGCGGGGAGGGTTATGGTTGCGGTCCTGGCGGTGGCGGTCAGAGTGTCGTCCACATTCATGAGAAACCACGGCAACACCGCATCCCACTCCAAAGACGCTTGCGCCATCTCCAGTTCCAGACGAATCCGTTCGTCCCAACCCGCCACATGATCCTGGCCGGTGCGCAGTCGAATCAATTCAATGGCCTCGTCTCTTTTCATGAAACTCTCCCAGTAAAAAAAGGATGGCCGCCGTCACCCGGTCGGGGGCGATGGCGGCGGCACACCAGGCGGCCCCGGTCTGGGGATCACGGTGGCAACGTTCCCAGCCATAATGCAATCGATGGCAGGGATGACAGGTCACTTCCGTTGGCGGTTTAAGATTGATGGTGTTTTTCCAGTGGCTGGAAATGTTTTCGACCGATGAATGGGACAGAAACAAAACTTTGCCCACATTTTCCAACCCCATGGCATTCATCACCCCGGTTTCCGGGCCTACCAGCACATCCACCTGCTGGGCAAAGCTCAACGTCCTGCGCATGGACCAGCGGCCACTGCGGCGAAAAACCCGGCGTTCCAGTCTCCAGCCCCCTTCAAGAATGCGGCAGGCAGCATCACCCACCAAAACGATACGTATGTCGGGTCGGGTCATGAGCAGGGCGGCCAGCACATGGTCCACAAAGGGCCAGGCTTTGTGGAGGGAAGACCCCGACAGAACCCACATCACCACCGCCCCTTTCCCCAGGGCTTGACGCATCCTTTGCGCCTGCCGCTGTTCCACCGGGGAGGCATGAAATCGCAACCGGGAGCCTTCCGGAACCCCGGCCAGGGCGTGGATGACCGTCATATGGTTGTGGTTGAGCAACAGGCGTCGCGCCTGGTTGTGCCACTGATCGTTGACCCGATGGGGAAGGGTCAATAACGTCTCTTCCACCGATTCGGATAAATTGATCACCCGGTCGAACCGTTGCCGCAACGCCTGCCAATAGTCGCCAAGCTCGGTATTGGGAACCTGATCGGTATCCTGCAACCACCAGCCGTCGATGTGGGGATCAAAGGCGAGAATGTCCCGTCCTTTGGGGGTGGTATTGACCCAGACTTCGTACCCTTGCGCTTTGAGTCCGGGAAAAACCGATGCCGCTTGTAATATATCGCCAAAACCGCCATACCGGATGACCAACGCCCGTTTGCGACCCGATAGCGATGGCGCGGCGGTAAATCCGGGTTGGCGGGTTTTTTGGAACACCTGGAGCAACGAATATTCATGGCCGGCATGGCGTACTTCGTTGATTTCCACCACAACGCCAAAGCCGCTTGGACTGGCGATGCTCCGCATCAGGTCCAGGAGGGTGTCTTCGTCCAGGTCGCATCGATGTTCGGGTGGGCACCCCGGTTGACCCACCTGGGGAAAATGGTCTTTGTGGGGCAGGTAGAGTACCAGGTATCCGCCAGGTTTCAGCACGCGCCACCATTCGCCGAGGATTTCCCGGGTGCGGTGGGCGGGAAAATGATCGAGGGCATGGGAGGAAAACAGATGATCCAGGCTTTGATCGGCGAAAATGGACAGGTCGGCGATGTCACGGGCAATCCCGGCTCCATGGGGGGAGAGCGTCCGGTCGATTCCCAGTGTTCCTGGCCAGATCCTTTCCTGTCCGCACCCAAGATCCACACCTGTACCACGGGTAAACGGGACTACCAGATATTTTATTTTTCGCGCTTCCAAACCATGAACTTGCGCTGGGTTCCAGGTCATGCCTGCTCCATTATGCGGCGGTGAATTTTTTGGATCAGCTCATCCTTGCCTGCCCGACCGGTGTGAAGGCTGTATTCATCTTGGGCGATCCGTTTGACCTCGGCGTGGGAAAGACCGGACAATTCCCTGACCGTGTTGGTTGCGGCGCGCAGGGTCAGTTCCTGTTGCGCCAGTTCGGGATTGTGGATCATTTCATTCCATGTGGGCCGGTGGACGGGAACGATTTCATGGCCCAGGTGGTCGAATAAACGCGCATCCTGAACAAATGCGACCCCAGGTGCCCCACGGACCTCGCCAAACGGGCGGGATCGGTCCAGTGCCCTCACCATAGATCCTCCTGTCCGGAAAGTTCCGCGGAGGGTGCGCCATCTTCGTGATAAAAACGCCGTCCTGTTTCGCGGGGAAGGGGATGGACATTGCCCAGCCAATCCTTGGCTTTGGGATTCATGGGTTTTTTCCAACACCCCTCCTGCTCCACCTGTGGGTTGTCAGAGGTGTGTTCTTTGGGATCCATCCGTTGTTGCAGCGTGGAAAAAAAACGCATCATGCGGGTTGCTCCTGTTTCAAGGCGGGTTTTGGCCCCCCCTTTCGGGCTGGTGCGAAAAGGGGGGAGGGGCGGGGGAATCAGCAGATGGTGAATTCTTTTTTGCCGTTCGGGCCTTTCACCGTCTTTTGCGTGATACCCTTGGGCCGACCGCCGGGATTTTCATCCATGGTTTCGCTGACCAAGGGTTCCCGTTGTTGCAAACCGGAGGTGGCAGGGGCTTTTTGGGCGGTGGAATTTTGTTCGTTGTTGCTCATGCGGGGGGATTCCTCTGTGGTGTCAGGGTATGGGAAAAATGGGGCATCAGGCACTCTGAACGGCGTCGGGTGTCACTTCATATTCGTAGACGACGATGGCTTTTCCGACGGTATCGGCCAAAGATTTCACCGAAAACCGTCCCATGGCGGTCATGGTGGCATTGAGGGTGGCCGAGGATGCGGAAACTCCGGCGGCACCGGTGCCAAGAGTAATGGAACCGATGGAGGAGGTTCCCGAATAGACGTCGAGGCCGTGGTCGGTGGTGGTGCCGGCGGTGGTGACGACGGCGTGGACCTTTTTGAGGCGTGCCTTCTGGAAGGAGGCAAACCGGCTGTATTCGGTCGTGGCCGCTCCGCCCGCTTCTCCGGCGCAGTGCTCGCGGCGTACTTGAAAATCGGGATCGCTGTAGGACATGGTTAATGGTCTCCTTGAGTCGGGGGGAAGGGCAAATGAAAAACCCCGGAGGGGTGCTTTCCTCCGGGGGAAAACCGTGGGTGGGACAACTGTAGAAAGACTTAGTTGGCGGAATCCCACATCAAAATGCGAGCCTGGGCCGCCTGGGTGTGGCAGATGCCAAAGCCCCCCAGATAGTACCAGGCGATGCCGCGATCCCGACCAAAATCGCCAGGGATCTTGCCGCGAATCTCCTCGGGAACACCCACCGCTTCGGCGACGGTGTCACGACCGAAAAAATAGACGGCGTCGTTGCCGTTGGCCCACGCACTGCCTTTGGTGGTTCCAACCCCTTTGGCGATGCCGTTCTGCTCGACAAAACGGATCCCTTCATAGCGACCGATTTCGCCATTCATGATCATTTTGAACCCGGATTCGATGTACTGATGCAACGATTCCAGATCTTTTTTCAGTTGGCGAAAGGTGGCGGGACGCCCAAGGGCATAATAATCGCCATTGTCATAGGCGGGAATCGAACGTTCTTTCATCAGGTCCACGACCACTTGCACATGGCCCTTGCCCAGGGCGACGTTGTTGGTCTCGGTGGCGGTTCCGTTGGTGGTCAGGGTCACCGTGGAGGTGGACGTGCCCGCCGTCAAACGCAACGGCGTTGCGGCAAACTGTGCTTGGGCCGCAGCGTCCAGGGTGCGGTTGGAATCATGCTTGAGCACCTGATGAATCACCTCCGTCACCGGATGTTCCGAAAGATTGTCCAACTTTTCGGTAAAGGGGACGCTGTTGCCGTACTCCTGGACCGTGAGGGTCCCTTGGGCGATGGTAAACTTGGTCTCCGGCATGGTGGACGTTTCCACCAGGGTTGTCCCCTGGGCGGCCACGTCGCCATAGACGTTCCAGTGAAAGGTATCGCCACGGTTTTTGCCAAAAGCTTCCTTGATGTCGCAAAACTGCCGAAACTTGCTCAGTGGCTGTACCGCAAAACGCAATTTTTCCGACAGATTGTCGGCATACATGTAACCGCCGTCAGCGGATACACTCCAGATTTGTCCGGCCATGATGTTTACTCTCCTGTCATGTCAAACCCCGTGCCTGCTTCATTTGCCGTATCTTGTCGGCATAGGTGGGTGGCGACGGGGAATCGGTTCCCGATGGCACCTTGCGATGAATCCCGGAAGGTGCCTGTTTGCTTGTTGCCGTACGCTTGTCCATAAGCCGCTGTCCGGGATCGCTGCTCCGGGTAAGCTTGGCCGTGGTCAACTGGACCAACCATTGGTTGATGGCCTCGGTGGCGTGGTCGAAATAATCACGGGTGGGGAGGCCCGGCTGAGTTTCCATGGCCTCCATGACCATTTGTGCGTGCATCCCCGATAATTTGGCATCGCGGGCGATATGCGGCTGGGTATCGACGAGACGCTGTTTTTCACCGCGCACTTCCTGGCGTAAAAAGACATACTCTGCCAACTGTTCCGGATTCACCGGGGCCATGGTTGTGGCAGCCGGGGTTTCGGGTTCCACCTGTTCCAGATAATTTTGCATCTCCTGATGGCTGGGAGGGTCCGACCCTGGGTCGGCGGGTTGGCCGGGGAGGGGGGTTGGACCGGGTGTTTGGGTGTGGGGTGGATTTCCAGGGGGGGTGAGGGTCATTTCACGCTGGCGCAGCCGTTTATAGAGCA
This sequence comes from Magnetococcales bacterium, assembly GCA_015660855.1. Classification (GTDB taxonomy): domain Bacteria; phylum Pseudomonadota; class Magnetococcia; order Magnetococcales; family UBA8363; genus UBA8363. The sequence continues at coordinate 23,333 of JACSDG010000004.1, forward strand.
CCGCCGCCTCACCCAGGCGTTTACGGGCCGCCGACTCGATCTGGTAACCTTTGATCACGGTCTTCAGGGGGACCATTTTGGTTCTGCCGTCGATGGTGACCGCTACCTGTTCATCGGAGGGCATCGGGTCTGTACGGGTATTTTCTCCCTTTTTGCCTGCATCCGTAGGGGATTCGGGGGTGGGGGGTTCCTGTGAATCCCCGGAGGGACTTCCACCGGTATCTGTGGTGGAAATTGCGGGGGGCGTTTCGGTGCCGATGTCCTGTTCATGGTTACGCCGGGCGATGCGGTTGAGGGCTTTCAGACGTTCATCACCCTCATTCGTGTCTGTTTTGGGTAAAGGCTGTGCCGACGGGGGGGATGCTTCGTCCCCAGGGTGGGTTTCCACACCCTCAAAATCGGGTTCAGCGTCCAGGGGGATGGCTGATGCTTCGGTCATGGTATCATTCCTCCAAGGTTAGTCCACTCAGGTTGATTTCCGCTTCTTCACCGTCCCGGATCGCCTCATCGATCCAGGTAATAAAGGATCGGGCGCGCCAGATACGGTTTTGCAATTGCCGGACGTTGCCGGTTTCTTCATGATGAACCTGTTCCAGGAGATCGCGTGCCTCTTGAATTTCCTGGGCCGCGCGCCCCAGCAAATACCGGCCGACATCGGAATTGAAAAATCTTTGGCATTGCAGCCCAAGATCCACCTCCGCCAGCCAGAGGCGCCGACTATCCTCCTGGGCCAGTGCCTCCATCATCCGTCCCGGTCTGGAACCGTCCAGCCAGTCGAAAACTTCTTTTTTTTGAGTTTTTTTCGCCATGTTCTTCCCAGATGTTGGAGTGAAAACGAAAACAGCCGGACACGTTGGAACGTATCCGGCTGTTGGAACAGCAGAAATTGTTTAATTGGCGGCTGGGGTCAGTATATCCTTGATTTTCTACTGTACGATCATTCCCTGATGCGAATTCGTTCCTCTTCCACAATCCAAAGCCTGCGGTCTGGGGATTCACTTGCCAGAATGGGCAGCAGGTGTTGCATGGCTTCCATGACCGTGACCTTGTCTTGCCACGCCAGCCGCAGCACTACGATGCCACGTCCTTCGGAAGGTGGATAGGCCTGCATATTGGCAAAATCCAGGTCTAATGTTACCAGGATGCGTTGTTCCTCTCGGCAGATTTGGAACACTTTGCCGTCATTTGCGCCTCCCATGGCCTGATCCTGGACGCTGAACGCATCGTGGCCCGCGTTTTGAAGAAGGGCAGTCACTTCGGCAGGGAGGTTTTCGTCAACCTTGAACTTCATACCATTACCCGAGGCCCCAAATCGACGATTCTTTCCCTGGCCAAATCTGCCGCATAACGGGTGGCGGCGCGAAGGGACTCTTCGGTCAGGGAGGGATAGCTTTGCAAAATTTCCTGATGGGACAGATTGGTGGCCAGATTATCAAGGACTACGGCGACCGGAATCCGGGTGCCGCGAATGCAGGCTTGACCGTGGCAGATGTTGGGATCGGTGGTGATGTAATCGCGCCAGTTTATGTCCGCAGTTTTTGAGCCTCTGGGACGCGACTGACTACAATTCATAAGAAAATGCAACATAGGCCATTACTGTTTCAATGAAACACTAAAGAGAGAACGCACCTTGAACCCAGGCTCCTCGCCCCTCTCATTTTCCAGGCATGGAGTCAACAGGTTTCAATTACTATTGGATTATCTCTTAACCGCCAACTACTGCTGCAATTTTTGCCCAAGTTTGGCGGTGGCCAGTTCGGTTTTTTTCATGGCGTTCGTGCACATTCTCTCCCCGTGTCGGATCCGCCGCTCTCGATTTGGCGTTGAAGACGCGAGGCCACGAAGAGCGGCGTTCTATGTCGTTGCCGCCAGGGAATTCAGGCGGGCATGGACGTTGCCTTTGGCTTCGATGAGTTTTGTGGTCCACGCGATCGCTTTTTGCAGCAACACGGGCGACCGTAACAACAGGTTCAAGGCTTTTATCATCGGATAGATGACCCGGAGAAGAAACCAGGTGTCCTTCTTGAGCATCTGCAAGGCCAATTCAAGGGCATCCTGGACGATTTCCCGGTACGGCGAACTGGTGTGGGACTGCATGTTTCTGAGAACGCGGTCCAGATCTTTTTGGGTTCTCGGATCGTTGGCCCAGTTTGCGATAAAGCGCAAAAACCGGGTGACTTCAAAGGTGCCGGTGCTTTGTACGGCCCCATTCAAGAGCATGAGGAGAACCCGATGTTCTCGGGAACCTTCCGCGATTTGACCTTCCATGACCAGATATGTCAGGCGGTCCCTGAGTTCAAAGAAGCGGAAGCGATAGTTGTTGAATTTTGTTTGCTTGCGGACCGTTCCATTCAGCCACAAAAACCCCCACCCTACGGCAAGGGTCACCAGCAGGTTGATTACGACAGCGACATCGGAATAGGGGTTCATTTTCCCTCCAGGATATCAAAACCGGACGATGTATGATGCTCAAGTGTCTTCAGTCTCGCATTTTCCAGGCCATGAGTCAATTTCTTACGTTCATCCGTTAGCCTCTGGATTTCTTGACGTTGTTTTTTGTCGCTCTTTGCAAAAGCATAGGTCGAGGCAACGATATAGAGGAGCATTAGTCCCATGGCCCAATAGCAACTCTGGAAAAAATGATAGATACCGGTAAGTAGCCAGGGTATTTTTTCAGGGGGCAACCTGAGGGTGACCAGCATGCACCAGACAATAACCGCAGTCAGGATCAGAATGCCTAAATTTCCAGATGACGCCAAGTTGTAAAATTTATTAACAACATTATCCACAGTGCCGGGCCAACTTTTTTCGGGGAGATTTTTGGTTCTTTTTTTTGGGTTGCTCGTAGCGTTTTTGGACCGTGGTGTGGAAGACATGACATCGGGACGCCTGAGATTGAGTTTATGCGAATAATGCGGGATTGTAGTGATTAATCCCGGATTTTGCAAGATGGACATAACTCAATGACATGACTCGACGGGTTAATTCTATAAGTATGATCCATATCGTTGGAGTTGCCGGGAAGGGGGCAGGTTCCTTCCCGGCAACCTTTGACCATTACCGCCGCAAATTTTGCCGGAGTTTGGCGGTGGATGCGGTGGCCAGGGCGGCATGGATGCGCAGGCGTTCCAGTTCTGCTTTGGTGGCCAGTTCGGTTTTTTTCATGGCTTCGGTGCGCATTCTTTCTTCGCGCCGGGTTTGCAGTCGTGCCGTCTCGATTTGGCGTTGCAGGCGCAAGGCTTCCCGTTGAACATTCACCTTGTCCTGTTCCACTTCGACCAGGGGGTTTTGTTCCGGGGGTGCCGGAGGGGCGTTGAGTTGGGGGTAGAAGCGGATACCATCTTTGTAACCCAACAGACCAAAGACCTCCGAAACCAATTGTTTGGCATCGGGTGCCATTCCCAGCAAATCGGAAACGGTGCGCGCCCCCATCAAAAACCGTTCCAACCGGTTTTGCACATTGGTGGCTCCCACCCCCACATTGATGCGCACCGTCAATTCCTGTTCCAGCAACCGGTCAACGATGGGATTGAAACCAAAACGTTGTACCAATGGTGAACGCCGTCCCGCCATGGTGAGGATGAATTCGTCGGTCTCAAAACGTTGTTCCAGCTTGACCAGTTGCCGCAACACCGGCTCGGCCCAGGTTTCCACGAACACCCGCAGCAGATATTCGGTGGTCAGGTTGGCGTCGGCCGACAGTATGTTCATACCGCCGACGGTTTCGTTGAGTTGCCGATTGATGTTGACACTTCCCTGGTCAAACGTGCCGATGGCCGAATCAAAGTCGGCATTGAGCAGGTTTTGTTCCTCGTAGGCACTGGAAGTGATATCGGGGGTTTGATGGACGATCACATCCGTTTCGGGATTGGTCATCATGGTGACCGATCCGGGGATGTTTTTGGTCAGGCTTTTAAGGTCCACCCCGCTGCCGCGCCGGGCGAAATAGCGTTTGTTTAAAACCAGTTGAACATTGTCAAAACGTTGATTTTGGACTTCGTTGATGGCCGATTGCAAATCCTGGGACAGCTCTACAAGCCCTGTCGGATAAAGACGATGGGCCTCGATGATGCAGGTTCCCATGGCAAAAGGGCGGCCATGGGGATAAACCTCTGTGACCACGACCGGGTCACTTAACATGGCTTTGGATCCCAGGGTGAAGAACACCCAATCCTGACCATCGCGCCGGATAAAGTTTTCGTGAACGTTGAGGATGGAAAAATCGCGTATTCCCCGGCGGTTTTCTGTTGGAATGCGATCCTGACGTTGATTTTGGATGCTGTCGTTGAAGGCTTCGGCCTCGGATGCGGCGGCAAGGATGGTCTCTTCATCCAGGGATCGCCATGGACCTTGCATTTGTTTTTTAATTTCGTCCATCCGCATGGGTATGATGTGGATGACGAAGGGGGAGGAACGAATGGGATCGCGCCAGTCGGCCCCGGCGTCAAGTCGTATGTTTTCCGGTTCCAGGAGTTCGATTCGGGGCCGATCCACCACCCGCACCATTTCCATGTGTCGATGGATGACGGGTTGGCCCTGGGGGTCATGAATGACCAAACCGGTTACGGGATCGGTGAGGGCTGTTTCTACCTCCTGCATTTCTTCGGAATATTCCCAGGTTTGCTTGGAAACGCAGATTCCATGCACCATGGCATCCTGAAAGGCACCGATCACCGTTTGAAACCAGGGGATGTCCTTGTCCAAACGATGATGGATAATTTCTTTGAACACTTCGGCACTGGCCAATTGCCTGGGATCGCCATCGTCGCGGGGTTCCAGGCTGACCATCTCGGAATTTTGAAAAAATGCGGCTGCGGCATGGGCTTCGTTGCGACGGATGGCGTTGCGGGTTTTGGGCCGAAACAGGGAGGAACGGCGTTTATACAGTTCGGAGTGATATTTGGATCCTTCGGGATGTTTGGAGCGAAAATTGGCCAGGTTGCGACGCCATTGCCGCCGCAAATTTTTTTCCATCCAATCCCGACTCCCCTCGTAGGCTTCCTGGGACATCTTGAGCCAGGTTTCATCCTGGGCATTGGTGTCATCCTGCCCATTATTGTGGTCGTCGGTGTCGGTGTTTTGGGGTGCTGTGAATGCCGGATTCATGCGTTTACATCTCCCTTGGCCTCGCCGGTGATGCACCGGGGCAATTCGTTGAGAAGGTCGGCATTGGCCCCCCGACGTGCCAACCGGTAGCGTTCCAGAATTTCGCCGCCTGCCATGACGACCTTTTTGAGGAGAGGGTCGTTTTTCAGTGTTTCCAGGGGAATATCGAAGCCCCATTGGCCCGAAAGGTCCAGATTGCGGATGCGGACCAGACCGCCGGTGATAGCCACTGCCCAGCGGTAACCGGGATAGGTGTGCCACAGGGCCTCGCCCACCTGGGCTGCTTGGTATTGTTCATGGGTTGGGGTTTGGTTCATGTTTGTTCTCTCTTTCCCGAGACATGCGGCTGACCGAGTCGGTTAGGCGGCGCAAGGCGGCCCCAGCCAGCATCATGGGCGTTGGGGCTGGTTGGGGTGTTGGGTGGGACATGGGTAGGGATCCTGTGTCAAGGTTTCTGCGTTTGGCCCATCCGCTTCCGGGGGATCCTGGAGCGGCTGGCGAACGCGGGTAAATTTTCGTCCATTGGAAAATTCATAGGTGGTGGCGGGGGGGTGTTGACCATCATTGGCCAGGGCGACCATGTCACCCCAATCAAAAATACGCGTGGATATATGGGCGTTCATAGAGTTCCCACGTCTTCCGGATAACAGGCGGTTTCATCCTCATGAAAAGGGGCGACGCTCCGGGAAAAGGTCAGGGCCAGGGCATCACCGCAGTCGGGTGAGGAGAGTCCCCGACGTTTCATCATCTCTTTTTTTTCCAGGCGGACTTGCTGGGTGGGGGAAAAGCCATATTCCACCGATGTCAATTCACCCAACAGTTCCGGGTCATCGGGGAGTTCCATGCCATGGATCAGGGCATCACGCATGCGGCCCCACATTTCGGCACGCAGGTTGAAATATTTTTGCGGCTCCATGGCACTGTGGCCGGCATTGATTTCGATGATGTCAAATCCCAGCTGCCGCAGTTGGTCTACCACCGAGCCGCCGATGCCCACACCATCGACGAATACTGCGTGGGGTCGCCATTGACGAATGATTTTGGCGGCGCGGGCACTGGTTTGCGTGGTGTCCAGGCCGCGCATTTTGATCAAAGGGTGCAGTTTGCGTCCTTGACGCAGGGCAAATACCGTCTGGTCTTCACCAAAGCGGGCGACATCGATTCCCAGGATGCGGGGTTGACTTTCATACCCTTGTGCCTTGCAATGCCGACACCGTTCCACGGCGGTCCCTGGGATAAACTGGTTGGAACCGGAACGGGGAAAAAGGCCACGCACCCGCACCCGGGCAAAATCGGAATCTTCGCCGTAATCATCGATCCATTGCTGTATTTGTCCCTTGTTGGTCAAACGACAGGTACGTGAATCGATCTGCCGGGTGATCCATCGATGCTTGAAACGGCCAAAACAGGAATGGAATCGACCGGATGCCAAGGTGGGGTTGCCAAAACAGCACCATAAAATTTCGGTGTTGGCGTCGGTCATGGCCCCTTCGGCCACTTCCCAGACCGAGTCGGGAATGGCGGAGGCTTCATCGAAGAACAGGGCTACGCGTTTGCCTTCGTTGTGAAGTCCGGCGAAGGCTTCGGTATTGCGTTCACTCCAGGGTACCATATCGATGCGCCATGTTTTTTCAAACTTGGGGTCGGCGGCAAACAGGGCGGTGGCGGTCATGCGAAACAATTCTCCTCCCAGGCAACGCCGTCGCCATTTGGCCAGTTCGGCCCAGGTTTTGGTTTTAAGCTGGTTTTCGGTATTGGCGGTCACCACCCCTTTGGTTTCCTCGAAGGTCATGATGGACCAGAGCATCAGCCAGGCCACCAGTGCCGATTTGCCGATGCCGTGGCCGCTGGCGACGGCGACGCGTACCGGTGCTCCATGGCCTCCACGCAGGGAGGTGGTGATGGCCTGGAGAACGTCCGTCTGCCATGGGTCGGGACCGGTGTGATCGGTCAAGTCTCCCGTTCCCCATGGAAAACAGAGCTGGACAAATTTGAGGGGATCTTTGGAACAGTCTGCCAGCAGTTCCGCCAATTGTTGTTGCAGTTCTTCAGGTGTCGCTGGGTTCTTCATGGTTCCTCCTGCGGGCCGACATCAACCGGGTGGCGAAATCGATGTCGGTTTTGTGTTCCACGCGATCCACGAACATGGACAAATGTTTGCCGATGAGTTCCGTGGCCCGTACCGCAGCGGTGAACTGGTTGGCTGCTGCCGCTTCATCGCGCAACCGCAGCAATTCTTCCAAGACTCTTTCGGGGTGTATGGTATTCATGGTTTCCTGTTCCGGGAGAGCATTCCGATGGCCAATAGTGCCGCCACCAGGGAAAGAATGGTGGTTACCACGGCCCAAAAGCTGTAGATCATGGTCAAGTTGATCCCATGGCTGATCGTTGAATCGTCATGGATGTCATTTGGAATCGAGGTTTGATTCGGTATGTCAGCTACCGGATTAGCGGCGAAGTTTTTCCCGATCTTCGTGCGCATCCAATTTGTCGAGGATGGCGTCCAGTTTGGTTGCGGCTACCGCTTGTGCCTGCTCCAGGGCACCGAAACGGTCATGAATGACCCGGATATCTTTGTCGAAGGTGGTGATTTGGCGTTCATGCCCACTGATGCGTTCACGGTATTCCCCCGCTTGCAGTGTGACATTGAGTAACAGGCTGCCCAGGGCCAGGAGTGCGGCTCCGACCCCCGACAAACTCCAGCGTACCCAGGGGGGGACGCCCAGATTGTTTTGGGAGTCGCGAAAGTCGGCGTATTGGGATTCCAGCAGGGCACGTATTTTGGCAATGTCTTCGTTGCTCATGGGATCCATCCACTTGGATTTTAATGGTTAACGGCAGGTTTTTGTTTTTGGTGTGTGGTCATGCCACGCTTAAAAAACGTTGCCAGTTATTTTCAAAGGCCTGGGTGGTTCCGTGTCCTTGGGGGGTGTTGTAATGACGTTTCCAAAATGCGGCGATGGCCGCCGGATCGTCGGGGGCGGGTAGCGGGTTGGCGACGCGGCGGTAATGCAGGCGACACATGATGGCAGCATAAAACAGGTCGGTGACCAATCGTGAGGCGTTTGGCATTTCCTGGCGGCCCAGATATCCAAGAATTTTGTCGCGGGTGGCGATTTGCCAGCGCAGCCAATTATTCCAGATATCGTTATGGGTCGCCGGTTCCATTTGGAAAATTCCCAACGCAGGCCCTTGTCTGAGTTGTTTAAGGTACAGACCGCAGCCTGATTCCTGGATGGCTGTCCCCAAAAGCAGTTGCTCTGCCGCTTCCCCTTCCATATCCAAAAATTTGAGGGCAGGGCGGATGACCTGTTCCATCAGGTGGCGTGGGTGGATGCCACAGGAACTTTTGGTCATATGGTTTTCTTCGGGCAATATGAAGACGGTCATGGCAATGTCCAGGCGAGGGGGGTGAGTGAAAAGCAAAAAAAAGCACCGGGCAGGCCGGTGCGGAGAGGGTCGAACGAAAATAAAGCCAGGTTCTGGGCTAACTTAACGATGAACGTTGTTGGTGCAGGCATAGTTATCGATCGTTAGGACGTGTTTACCCTATTTTGCGGGGGAGGTCAATATAAAAATTGCATGTTATCATTTTTTTTCTTCTTCAAGGTTTTTCTGGAGTGTTTTTAATGCCTTTGATTCAAGGGAGTTCAGGGAGGCTTCGATGTGGGCGAAGCGATCGCGCCAGGTATCGCGCCATGTTTTTTCATCGATGCCTATCGTTTTGGCGATGCTACGACCGGAACGGGCGCGACGGATACCGGTTCCCTGGCAGGTGGGGCAGGAGCGGACGGGTTGTTTTTTATTGCGGGTGCGGATGACCGTCCGTCCGTTGATTTCGTGTCCACCGCAGCGGTGGCACAGACCGGGATCGATCCAGTCGCGCAGGGCGAGTTCGATCATGCGTTGGGCGCGACGCGGGTCTTGAGTTTTCCAATCTTCGGGCCAGAGTTCACGCAAGGCCCACCAGACGAGGTCTTCCCAGAAGCGGTTTTCGCCGGTCCATTTGACGCGAATCATCAACGATTGCAAAGTATTTTTGGGTAGAGCACCGGCGACATCGTCCCAGGACAGGGAGGATAATCCTCCCCCCACGGTATCTTCATAGCGGGTGATGCGGGTGGAAAGACGTGTCAATGCGCGTTTGGGGTTCATGCCTGCTCCTGTCGAGGTTTTCCAAATGTTTTGTGGGTTTGGGAAGCATTATTCAGATGACGACCCCGGATGCGGCGACACTGTCGGGCAGGGGGCTGGCGTCAGGTTGTGTTCTCGGTATCTTTTTATTTTTGGTCGAGATTTTTGCTATTGGGTTGTGTTCATTGCCCTTGGGAATTTGGCCATTTTCCTTGGGGAAGCGGAAAGTGGGTTTATCGATGCGCTGGTGGTGCCAGCCGGTGATTTGGTAATAACGGCGATGATTGACTTCGTATTCGGTGAGCAACCTTTGATCTTTAAGTTCCCTGAGCCATTCGCAGAGGGTATCGATGGTCAGGTTATCACCAGGAAAAATTTGCATTTTCAATCTTTTTGGTGTGGCGGGACAGATGCCTGAATCATCGCTGAAATTCCATAAACCGATAAAGAGCAACCGCGCCGGCAACGAGCAGGCGACGACCTGATCGCTGGTCCAAAACTCAGGTTTGATCGTGCGAATACGTGCCATTTTTACCCTCCAATGGTGTTTTTCTCCGGTTATTTCCGGCTGACCGCAAGTCGGTTGGCGGGTATTGAATGACAACTGTAAAAAGATAACAAGATGAAGGGTTTCAGAAGTTTTGGGGATGTAAAATCAAAATGGGGGACTGTTGGTGATGTCTTGTAATGGCATCATGAATTGTTCTTTGAACTTCAATATGTTATTGTAAGACTTGGCAATATTTTCTCTGCCCAACTAGTCCTATGGGCGGATATTCGTCTCCACGAAACTTTTACTTAAACAATTGTGGTTAAACAAATATTTATCGTCAGACCTGTGTGAGATACCGACGAATGTTGACACTGGTTGAGGAACGTTCTGTGTGTTGTCAAGTTTTTTTACAGGATTTGTAAAGAGTCATTGAAAAGTGATGATCCGGCGAGGTACATTCAGCAAAAGGGAGTGTCCGATTGGTGGGTGGGCTCTCGGGTGAATTTGGCGTTTTTTGTTTAAGATAATCTGTGGTATGAGTCTTGCCCTTTATGCTTTAGCGATGGATTTTTTTGCCTAGTTGGTTGGTGCTTTTGTTTTTTTATGAAGCGGTGCCCTGGTAGGTGGCACCGTTTTTTTCTGCCAAATTTTCCGCGTTTTTTTTTATGTTCCAGGACTACCCTATTTGGGCTTTATGTTGGTATCCCGTGCGACTTTTCCATCTGGCGTGTTTACAGCGACAGGGTAACCGTTCAGTCCCCCCTTCAGCGCCACCCGGATTCTCGATCGCATGCGGCACGGGCGTTCGGGTGAGATTCTTCCCACTCGCTGATTGACCGTGTTTCATTCTCATCCATTTTGTTGTTCATGCAGGAACAATATTTACTGACAACATCCGGAGATACACTCGCATCCGCATTGTCTCGCATACATTGGGCGATCCATTTTTTATCGTCGGAACTGGCTTGTGATATTTTTTGTGACATGGCCCATGAAAGGCAATCGGAACTTTCCTGGGGGTGCGAGTCTTTCCAATGCATGATTGATAGTGTTTCGTTGTCATCCATTTTATTATTCATACAGCTACAGTAGTTATTGACGACCTCAGGTAGCAATCTTGAGTCTGCGTTGTCTCGTACGCAACGAGCGATCCATTTCACATCATAGATATCAGACTGTGCAAGGCTACATCCCATCATGGCAAAAGCAAAAATTATTGCATGAATTTTATAGCTCATATCGTTGCCTTTTTTTCAACAGTTCTGGGGAATCGTTCATCAAGATCCATGGATCGCCGGTGCACTATTCGACTGGAAGGTTGAACTTTGACTCAGACTATTGAGCAACTTTGTGGGAAGAATGAGTTGAACACGGGCGATCTTTGCTGGTTATCATGGAACATGTTAAAACACCCCGCTCGACGGACCGCGAGCAGGGTGTTTTGCAACGCCACCTACAAAAACATATGTGGAACCGGACGCTTACATTGGATAGTTATTTCCAGCCGGCCTCTTTTTCACAAGCGGCCATTTCGCTGGGATGCGTTTTTTCCCATGCGGAGATGGAAAGGGTTTCGTTGGCGTCCATTTTCCCATTCATGCAAGTGCAATACTTGCTGATCACTTCCGGGGCGACGTTGGCGGAACCATTGTCTGTCATACATTTTGCGATCCATGCCGCATCATCCGCACCGGCGAAAGCCAAACCGCTGGCCAGGAGGATACCAGCAAACACTGAGAGGGAAGACTTTATTTTCATGGGAAATCTCCAAAAGTGTGGTTACTGAACATGGGGGGAGATGCTATCTACAAGGGGGCAGTTTTTAAACAGAAAAAATCAACATTGTGAAGATAATTTTGGTTGACAAGCTTAGAACGTTATGAAAAGCCGATGCTGGCTCCAGATATTTTTAGTTAAAATAAGTATGATTTTACATTATGGTATGGATACATATATCTATATGCGTGGATCAATGCATCTTCTATATTTTGTGATTCTAAAAATTTTTCCAAAAAACGCTGATGAACACCGAAAATCGGGGGCGAACGCACGAAATTGAAGATTTTGTCCGTCAATCCTTTACACGCAGGAAAAAAAGGCTCAAAAACCCCTTTGTCAGTATGTTTTTGAACCTATCCAGAAACGAGAAGCCCGCCCGGCCATGACCCATTCTAACGATTACCAGGAAACCCCTGTCGAACCAACTCCTCCCCGAACCGAACCGACCGGGGGACGCGAGTCCGAATCGGTGTACCGCTCGGCCACTACCCCCGGTATTTCCTGGTCCATCAAGGATTCTCTCGATTTGTACCATGTTCTGGCCTGGGGCGAGGGCTATTTTTGTGCCAACGACAAAGGCAACCTCACCGTCTCCCCCTCCAAGGACCCTAACCGCTTTATCGACCTCAAGGAACTGGCCGACGAAATTCAAGCCCAGGGGGTTTCTTTGCCGGTTTTAGTCAGGTTTTCCGACATTCTGCGCTCCCGTATCGAGCACCTCTACGGCTCGTTCCGCAACGCCACCAAAGAATATGGCTATCGGGGCCGGTATGTAGGAATCTATCCCATCAAGGTCAATCAACAACGTCAGGTCGTCGAAGAACTGGTCCAGTTTGGTCGTCCCTACCTCATGGGCCTGGAAGCCGGGTCGCGCCCCGAATTGCAAATTGCCCTGGCCATGCTCGAAAACCTGGAATCCCCCATCGTCTGCAATGGTTACAAAGATCGCGAATTTATTCGTCTGGCACTCATGGGCGTGAAAATGGGACGGAAAATTCATATTGTGGTCGAAAAACCACAGGAATTGTCCCTGCTGCTAGAAATCTCCAAGGAAATGCAAACCAAACCCCTTATCGGTGTGCGCATCAAACCCGAAGCCACCGGGCAGGGAAAATGGATCTCTTCCGGCGGGCCTTTTTCCAAATTCGGCTTGTCTGCCACCGAAGTGCTCGACATGGTCCGGGTCCTCGGAGACCTCGACATGCTCGATTGCCTGCAATTGCTCCATTTTCACCTGGGTTCCCAAATCAGCAATATTCGCCGGTTTAAAAATGGTCTCGCCGAACTGGCGCGTTATTATGTCGAATTGCGCACCCTGGGCTGCAATGTCGAATATGTCGATGTCGGCGGCGGGCTTGGCGTCGATTATGACGGTTCCAGTTCCACCAACGATTCCTCGGTCAATTATTCCATCCAGGAATACGCCGATGACGTGGTGGGCTATCTCCACGCCGTCTGCGAAAAGAAAAATCTGCCCCACCCCAATATCATCACCGAAAGCGGTCGTGCCCTCACCGCCCACCACGCCATGCTCCTGGTCAACGTCCTGGAAACTTCCACCCTTCCCATCGATGAAAACGGACTTGCGGTCGAGGAAAACGATGTCCTGGAAATCCGTGAACTCGCGGAAATGCTCAACAACCTTAACAACCGCAACGCCCGCGCCATCTGGCACGATACCATGCAGGTTCGCGAAGACCTGCAAAAAATGTTTGTCCTCGGTTCCCTGGATCTGGCTAAACGTTCTAAAGGCGAGCGTATGATCTATCACATCGCCATAAAAATAGGCTCCCTCGCCCGCGACATGAACAACCCCCCCCCCGAACTCCTTGAGGCCCAAGAGTATTTGATTAATCGCTATTATTGTAATTTTTCCGTGTTTCAATCCCTTCCCGACCATTGGGCCATCGATCAACTGTTTCCCATCGCCCCCATCCACCGCCTCAACGAACGTCCCGGCAATCTGGCCACCCTCCAGGACATTACTTGCGATTCTGATGGCCATATCGATCGGTTTATCGATTGGGAACGGGGATGGAAACCCGCCTTGGAACTCCACTCCTTCAAAAAAGGGGAACCGTATATCCTGGGTATTTTCCTCACGGGAGCTTACCAGGAAATCCTTGGCGACCTGCATAATCTGTTCGGCGATACCAACGTGGTCCACGTTTCTCAGTCCGATGATGAACGCGGCTGGAGCTTTTGTCAGGTCGTTTCCGGACAGTTGGTGCGCGATGTCCTGCGCCACGTCTCCTATGACCCCGAAGAACTTGTGCAAAAAGTCGATAAACTCACCCGAAAAGCCATTTCCGAAGGCCGGGTCAGCAAAGAGCAGGGACGGCTCTACTTGCGTGACTATGTCGCCGCCCTGAACGATTATACCTACCTGGAAACGACTTGATTGCGGGTTCAAGGCGGGTTGGCCGTTGTCGTCAACCCTTTGGTTTGGTAACGTAGCACAAAGTTTGGCAAAAATTATTGCGGGGGTCCGGGGGGGATCATCCCCCCCGGCGGAGGTTTGGAGGCGGAGCCTCCAAGGTTTTGGTTTTGAATTAAAACAAAAAAGCTTTTTTGCCTATGGGGGTTTGGGTGCGTAGCCCCCAAGGTTTTGGTTTTTGCCCGAAGGGCATCGTGTTTTGACGAGGTGGAAACGATTGTGTTGGTCTTGAGTCTCCTTTTGGCCATCCCTCTGTTGGGTGCTGTCTTCATCGCCCTCCTGCCAGCCCCAGGCCCCAGACTGATCCGGGGTGTGGCTATCGCTCACGCCCTCATGGCCCTGCTGCTGTCCCTGGGGCTTTGGCACGGGTTCGATACCGCATCCAGCCTTATGCAATTTTCCGAACGCTTTGCCTGGAATCCCCGCCTGGGAACCTACTATACCCTGGGCATCGACGGGTTTTCCTACCCCATGGTCGTCCTGACAACCTTGCTCGGTCTCATCGCCCTCATGGCCTCCAACGGCATCCGACAAGGATTGAAAGGGTATTATGCCCTGATGCTCCTCCTGGAAACCGCCATCCTGGGGGTGTTCATGGCCCAGGATTGGGCCTTGTTCTACCTGTTCTGGGAATTGACCTTGATCCCCCTCTTTTTTCTCATTGACCGCTGGGGCGGGGCCAATCGCGACAGTGCATCCATCAATTTTGTCCTCTACACCATGGGCGGCTCGGTGTTTATGTTGATGAGCTTGCTGGTACTGTTCGATACTTCAGCCAACCACACCTTTGAAATGTCTTCCATGGCGGTCGGGGCGGCCAGTTTGCCTCCGCAGACCCAATTGTTGATCTTCCTCGGTTTTTTAATCGGATTCGGTGTCAAAATCCCTTTGGTCCCCCTCCATGGATGGCTCCCCCTGGCTCATGTCGAGGCCCCCAGCCCCGTCAGTATCCTCCTCTCCGGCATCCTCCTGAAAATGGGGGCCTATGGTCTGATCCGCGCCGCCTTGACCCTCCCCAAAGCCATGGTCATCCTCCAACCCACCCTGGCCACCCTCGCTTGCATCGGCTTGATCTACGGTGGCATCCTCGCTTGGCGTCAGCAAGATCTCAAACGTATGATCGCCTACTCCTCCGTCAGTCACATGGGCGTTGTTGTCCTGGGCATCTCCTCCTTGAACCAAACCGCTATGTTGGGGGCAACCATGCAGATGGTGGCCCATGGATTGGTCGCAGGCAGCCTTTTCCTCTTGATCGGCCTTCTGTATGAACGCACCCATACCCGCAATGTCAACGATTACAGCAATTTAATTCAAGTCACTCCCCGCTTTGCTTTTTTTACCGTCCTGGCCTTGCTCGCCGCCATGGGTTTTCCGGGAACCGTGGGATTCATCGCCGAACTCCATACCCTGACCGGCGGATACGAACGCTGGGGGTGGGTGGTGATTCTCTTGGCCGTGTCGGTTCTTATCAGTGCCGCCTATGCCTTTCGCACCATAGGCCGACTTTTTACCGGACCCGTGCGCCCAAAAATGAGCCAGGTTGCCGATTTAACCCTCTTTGAATTGTCCGCTACCACCCTTCTGGTCGGCAGTATCCTCCTGTTGGGATGCTATCCCGCCCCTGTACTCGACGTGATGTCCGCTTCGGTCTCCCATTTCAGTTCGCATTTTCCATCCCGGTTTTGACGTGTCCTCCCCATGAACCATTCCCATTCCACCGATCACGATACCCAACAAGGCCGCCTTCGTCACGCCATCCACCACATGGAACACCGGCTCACGGCTCAGGCACCGCTTAAGGATTTCGTCCATCACAATACCCTGCACGCCTATCAGCAACATTCCTTTCCCAAAGCTTTGGCTCTGGCCGGCAAAGAAACCGGTTTTCACCCTTTTCTCTCCACCGAACGGTTTCGGCACCTGTTGCGCCAGGGGCGAATCAGCCGCGACGATCTTTTGGACGTTGTTCTCAAAGATGTCAGTCTGGATGGAAGAACCCTCGTTGCCGAACACGCAGGCCGGCAACTTTTTAAATCCGAGGTTCTGTTGTGCGGCCTGCTTAACGACTTGTCCCCCATACCCGCTATCCAGCTCCCCTGGCATATCGAAGAAAAAGGTGCCCTGCACCGTTTTCAGTCCGACCTGCCCCCGGAAACCGGACAAAAAATGATGCGGGACGGCGGCTGGACTTCTGAAGCTGCGGCGGTGGGTGATCTTTGGTCGGCCTGTCTGGAGGTGTTATCCCTGCGCTATCAACCCGTTCATCCCGAAGAAGTGTTGGATCTGTCTGAAGACCAGGCCCAGGCCATGATCACCGAGTTTTCCCGGGAGGGTGAGGAATTCCGGGTTCGGATTCAGGTGCGCACGGAAGCGGAAACCTTGCTGGAAGATCTGTTGCAGCGTATCGGTCGGGAATGGACGGTGCGTCGATTGCTCCTGGCCCTGACCGGTACCGACATCCTGGAATCCATTCAACCCCTCCTGATTCGCCAGATGGCCAACCACATGGATCTTGGGGTTGGGGCTTGGCAAAGTGGGCTGCAAACTGAGGGATTCTACCCGTTCTGGAAACGCTGTGCCCAGCAGGATTGGGGCTTTGTTTTTACGGAACTGTCCGATTGGCATGAACAAATGGCGGAGTTGCCGGATAACTCCCTGGACGTCATCGTGGCCGAAATGCTGGCGTTGGGGTTGCCGGAAAAGGTTTGGCCTGATTATCTGGAAAGGATGTGTCAGGAGCTTCCTGGATGGTCGGGCATGTTTGCGTGGCGGCAGAGTCATCCCCACTATTGCGGATCCAGGGCGGGTTTTGATCTGGCCGATTATCTGGCGGTACGGTTGATTTTGGAGCGCATGTTTGCCCGGCGTTTGTGTCATGGAACCTGGAAAATAGCCCCCAATCTGTTTTTCCTGCGGTGGTATTTTCAAAACAATAAATCGGAACTGCTGGTTCGCTACGCCCTGTTCAACCTGATTCTGCCCGATCATCTCATCCATCGCGCCCGGGGGTTGATCCATGCCAATCCCCCCCCCAGCATCGACGAATGGCGCGCCGTGGCGCATCTGTTGTGGACCTGGCGTAACAGTTGGGCCGTGGCAAAATCGGGACAGCCTACCCTCCATGGCAGTGGTTGGCGTTTGTTTCGCTTGGCGCAACACCTGGGTCTTTGTGGACAGTTTGTCCGGTCGCTTTCCCGGTCCCAGGTTGAAATCATGTTGCACTGCCTGGAGCAACTGACTCCGGAAGCCACCGGATTCCTTTGGCTTCAGGCTTATGAACGGCATTATCGTGATCATCTGTTCAACGCCGTTTTTCACAACCATGGCCATGGTGCCTGGGACAAACGGGATCAACGCCCTGTCTCCCAGATTGTGTTTTGCATGGATGATCGGGAAGAGGGGATTCGTCGCCATCTGGAGGAACACAATCCCGCCATCGAAACTTTGGGGGCCGCCGGGTTCTTTGGTGTTGCCATCAACTGGAAAGGGTTGGATGATGTCTTTGAATCGGCCCTCTGTCCCATTGTGGACAAACCTTCCCACAAAGTCAGTGAGGTTTTGACGCCCCAAACCGTGTCGCACAGGCATGACCATGACCGGCAATTGGCTGTCATTGGCAAAATGAAGGATTATTTTTTCAATGGTACCCGGCATGGATTGCTTCGGGGGCTTGGCGTTTTGGTCCTGTCGGCACCGGCCCTTATGGCAGCCCTGACAGTCAAACAATTTTATCCCCAAGGTTACGGTGCATGGATCAGGAAAATCAACGAATGGTTGCTTCCCCCTTTGGAGACCACCATCACCCTGACGGCCTCCGAAGATGGAACGCCCGCCTCGCCGGAGCGTAACCGTTCCGGGTTTACCGACCAGGAACAGGCCCAGAGGGTGGGGAAATTGTTGCGTGTCATCGGGCTGACCTCGGGCTTTGCCCCGTTGGTGATCTTTATGGGGCACGGTTCCATCAGTAAAAACAATCCCCACCGCGCCGCCTATGATTGTGGTGCCTGTTCCGGTCGGCATGGTGGTCCCAATGCCCGTGTTTTTGCCGCCATGGCCAACCGTTCCGAGGTCCGAGCCATCCTGGCTGGAGAGGGGATTGTCATCCCCGACGACACCTGGTTTGTCGGGGGCAACCATAACACCGGCAATGAAGAATTTACTTGGTTCGACCGCTCCGGCATCCCCCCGGTCTCAGCGGCCATGCTGGAACAGCGCATCTCCGACCTGGAGCATGCCGCCCGCATGAGTGCCCAGGAACGCTGCCGCAAGGTGGCTTCAGCTCCTCCTGACCCCGACCCCTGGTTGGCCCTGCGACATTTTCAAGGTCGCAGCCTGGATATTTCCCAGGCCCGTCCCGAACTGGGACACGCCACCAACGCCGCCGCCTTTATCGGTCGCCGCAGCGTCAGTCGCAGCCTGTTTCTCGACCGGAGGGTGTTTTTAATCTCCTACAACCCTTTGTCCGACCCTGCCGGGGACATATTGCAAGGGATACTCTTGAACGTCACCCCAGTGGGGGCAGGCATCAACCTGGAATATTATTTTTCCACCGTCAATAACGAACGCTTGGGTTGTGGCTCCAAGGTGACCCACAACCTGACCGGTTTTTTCGGCATCATGGACGGTACCGAATCGGATTTGCGTACCGGGTTGCCGTTTCAGATGATCGAAATCCACGAGGCCATGCGCCTGCAGATTTTGGTCGAAGCCAAGATTGACGTTCTGACCGCCATTTATCAACGGCAACCCTTGTTGCAGGAATTGGTGGGTAACGGCTGGGTTTTGTTGTCGGCCAAGGATCCCTATGGTCCGGACATCCATGTGTTTGAACCCGATCGGGGTTGGGTCATCTGGGAAAACAAACGGCTCCCCCCGCCCAGCGTCGAACGCTCTCCCGCATGGTACCGGGGACACCGGGATCATCTGGGACCGGCCCGCATTCAAATGCAACGCGAGGTGGGCCATGGTTGAACACATCGCCTGGCTGGCTATCCTGGTCCCCTGGGGGACGGCTCTCTATCTGGCACTCCAACGCCTGGTGCATCCCGTATGGCATGAAACCAGAGAAAAAGGGGTCGGTAGGGTTTCCATGGTCGCCGCCCTGATCCCCCTGGTTGTCCTCCTGATTCTGGACCTCAAAACCTGGATGCTGGGTGTTGTGGGGGCGGTTCTCTGGGGAGAATGGTTTGGTGCCGGGGGGTACCATGTGCAACTGGGCTTGATGTTGGACTGGTTGGGACTTGGCATGGCCACCCTCATGGCGTGGATCTCCCTGTTGACGATCCGTTTTTCCATCCCCTACATGCATCGTGAGGGGGGATTTATGCGTTTTTTCATGATCCTCAATCTGTTCAACGGTGCTATGCAGATGATCGTCCTGGCAGGCAACGCCGTGTTGACTTTTGTGGGTTGGGAGTTGGCGGGCGTCAGTTCTTTTCTCCTGATCGGCTACGCCTTTGAACGCGCCCCTGCCACCCGTAACGCCAACCGGGCCTTCATCACCAACCGTTTTGGCGATGCCGGATTTCTTTTCGGCATATTCGCCGCCTTTACTTGGTTGGGAGGGGTGGATTGGGATCACATCTGGGCGTCGGTGGATCAAGTCGAAACGGTAGGGGCTACCTTGGTGGGGTTGGGATTTTTGATCGCCGCCATGGCCAAGTCGGCGCAAATTCCTTTCTCCCCCTGGATTGCCCGCGCCATGGACGGTCCAACCCCTTCCAGTGCCATTTTTTATGGGGCGTTGATGGTGCATGCCGGGGTCTTTCTGGTGTTGCGGTTGGAACCCATGCTGCGGCAAACTCCGTCCATCCTCGCTGCCATGGCGGTGATTGGCCTGTTGACAGCCGTTTATGGTTGGATGGTGGCCTTGGCACAAAGCGATGTCAAAAGTTCATTGATTTTTTCCACCATATCCCAAACCGGGCTGATGTTTTTCTGGTGCGGCCTGGGCTGGTTTACGCTGGCCGCCTGGCATCTGGGACTCCATGCCGGTTTTCGCGCCTGGCAGTTTTTACATGCCCCCTCCCTGATGGATGACCTGGATCGTCCCGCCCCTTCGGCCCCCCGTTGGCTCACCCGCTGGCCCCGACTGCATACGGCGGTGATACAACGCTTTTGGTTGGAGCAGGTGGGCGATGCCATGATGGTGACCCCGACGCAAAAACTGGCAGCCGACATGCTGGCATTGGAACGCCAAGTCCTTACACCATTGGCGGGGTTGCCCGCGCACGCCAACGCCATCTCTACCCTGGCGCAATGGCAGGATCATCAATCGGGTGTCCTGCCTTCTCTCGGATATTCGGTGGAACGGAGCACGGGTCTGGCGGGTAATCTCATTCAAAACCTTGCCAATATCCTTTACTATTTTGAAGAAAACATGATCCTCAAAGGGGGCGGGAGCGGTCTGCTGCAAATGTTGCTGCGCATCGGCAAACGCTTGACCAATATCGACATGCTGCTCAGTCAACCCCGCTATCTGCTTTTCATGATTGCCCTGACCTTCGTGATCATCCTTTGAAAGAAGCCGGTCCATGCAATACGAAGAAATCCACTGGTCCCTGCTCTCCTCCCTGCCCTTGCTGGCCGTCATCCAGTTGTTCCCTGTCGTGCTCGCCATCGCTATTTTTTTTGCAAGGAACAATAAAAAATTGTTTTTCGCAGGTATCGGAGGGGCCTTTGTCCAGTTTCTCCTGACGGTGGTTTTGTTTGGCGGCTTTGATCAACATAACCCCGCTTTCCAGTTTGCCGAACGCATCAACCTGTACGGTCCTTTCCAGTATCATGTCGCCGTGGATGGCCTGGGGGTTTTGTTTGCCCTGTTGACCAGCTTTCTGACCTTGATGATCGTCCTTTATGGTCATACCCGCATGATTCAACCCACTTGGCTGTTTCTTGTGGTCGTCTTCCTGGAAGAAGCGTCTTTGATGTTTCAATTTTTCATTCTGGACATCGTCCTGTTCGCCTGGGCTTCCATGATTCAGATGTTTTTTGTGGGCGTTTTGTTGCATCGATGGTCAACGACCGTAGACAACGCCCGCTCCCTTATCCGTTTTGCTCAATTCATGGCCATCAGTGTTCTGTTGTTTTTTCTGGGATCGGGATTGTTGGGCTGGCACCATAGTCAGGTGACGGGCGGGGTTTGGAGTTTTGACTTGATGGACCTGGCCAAAACACCCATGAATACACCTTTGCAATCGGTGGCTTTTTTCTTGCTGTTTTACGGCTTGGCGATTCGAATTCCCCTCTTTCCCTTGCATGGTTGGCTCCCCGACGCTGCCCAACACGGTATGGTTGCCGTCGCCCCCGTCTTTCTTTTGGGGCTGAAAACGGGTGTTTTCGGTCTTTTGCGGTTTGTGTTCCCGTTATTGCCCGATGCGGTCGTCCTTTGGCACAACCATGTCGTCGCTTTTGCCGTGGTGGGTATTTTTTATGCGGCCATTCTGGCACTGGTGCAAACCAACATTCGGCGTTTGTTGGCTTACTCGGTCGTCAGTCACACCGGAATCATCACCATCGGCCTGTTCAGCCTGGAGCAGCGCGCCTTTGAAGGAACGGTGCTGCTTTCCGTCAACCTGGGTCTTGCCACCGCCGGCATGCTTTTTTCTGCCGGTTTTGTGCACCAACGCACCAATACCATGTTCATGGATCGACTCGGCGGATTGTTTGATCATTTCCCCATCATCGGCAGCACCTTCTTGATTTCGGGGCTGTCTGTCGTTTGTATGCCGGGAACGCCAGGCTTCGATGCGGTCCATCTGGTCTTGGAAGCCGCCATCAGCCGTTTTGGGGCGTTGGTCACCATTCTGGCTGCCCTGGGTAACGTCGTTGCCGCAGGCTTTCTGTTGTGGGCGTTCCACCGCACCTTCCTGGCCAAAAGTCAGAAAGATCTAAAAATGAACATGGACCCGCCCAAATTGCAGGAACGGGCCATTGCGGTGATGACCGTGGTTGCCCTTCTGGCTTTGGGATTTTATTCCGAGCCTTGGATCCTGTTGATTGAAAAATCGTTGGAAGGGCTTGGGCATTTGTTTGAACTTGCATTACCTTTGGGGAAAGTACCTGTCTGACATGGACAAACTGCCATTGATCAGTCTGCTGCTGTTGACATTTCCAATATCGGCCATCGTCCTCTGGGGGGTGCGCGATCCCGCAAAGGTTCGCCTGGTCGCCCTGGCAGCGGTCGGCGTGGATCTTCTGATTTGTCTCACCCTCTTGGGAGGTTATCGTTCCGATGTGGCTGGGTTTCAGTGGATGGAAATCCGGCGTTGGATCCCTTCCATGGAGGTGTATTATCGTGTCGGCGTGGATGGCATTTCGATTTTGTTTCTGCCATTGACGGCTTTGTTGTTCATCGGGACGGTCCTGGCCTCCTGGAATCGCGTGCAACACATGCCTCGGTTGTATTATACGTGTATCCTTATGTTAAAAACGGTGACCATGGGTATTTTTTGCGCCCTGGACACCGTTTTATTTTTCTTTTTCTGGGAATTGACGCTGGTTCCCATTTATTTTTTGGTCAGCCTTTGGGGGGTGGGTCCGCACCGTCGCTATGCGGCGGCTCAGTATACATTGCTGATGATCGCCAGCGGCATTCCATTATTGTTGGCTTTCGTGTTGTTGGCTGTGGACCATGCCCAGTTGGTGGATGGTCGCCTGGTGGGTCTGATGTTTGGTCTGCCCGAATTGTTGGCATCCCCCCCATCGCCACATTTCCAAACCTGGTTGTTTTTTTTATTATTGTTGGGATTGGCTCCTAAAATACCCACGGTTCCTTTTCATGTTTGGCTGCCCACCATGGCCCGGGAGGGACCGGTCGTGATTTTGGCCTTCATGACGGGATTGAAGTTGGGGGCTTATGGGGTGATTCGGTTTTTGCTACCGTTGGCTCCCGATGCGGCGCGGGAATATCATTGGTTGCTGGCGGGGTTGGGGACGGCGGGACTTTTGTATGGCGCGTTTTTGGCTATTTCCCAGACCAACCTGGTCGTCTTGTTGGCCTACGCCAGCATCAGCCATGTTGGTTTGGTCCTTTTGGGCATTGCCACCATGAACGTGACTGGCATTCAGGGGGCGATTTTTCAGCTGCTCAATTTTTCCCTGATGGCTTCCGGCTTGTATTTTCTCACCGGATTTTTGCAACACCGCACCGGTTCCACCGAAGCCGTCAATCTGGGAGGATTGGCCAAAAGCATGCCCTTTTTTGCCGCGTTTTATTTGTTCTTTGGCTTGGCGGGGTTGGGGATTCCGGGGACCAGCGGTTTTCCAGCCGAATTTTTAATCTTTATGGGCACCCTTGAAACTCATTTGGGCGCGGGTTTGGCGGCTTTGGCAGCGATGATCCTTGGTGCTGGTTATTTCTTGAATTTGTTTAGAAAATGTTTCTTTGGCCCCGTCCGGGGAGATACGGGGGGAAGTGTCGTCGATTTGGGCGGGCGTGAACTTGTCGTCGTCCTGGTATCCTCTGCCTTGATTCTTTTCCTAGGTTTTTTTCCCGGTCTGGTCCTGGATCAGACCGCCGCATCCGCCAACGCCTGGGTTGACCTTATGCGTCCACGTATCGGAGGACTCCCACAATAATTTTTGCCAAACTTTGTTTTTCCGATACGTCCAGGATATGCGGATTGAGCCGTTATGGGGGTCTTGAGGGAGGTGATTCCTTTCTCAAGACCCCCGTCGTGCTTTTGCTTGGAAAATCAACGATCCCTCGTAAAACTTCCAAGCCGTGTTCCCAGGAAAACTACGCCACCTGGAACTTTTGTTTCAGAACGGGCATCAGCGGACAGGGGGTGCCGGGATCGCCGATACGCTGGTAGATGGCCGTGAGAGCAATATCATCGGTAGAAAAAATATTGGTGTCCCCCCCCAGCAAATCGAAGAGACCCGTGTTGCGCATGACACTCAACACCTGCCGTTTAAGGCCAGAGAAAACCAATTGCATGCCGTGCTCCTGCAAACGCTCCAGCAGATGGCGAATCACCTCTTCCCCTGAGGCGTCCAGTTGGTTGATGCCATCGCCTACAACCAACAAATATTTTGCTTTGGGTTTGGTTTCCAGAGAGGCGAGCAGTTTGTCCTCGAAATAGGCGACATTGGCAAAATACAGCTGCCCATCGAAACGAATGACGATAATCCGCTCATCGTCAGGAAGATGGGGATGAACGGCCAGATCCCTCAAGGTCCCGTCCTCATAACGTCCCAGACTGGCTACCCTTGGCTGCATGGTGCGGTAAAGAAAAAACAGGATGGAAAGCCCTGCACCCAGCAAAATACCATCATCCAGATGGGGCGCAAAGCCCAAAGTGGCAATGAAGGTGGCTACGGCGGCAATGCCATCGTGGCGGGAGGCACGCCAAGCATGAATGATGGCTTTGAAGTTGACCAGCCCAACAACCGCCATCATGATGACGGCCGCCAACACCGCCTCGGGCAGGTTGTACAGCAACGGCGTCAAAAACAGCAGGGTGATCAATACAGTCAGCGATGTGAAAAGGGAAGATGCGCCACTGGTGGCTCCGGCATTGATATTGACCGCCGAGCGCGAAAACGAACCGGAAGTGGGATAGGCCTGACTCAGAGAACCCGCCAAATTCGCAAGCCCCTGGCCAATCAGTTCCTGATTGGGATCCAAGGAAGTCTTGGTGCGGGCGGCCATGGCCTTGGCAATGGAAATGGCTTCCATGAACCCCACCAGGGATATGATCACGGCATTCGCCAACAGGGTCATGAACATGTCGCCATTGATCCGAGGTATGGCAAGACTAGGCAATCCTTGGGGGATGGTTCCCACCACCTTACCTCCCATGCCCTGAAAGTCCAACAACCAACTGACCAGGGTAGTCAGGCTGACGGCGACGAGAACATTGGGAAGTTTGGGATATTTTTTTTTCAATGTCATCATGATCGCAAAAGCGACGATACCAAACGCCACGCTGGGCAGGTGGGCTTTGCCGACCTGTTGCAAGACCCCCCAAATATCCACAACGAAATGTTCGCTTCGCCCCATTTTCACACCGAGAATCTTGGAGAGTTGCGACAGTCCGATGATCAGCGCAGCGGCATTGGTAAAACCGACAATCACCGGATGAGAAAGAAAATTGACTACCACACCCAACCGCAAAGCACCCAAGGTGATTTGAACGATGCCCACCATCAGGGACAGAGCGATTGCCAAAGCGATGTACCCTTCCGAACCTGTGGCTGCCAAGGGTGCCAGAGCGGATGCCGTCAAAAGGGATACCACCGCTACGGGTCCCGTGGCCAATTGGCGCGAGGAACCAAACAGGGCGGCCACGGCTCCAGGGAGAAAAGCGGCATACAAACCATAATAGGCTGGCAACCCCGCCAGATCGGCATAGGCCATGGACTGAGGAATGAGCACCAACGCCACCGTAATGCCGGCAATAAAATCCTGGCTCAGACCTTGACGGTCCAGGTTGGGCAACCAAGTGAGAAAGGGGAATATTTTTTTTATGTTGACCATTTTTCATCGTCTCGATCGGTAAGTTATGGCATGGATGTTCAGTGGATCAGCGCGGTAGGTGTCTTTGGTGATTTGAATGAAATCAGAGTGATGGGAATCCCGGCCCGGACCATTTTTCGGGTTTCATCCTTGGTCTTGCCGCCAATCTCACGCAATCCGACCGCTATCAGAGGCAACGGTGGATGACGAACAAGATGCCGTTTCACTTTCTCCCACACGTTTTTTCCCTCGCCGCAGACCACGTTCAATTGCATACCTTTCTGGTCGGCCTTTTCCCTGAATTCCGACAACTCAGGAACGACACCCGACACATGGCCGAGCCACAGCAACTCCAGGTGGGCATCCAAACGCATCCCAAGATTCAGGGCGTAATCCAAAAGTTTATCCTCCCCTGGCATTCCCGTTAGCAGCACCAATATTCGCGGGTTTCCCGGGGCAGAACCAAACGTCGCTAATGAGTTTGAGGGACGGGCACACGAAAAGAAGGGGGTGAAGACTCCATGGGGGACGCTGGAGAAAGAACGGAGTGAAATGGCGGTGTTTTCGACAGCTCCAACAATTCTTGGGCCGCTTCGGGAAGTCCACCTTCGGCCATGGCGGCAGCGGTGAGCATATCTTCCAGTTTGTTCATCATAGTTTTCATGGAACGCCTCTCTGATTTCGGAGTTATTGATATTTATTCCGATAATCGCAGGTTCCATGCCAGGGAAACTCTATGTATATCTTATTGTTATATAACGGTTTTTATTGACAATGGACCGATTTTTTTTAACATGGTGTTGCATTCGGCAACGCGGGGGCTCCATGGGGAGGGAAGACAAGCATAACTAAATGAAGTTAAAAACTTATTTTTAGACAATTCCGACTGTTGCAATTTGTTATATCGGTATTGCAAAACGCAACTCTCGTCGGTATGTCAACAGGGAGGATTTATCTTGTGCTCATAACCGCAACATTCTCTGCCTGGTATTTTTTCAGCTTGCGCCACAGCGAAACCCGGTCGATGCCGAGCATCTGCGCCGCCAAAGTCTGATTTCCCCCCGCCTTGTACTGGAATACCCACAAAACATACTCTTTTTCCCGCTCCTCCAGCGTGGAAACATGGCCATCCTTGGAACGAAGGGTCAGTATCTCCACATGGCATAGATCATCGGGTAAATGCGCGGGCAACAGCTTTTCTCCTGAAACCATGGCAACCCCTCGCTCCATGATGTTACTCAACTCCCTTACATTGCCAGGAAACGCATATCGGGTCAGAATATCCAACGCCTCGGTGTCGATTTCCTGAATATTTTTCTGGGAACGTTGGTTGAATAAAGCAAGAAAATGATTACAAAGCAAAGGGATATCCCCTTTACGTTCTGCCAGAGGGGGAATTTCCAAACGGGCAACGTTCATGCGGTAATAAAAATCCTGGCGCAAACGTCCCTGACGCAATTCCTCCGTCAGGTTACGATTGGTGGCTCCGATAAATCGGACATCCACGACAATGGGCTTGATGTCGCCAAGGCGGCGCAATTCCCGCTCCTGGATGACTCGCAACAGCTTGACCTGCATGGAGGGAGGCATTTCGGTGATTTCATCCAAAAACAAGGTGCCTCCATGGGCCGCTTCAATAAGCCCTTTGCGCTCCGACGTCGCACCGGTAAAAGCACCACGAGAATGCCCAAACAATTCGTTTTCCAGCACCCCTTCGTTGAAAGTGGAACAATTGATCGCCACAAAGCTTTGCGAATGCCGCCGACTGGCACGATGCAGAAAACGGGCAAACAATTCCTTGCCAACGCCGCTTTCGCCAGTGAGCAAAACATTGCAGTCGGAGGGGGCAATCTGGCGCGCAGTTTCGATCAGACGCAACATGGCAGAGTCGCGAGTGATGATGGCACTGTCACCCTGAGCGTTAAGCATTTCTTCCGTAAGATCAAGATGTTCTTGCTTTTTTCTGACCTTTTCGACAGCCTCCGCTGTCACCTTGCGCACCTCATCTAGGCGAAACGGTTTGGCAAGGTAGGAAAATGCCCCGCGTTTGATCGCCTCTACCGCCGAGGCCAATGTGGAAAATCCCGTGATGATGATCACCTCGGTCTGCGGATAACAGCGACGGCATGCTTCAAGAATTCCCATGCCATCGACCTTTTCCATTTTCAGATCGGTGAGTACCACGTCAAAAGGATGCTGTTCCAACAAGCGCAGGGCATTGGCCCCGCTGTTGGCGGTGACCACTTCATAGCCCTCCTTGGTCATGACATAGGCCAGATTTTTTATGGCTATCTTTTCATCATCGACGATGAGCAGGCGTGGTGTCGTCATAAAGGCGTCTCTTCAAGCGACAACGGTGGGTCGGGCAGATACAGCCGGAAGGTTGATCCCATTCCAGGTTGGGAGTCAATGATCAGACAACCTCCATGCTCATCAATGATCTCGTGTACCACAAACAATCCCAGGCCAAACCCCTGCCCGGTCTCCTTGGTGGTGAAAAACGGATCGAGGATGCGAGGCAGCAGGAGAGGATCGATACCCATGCCGTTGTCCTGAATCTGTATTTCCACCACGGATCCCACGCGACATTTGTCGATGTTGCCGGCCACCAGACGATGGGGATCGGGGGCAAAATTGGGAAGACCCTCCAGAGCATGGCCGGAAATGATGATCTCGCCATCGCTCGAAAGGGCATCCAGGCTGTTTTTGACCAGATTGAGCAATACCTGCTGTAACCTTTGCCGGTCAGCTTTCACCACCACCCCCTCGACAGTTTCAAGCGTCACCGTCACCCCGGGAGACCTTTGTGCACGCAACAGCAGCAGGGTTTCTTCAAGCAGAGGACGCAAAGGGATGGCTTGGTGATGGAACGGTCGATCCCGGGCAAAATCCAGGAGGGAGCGGACAATATCCCGCGCCCTCAATGTTTGGGAATCGATTTGGGTCAACAGTTCTCGATGAAAACCCTCCTCCACGCTTTCTTCCAGGAGAATCTGACAGGATGTGGCAATGTTGGAAAGGGGATTGTTGATCTCATGGGCCACCCCGGAAAGCATGGTCCCCAGAGATGCCAGTTTTTCTGAGCGAACCATATGTTTTTGCTGCGCACGCAACTCCATAATCATGCGATTGAATGCCTGTGTTAGCGAATAAATCTCCATATCTTGCGAATGGATATGGATGTGATCAATCTCCCCCTGGGCGATCCGGCGCAGGGTGTGTTCCATGTTTTCAAGGGGAGCGGTTACAGCCTTGGTAAGGATGTGCCCAACAGCCAATACGATCAAGGCAAGAACGGCAATGCCAACCAAAAAAAACTTTTTATGCCTTTCCAATGCGTCGAAGAGGTGTTTTTTTTCGGTACGTGCCATTTCCTCGGCGGTGGTAACCAACTCCTTACCTTCCTGACGTACCTTGTCTTCCTGTTCCAACAGGGGGGCGTTCGCAATCTCCCAGGATCCGGACTGTCGGCCAATGGCTTGGCGATAATGCTCAAGGCCTTGTTTTAACATATGTTGATTTGGAACCACTACCGCCAAATTCAGCATTTGCTTTTGAAATATCTGTTCTGCCTGAACCAACCAGTGGTAGTTGGCCTGCCAATCCGAATTGTTATTATAAAGAAAATAATTTTTCTCATAACGACGCATTTCCAAAATGGCATTTAAAAAATCAGTGATGGCACTGACGGCCCTGATGCGGGTCTCCATCTGGTGGAGTTCAAAAAAAGCCAATGCCGACAGCACCATGATCAAAACGCTGATGGCGACATAACCCAAAGTGATTTTGCGACGTAAGGAGGAGACAGGCTGGGGGGAGGCCATAAACAACCGGGGTCAACGCATCGGTTCGGCGGAAGGTTGAAATCCTGGATTCAGGGTGCCTTTCGGGCAAAAAAAAGTCAAGATAAAAACCTTACATGAGTATCCGGTTGCTACAGGAGGGTCTATTTGCGATTCTTAGAGTTATTAAAAAATATCTTTCTTTATTGTTCGCAGCTAACGATGGCCAGGAAACGATCATTTCCCGCCTGAAGTGGTTTTGGCAATACGAATACAGACTGGATTCTGTTGCCTTTGGCTGTGCAAAGAATAGCATTGGTTATCATGAAACAACCGTCCTGTAGCTTAACCAACTGTCGCATTCTTGGGGTCCACCATACTGGTCCTGGATCAAACCGCAGCATCCGCCAACGCCTGGATTGATCACATGTGTCCAACCATACGGCCCTGACGCTTTGGTTTGACCAGAGGTGCTTTTTTCCTGTGGATTTGACTTTTAATCCTTGGGACTGATACACTCTCGCCCCGGTGGTTTTGGTTTCATGTTTTGGCTAATATTTTGTTTTTATATGTATATTTTTGCGTGAGAATTTCTCCATGGAACATATCAAAGCGATTGCCGCCTATCGTCATGAGCATCAATGTTTGCTCAATGTGACGGCCAAGGTGCAGGGGCTTTTGGATCGTTGGGAAGGATCCAAAGATTCGGTTATGCTGAAAATGCGTATTAATACTTTTGTTAGTAGTATACTCCTGCATTTGGTCATGGAGGACGGTCACTTTTATCCCGTGGTTGAGGCCCAGGGGGATCCTATTATTAACGATAAGATTCGACGTATTCGGAAAGAGGCCAGGGAGCTTGGAATCTTGGTGAAATCCTTGGGTGACCGGTGGCAGGGTGCGAATTTAGCGAAAGACTTTTCCCGGTGTGCGGAAGAATTTTCAGGTGTTGTCGCCCTGCTTTGGCATCGGGTGATCATTGAGGAAGAAATATTTGATCTTATGGAAAAACACGGGCAGTTCCACGCCGGGGTGAAATATTTCAACAGCGGGGTCGAAACATTTGTCTTGGAGGAAGAAAAACACAGGAACCAACAATCGGGGAACATCTCCCCGGCGAAATCATTCCGGGCTGCGATTTGAACGGTGGAACATCCTGCCCGATTTACTCGTTCGATGGTGAAGTTGGTTGCTCCGTGGGTGAGAAAACGGTCAAACCTGGGTCCGGGGAAACGATGAAGGACCGAATTGAGTACATAGTGTCCATGGAATCCAGATTGCGGTAGGGAAATGGATGTACTGTCCCGTGCGCCGTGATAAGGCGCATTCTTTCAGTGGGTGAAACTCCCACCCGGCAACTGTCGTTCCAGCCGGTAGCAATCGAAGCAGTCGTGGA
>JACSDG010000073.1 GCA_015660855.1 Magnetococcales bacterium
TTTTTATTTAAAGTCAAAAACAAATTCAAAAGCAAAACCCTGGGGGCAATCCCCCAGCCCCCTTTTTTCTTTTAACAATTTTACTGAATGTCAACAGGCCCTAAATGATTGGAAAATTTTATTTTTCCGATACAGCCAGCCCTCTCTATACGACCGGCATTTCCACGGTCCGTCCATCATGGTTTTTCAGAATATATTTTTTATCGTCCCTGGAGACTACATGACTTTCGGAAAGGATGGGAATTTTGCCAATTTTGGTCGCCACAACGTACAAAGGTTGCGCCATTCCCGTGGTGCGGCCACGAAGCGCATCCCGAATCAGCTCGGCACCCTTTTCCAGCGGCGTCCGGAAATGATCGATGCCAGGTGCCAACTCACAGTAAAAAAGATAGTAGGGTCTGATGCGAATGTTCAACAACAACTGATGCAGCCTGGTAAATACTTCAGCCGAATCGTTGATCCCCTTTAAAAGGACCGCTTGGTTGCCAACATTGACTCCACAGGTCATAAGGTCGTAGACCGCACGGGCGGTATGCTCGGTGATTTCTTTGGGATGGTTGCACTGGGTGTTGACCCAAATGGGCACTTTATGGTAGCCCCCGAGGCGTTTTTTCAGGGATGCGTCGATGCGTTGCGGCAAAACGATGGGGAGCCGGGAACCAAAACGAATCATTTCAACGTGGGGTATTTCACGCAGTTTGCGGACCAGATATTCAATCTCATCGTCGGACAGAATGAAGGGATCGCCGCCGGTAATGAGCACATCCCTGACCTCGGGATGCTCAAGGATCCACTTTAAACCATCATCGACATCCAGGCGAAGCTTGAGATCCTTGGAGATGGTCATCTCTCTGCGAAAACAATGCCGACAATACGTACCGCACACCTGGGTGACGGCGAAAGCCACCCGGTCGGTGTATTGACGCGCAATGCAGTCGGGTCGTTTTTCCTTGGTGTCCCGGTTTTCCTTCCAGACGAGATACCCCTCCATGCCAAAATTGTTCTGTTGCTCAAGCATGGAGGGGATGACCTGCTTGCGGATGGGACAATCGGGATCTTCCTTGTCCATCAAAGCGGCAAAATAAGGGGTGGTCCCCCAGCGGGTATTGCCGAGCGCAGCAATGGCCTCGCGTTCAGCGGAAGTCAGGTGGATGAACTTTTCCAGTTTCTCCAGAGAGTCAACGCGATTTCTCAACTGGTCTTGCCATTCGCTCATCGCAACTCCTGCCGATTTGATCAGGTACTCCCCCCAAATAAACTCAAACCACCACAAAGGTCAGATACAACCGGGTGACGCATCACCCACTGACTTCAGTTTTTCCGTCCAGAAGATCCATGATACCGAAAAGAGCTTTTTCCTGGACTTTGCCACCACTGTTGATGGTGGTGTTCGTGCACCCGGCGATAGGTTCCTGAACATCATAGCGATACCACACGGCGCAATCGTACCCCTGGACCTGTCCAGGATGGCCGACCAGTTTGCGCTCGACATTTTTAAACACACCCAATCCCATGTGGAGAACATTGGCAATCAGCTCGAAGAAATAATTGCTGAAACCGAGAGAAGGGCTGACCAGGGCACCGGCGGCAACCGTCTTGCCTTCGTAGGTATTGCCGATGGCACCGGCCCAGGTATACAGATCGCCCACGCTGCCGGTTAATCCCCCCGACGCCCCGTAGAAACTGGGGTGAATGATCACAGGATATTTTGTGTTCAGGGTACATTCCGGGGTGCTCTGACAAGCACCGTCAAAATTGTTGTACCAGTCGATATAGCCAAGCGCTCCGCTGTCTGTCCCTCCTGGCAAGGTCGTGGGACCCGTTCCCGAATCGAAGGCAACTCCCAAACTGTAGGCATTGGCGGCCCCGGTACCGAACCTTTTGGCAACCTCGGTATACCAGGGGTTGCCGGTAACCGCTTCGATGATCATTCCCAGCAGTATGTAGTTGACGTTTGAATAGTGCCACCCCTCACCGGGTTTTTTCACACCGATATCGTAGCTTATTTTCGTCAACTCCATGGACGTCCACGCGGAACGGGTCGTCCCGGTGATGGCTTTGTTTTTTCCGTCCAGGTTGGAGTCGAGATAGGCGGTGAGTGCCCAGGAACCCCAGTCATAGCCTCCCTGAGAAGTTGTGATCTTTTGCGAGGAAGTCTGTGGGAGGCCGCTCAGGTGCATGATGAGCTGTTGAACCGTGGCACCTCCCAAGGTCACTCCGTCGGCGATGGCGGTGGTGAACATTGCCTTTTGGGTGGTATCGGTTATCAGCGCGGAACTCAACACATTGGGCTTGTTATCGATCAGGAGTTCTTTCACCGTCGAGCTGACAGTGATCAGGCTTGGCTTTTCTTCCAGGAGTTGGAGGACAGTCATGGCCGTGAAGGTTTTACTGATGCTGCCGATGCGAAACTTTTTAGTTTCGTCCATGGCCTTCTCATCGCCATCGATGATGTTGGCATCCTTGCCCAGGTCATAGTAACCACTGGTGTAGGTCTTCGGCGTCCCATCGGGAAGGGTGACCCTGACGACAACCCCCGGCAGGGAGCCATGGGTACTGACGGAAGCCTTGGTCAGTCCATCCAGTTTGGCCTGGATGGCTTTGTCCACGGCATCCTTCCTGGTGGCCCACCTTGTTTTCAAAACATCACTGGCGGCGGTGCCGTTGGTAGCCGTACCTGTCTTCTTCAGCATTCTTGCGAAGAGGAATGCCTTGCCGGAGGAGCCGAGGGTGTCCAGGGTGCCGATGAAGTGGGCTGCGGCCGCTCCGGGAGAGACGACCTTGGCTGCCGTTACCCCCATCGTCGTGATATCATCGGTTTTGGTCAGGTCGAGGGTATCCAGAGTTTTGTTGGCAAGGGTGGAATTGCTGGAGATGGAAATACCGTTGGAAGGGTTGCCATCACTGTCGAGCGTTTGAAGAATTTGCAGGATTTTTATGGCTCTGGTCGTTGTTGTGTTGTCGCTGTTGGTGATCAGCTCCATACCGTCCGACACCAAGTCCATGGGGGTCATGGTCGCAGCCGCAGCCCCCGAGCCGATCCCCATGCCGTTGACCTTGAAGGTGACGGTATCCAGGGGGAGATATTTGAACTGACCGCCATTGCTGGTCGTTCCGGAATTGCCACTGGGACTGCTTACGTAAGTCAGACCATCGACGGCGGCGTCGATGAAGGTTCCCGTGAGAACCTTGGGACCTGCGCCACCGTCACCGTTTCCGCCACCTCCGCCGCCACAGGCACTTAAAATACCAAGACTGGTAACAACCAAAGAAATTCTGAGTTTTTTTAGAGCTAAAGCTTTAGTCATTTTATTGCACCGGACGTTCAATTTTGAGGAGGACCGCCCTCAGGGGAAGAGAACACCTGCCCCGAAGGAGTCGAAAAAAAAATGAGAATCTGCCCCAACGGCAAGCCTCACCACGACATGGGTGGGTAGCATTTTGAAGCACTCAATCCTTGGTCTGGATAAAAACGGGCTAAGTATCGTATGCTCCGTCCATTAGGTCAATGAACAATTTTACTTTCTTTAGCGTAGCCTGTTTTTGGAGTTTTATAGTATAAAAATGTTCTATATTCTTCAAACCATGGTTCCCGGTTTGGGCGGAAATTGTGGGATGGGGGTATTGACGGTCAATATGGCTTACATGGTGGCTTTGGGAGAAAAAAATGGCGCGTGCCGACCTGAAAAACAATATAAAGCGTATATATTCCCTCACGTCTATGCAGGAAGGTATTTTATTTCATGCGATGAGTGACAAGGAATCCCATCCATACCATGAACAATGTCATTTTCGTCTGCGCGGCCACATGGATGTGTCTCTGTTCGAGGTCGCCTGGAATGCGGTGATGCGGCGGCACGATATTTTGCGAACACGCATTGTCTACAAGAACGTTCCAAAACCCAGACAAGTGGTACTCAGGGAGCAATCCCTCGATTTTTCATTCCAGGATCTGCGGCATGAGGCACCGGATCAACAGGAAACCATTATCAAGGCCCATGGAAAAAAAGATCTGGCGCGAGGGTTTGATCTTGGTCGGGACGTGTTGATGCGCATGGCGGTTTTTCGTTTGGAGGAGCAGGTCTTCGAAGTTGTACACAGTTTTCACCATATTATTCTGGATGGTTGGAGCGTAAGCATTATCCAGGACGAATCTTTCCGGATTTACGCCCGGTTGATCCGGGGAGAAAAACCCGATCTTCCCCAACCCATTCCTTTTGCTGCCTATATTCAATGGCTTGAACAACAGGATCAAACAACCGCAGAACGTTATTGGCGACGTTACCTGGCAGGTTATCAGTCCAGGGTTGCTCTTCCCGGTTTGATCACCCGGGAGAAAACCACCTTTCAAACCCAGGAGGTTTTGTATACCCTTCCAAAATCATTGACCGATGCCCTCCGTCAACTGGCCATGCGCCATCGCGTTACCCTCAATAGCGTCGTTCAAACCATTTGGGGCATGCTGTTGGGGTATTACAATCATGCACACGACTGCGTGTTTGTCGCCACCGTATCGGGTCGCCCCCCGGAAATCACGGGTGTGGAGCGGATCGTGGGGCTTTTCATCAATGCCGTCCCCGTGCGTATCCGTTGTGAACCCGCCATTCCCTTTCATCGCCTGCTGCAACAGGTCCACTCCGAGGCTATTGCTTCCGGAGATTATCATTACCACTCCCTGGCCGAGATTCTGGCGAACAGCGCGTTGGCTCATGGGCATCTGGATCATATTTTGGTGTTTGAAAATTATGCAGCACAGGATGTGGCCAACTTTTCCATCGATGACAACAAAGGGGGGCGTCTTGCGATAGAACGGTATAAACAGGAAGACCATTCCAACTATCCCCTGACCGTCCAGGTTCAACCCGATGTCTGTCTGGGCTTCAACATGATCCTCAACCGGGCCGTCATCGATCCTTCTGTGGTGGACGAAATAGTCGCCAACGTGCAGTCCATTATGACCCAGGTGACGGCAAACGACAGCCTGGCTGTGGGGGAAATCACTCTGTCCCGGTTGACGGCGATTCATAAAGAAATTCCTGCAAACGTGAACCTGAAAACCGGGATCGAAGCTGGTCGTGAGCGTAAAACGGTGCAACTGGTGGTGGTGGCCACCTTTACCGTCGAGCCTGTGGAGTCCCATATTCGCTGGTGGGGGCGGACGTTTGGCCTGGATGTTGACCTGAAATTTGGAAAATACAATCAGATCTTTCAGGAATTATTGGATCCAGGCAGCCTGTTGTCTACCCGGACCGGACATGGCTTGCTTCTGGTCCGGTTTGAAGATTGGATCCGGGATTTACCGCAGAAAAATTCTGAAACTTGCCGACTCCATCTTGAAACCTATTGTGAAAAACTGATCCAATCCCTCAATACCCGCAGTAATGACGCCCCCCTCATGGTTGGTCTGCTGCCATCGTCCCAGGTTTTGCCGCAAGTCGGGGAGGATGTGTCTGCCTGGATACAGGGGCACTACCGGCGTTTAAGGGATTTTCTCCGTGATCATCCCACAGTACACCTGCTGGATTTTTCTGTCTTGACCGACCTTTTTTCCATCGATCATCCTTTTGACGATCAACAGGACCAGCTTGGGCACATCCCTTTTTCTGATTCTTTTCATGCCGCCCTTGGTCTGTGGATCGCTCGTCGGCTCTACGCTCACCTGGCACCACCGTTTAAAGTCATCGCCCTGGATTGCGACAATACCTTATGGCAGGGGGTTTGCGGTGAAGGGGGGGCCACCGGAGTCGTTGTGACACCCGGGCATCGTGCCTTGCAACGGTTCATGGTGGATCGGCATCGGGAAGGCTTTTTGCTGGTGATCAACAGCAAAAACAACGAAGATGATGTATGGGAGGTATTTGCCAACCATCGGGACATGGTATTGCAGCGGGATCATTTCGTTGCCCATCGCATCAACTGGCAGGCTAAGTCATCAAATCTAAAGGAAATCGCCGTCGAGCTGGGATTGGGGTTGGACAGTTTTGTTTTTCTTGATGATTCCGGGGTGGAGTGTGCTGCAATGATGACCCATCTTCCGGAGGTGCTGAGTTTGAAATTACCGCAAGACCCTGTTCATTTCGACCCTTTTTTACGGTTGGTTTGGGCGTTTGATCGATTTTCGGTTACGGAGGAAGACAAAAAGCGCAGTACCATGGTTCAGGTGGAACAACAACGCCGCCAACTTCAGCAACAGGCCCCCTCCCTGGAAGAGTTTTTACGAACACTGGAAATTCGGGTGTTCATGGCCCCCATGACTGCGGAGCAACAATCTCGCGTTGCCCAACTGACCCAACGCACCAACCAGTTCAATCTGACGACTGTGCGCCGGTCCGAAAGTGAGATTGATGATCTGGTCAACAAGGACGGATGGCACTGCTGGGCCATCCATGTCCTGGACCGGTTTGGTGATTATGGACTGGTGGGGGTGGTGCTGGCGCGACCGGAGCGGGGCCGATTGTTTGTCGATACCTTCCTGTTAAGTTGTCGGGCTTTGGGGCGAGGGGTGGAGACTGCCATTTTGTGTGGTTTGCGGCAGCACTGCCAGGGCAGCGGATACGATGAACTGCTCCTGGAATATCGTCCCACACCCAAAAACGGACCTGTTTTGCAATTTTTGGAACACGGCCCGCTGCAAAGACGGCAGGTTACCGCAACGGGTATTCTTTTTGGGGCAGCGTTGGGGGAACTTCCAGAAACAGTTTCCCATGTTCAATTTTTCCATGACACCCAACCACCTGCCCAAAAACAGGAAAATCTTTCATCGACACAACCACGGCCCGACAAACCGGAAGCCAAAGATGACATACCTCTAGGGTGGGAAAATAAAAATTTTTCGCGTTGGTCCATCGACCTGGTCAACGCCGAAAATTTGCTTCACAAACCCCACTATCTGCCACTGGTGCACAACACCGGGGCTGCCTTGCTCCGTCTGCCGGTGGACGATCCCGTTCATCGTGATCGTGCAACCACCCCCTATGTCCCGCTTCAGGGTGAATTTCAGCAACGGATGGCCATGATATGGCAGGAAGTGTTGATGTGTGGCCTCGTTGGTCGCAACGATTCCTTTTTTGAGTTGGGCGGGCACAGTCTCAAGGCGGTGCGCATGGTCTCGCGCATCCAAAAACAGTTTGGCGTTGAAGTGCCGTTGGGGGAACTGTTCAAACATCACACCATCGCCGCATTGTGTCAATTTGTGCGCAATCGTTCGCAACACGTCGCAACACGCATTCCACCCGCACCACAACAGGAAACCTATCCGGTTTCCAACGCTCAGTTAAGATTATGGATTTTGCAGCGGATGGAAAACAGGGCCATTGCCTACAACACGGTATCCCTTTACGACTTCAAAGGTTCCCTGGACCCCGATCTTTTGGAACGGTCCCTGGAGGCGGTGGCCTTGCGGCACGAATCCTTGCGTACCACCTTTGTTCAGGAACCGGAAGGTTTGGAGTTCAGTCAACCCCGGCAGCGGATCGCTCCGACCCCCCTCGCAACCCTGTTGCGGGTCGATCTGACCGGGGAAGCGGATCCCGAAGCCTTTCTTCAGCATCTGGCTTATGAGGACGCGCGTGCCCCGTTCGATCTTGGTACCGGTCCGCTTTATCGGGTGACCCTTTTTACCATAGCCAGCGATCACCATGTGTTGTCGCTCAATATGCACCATATCATCAGCGACGGTTGGTCCATGGATATTCTTCAGAACGAAACCATGGCATGCTATGACTCTTTCAGTGCCAATCTTCCTTCTGACCTGCCCCTCCTGGCCGTTCAATACAAAGATTACACCCTTTTCCAAAACGCCCGAATGGCGGGGCCGGAGGCCAAACGGGCGCAAGCCTATTGGCTGAAAAAATTGGCGGGTCACCATGAGCCTGTTTCCCTGCCCGCCGATTTTCCCAGACCGGCGGTGCAAACCTTCAATGGTCGTGTTGCGGTGCATGATTTTCCCCCGGAAGTACGGGATGGTATTTTACAACTCGGGGGACGCCACCATGCCACCTTGTTCATGGTGATGACCGCTTTGATCAAGATTTTATTGTTTCGCTACAACCGATTACCTGGTTCCGATTCCAGCGCGGAAATCATCGTCGGGACTCCGGTGGCGGGGCGGGAATGGCCCGAATTGGAAAATCAGATCGGTTTGTACCTCAATACCCTCGCCTTACACGACACCTTGGATCAGGAAGACACTTTTGCGATGGTGTTGGCCAAGGTCAAACAGACCATCATCGAAGCTTACGAGCAGCAACTGTACCCCTTTGACCGATTGGTGGAGGAACTCGATCTGCAACGGGACATGAGCCGGTCGCCCCTGTTTGATGTCATGGTGGTCATGCAGGATTGGCTTCCCCCTCACCCCGGGCCATCGGGATTGACAATCACGGGCCGGGATTTGGATGCCAACATTAGTCGATTCGATCTGGTGTTTAATATTTTCGAGAAGGATCAACAACTCCAGGTTGCGGTAACCTATAACACCGATTTGTTTTTGTCTGAGCGTATTCATCGCATGTTGCAACATTGGACCGCCCTGATACAGGGGATCTTGAAACAACCGGATCAAACCATCCGCCGGTTGAATTTTTTGCCCGACGGGGAACGACAGCTTTTATTGGAATCGTTCAATGATCGTCGGGTTTCATTTCCCAAACAGGCAACCATCGTCAGCCTTTTCGCCGATCAGGTGGCGGCAACCCCCACCGCCACCGCTGTTTTTGACGACGGCAACCCGATGGATTATCAGCAATTGGACGCATGGAGCAACCAGATTGCTTATCATCTTCAAACCCACTTCTCTTTGGGAAAGGAAGAAATCTGCGCTCTCCTGGTGGATCGGTCTGCCGCATTGCCAGCGGGTATTTTGGGCATCATGAAAGGGGGGGGCGTGGCCATGCCCATGGATCCCGCCACGCCCAAGGAAAGAATTGAATTCATGTTGCAGGATAGCGGTTGCCGTATCGTCCTGGTTGAAGATGCTGTTCATGAGTTTGTTTTTGACAATAAAAATATTGTATCGCTTGCGCTGCAACAATTCAAAAAGACAGAAGAAAATAAGTCTTTTCGCCAGGTGGTGGGGCCTGACCATTTGGCCTACATTATCTACACCTCCGGCTCCACCGGACACCCCAAGGGGGTATTGGTGGAACATTCGGGTTTTGTCAACATGGCCCTGGCGCAAATCCGTACCTTCGGGATTGAACCGACCGATCGGGTATTGCAGTTTGCCTCTCCCGCCTTCGATGCTTCGATGTCGGAAATTTTCATGGCCTTGCTGTGTGGAGCGGCTTTGGTTCCTGTCCGCTATGCCCTTGTGCAAAATCTGGATCGACTGTTGGACCTGATAGGCTCCGTTGGCGTGACTGTGGCGACTCTGCCACCTGTTTATTTAAATGCCTTGGCTGCCAAGGTCAAGGAGGAAAACCGATCGGAACTTGACACTCTGAAAGTTTTGATTACTGCGGGAGAACCTCCCATTCTCGAAGATGCACTCTATTTTGCCGGTCGTTTGCGTTATTTCAATGCCTATGGTCCCACCGAAACATCGGTGTGTGCCACCATGTATCGGGTGTTGCCCGATCCGCAACGTTATATTCATGGCATACCCATAGGTTATCCCCTGGATAATCTTTCCCTGTATATTCTGGATGGAGATGGTCAACCGGTCGGTGTGGAAATGCCAGGGGAGATCCATGTGTCCGGCCCTGGGGTGGCGCGAGGTTATCTCAACCGAGCGGAATTGACCCGGGAACGTTTTATCCCCAACCCCTTCCAACCCGGGGAACGACTGTATCGCACGGGTGATCTGGGTTGTTGGCGTTCCGATGGCACCATTTTATTGTTGGGCCGCCTGGATGATCAGGTCAAAATACGGGGAAATCGGGTTGAACCGGAGGAGGTGGCGCAACGTTTACGGCAAAATTCCCAGGTGGCCGAGGCGGTTGTTCTGGTCCGTCGCGAGGAAACAAAAGCCATCGAACTGGTTGCCTTCGTCACTCCGGCCACTTTGCAACCGGAATCTTTACGGCGTTGGCTGGAGAAATTTTTGCCTGGATACATGATCCCCTCCCGGTGGGTTGCCATGGACAGGTTTCCGATGACCCTCAGTGGCAAGGTTGACCGCAAGGCCCTTTTGTCACAACCCAATCCGGACAAATCCGCACCTTGTCCACCACCATTGCCTGGCTCTGAACTGGAAGCTCGCCTGCTTGCAGCCTGGGAAAAAATTTTGGGACAAACCTCCATCAGCATTCTGGATGATTTTTTTGTCTTGGGTGGTGATTCCATCAAGGCCATTCAACTGGTTGCCAATTTGGGTGACTTGAATCTTGAAATTAAAGATATTTTCCTCCATCCCACCATTGCCTCTCTGGCCGCCGCCATTCAGGCCGGTGCCTTGCGACCCGCCACAAGGGGGGGACAACAGGAAATGGTTACCGGACAGGTTTTGTTGACCCCCATCCAGGAATGGTTTTTTCGGGAGTATACGGTGGACCGCCACCATTTTAATCATGCCGAATATTTTTTCTTCAAGGAACGTCTGGACGAGCAGGCTATGGTGGCATCCCTGCGGGCAGTACAAAATCACCATGATATTCTCAGGGGGCGTTTTGTTTGGGACAAGGACAACGGCGTTGTTCAGGAAATCATGGGGCTTGATCTGCCGGTGGACTTTCAGATGATCGACCTCAGGGAATCGGATCATACCGAAGAGGAAGTGGATCGTTGGACACGGCAGGTGCAAGGCAGTCTGGATTTGGAGAATGGTCCACTGTGTAAAACCCGTTTGTTGCGTTTGCCTGACGAAGATTGGCTGATGATCGTCATCCATCATTTGATCATCGATGCGGTTTCCTGGCGGTTTTTGGTGGACGATATTTTGCGTGGGTACGAACAGAAGATTTCCGGAAAAACGATCGCTCTGCCTCCAAAGACCGATTCTTTTCAACGTTGGGCCAAGGGGGTGCACGCCTATGGTCGCAGTTTGGAATTGTTGCGGGAGAAAGAATATTGGCGAAAGGTTGATTCAGTACCGGTACGCCGTTTGCCTGTGCAATACGGTGGAGTACCCCCGGTCGCTGAAGTCAGGGAAGATCGGTTGGTGTTCAGTGTGGGAGAAACCAAAATTGTGCAGGGGATTTCTACAACTTTTCGTCGATCTCCGCGCCTGCTTGACCTGTTGTTGGCGGCATTGGCTCAGGCCATTTATGCCTGGTCCGGTCTGGAGACTGTGGCCATCATGCTGGAGGGACACGGGCGGGAATCCATTGTGGAAGGGGTGGATGTCCATCGTACCGCAGGTTGGTTCACCAGCGTTTTTCCGATGATTCTAACGGTCGGTCACAACCAGGACCGGGAAAACCTTCGCGACGCCATTCGGGAAAAGCTGGATCGACTTCCCCATCGCGGTATTGGCTACGGCATATTGAAATATATCACCCCACCATCCATGCGAAAGGATCTGGAGTTTCGCCTTCAGCCGCAGATCAGTTTTAACTATCTGGGTGAGTATCGTTTTGATGCAGGCCAGCTTTCCATGGAAACCAGGAGTGACATGGCCCCTTATTGTGTGAGTGACAGAGCCAAAATAATCTACGATCTGGCGTTCAACGCCATCGTCGAGAGTGGACAATTGCAAATATTTGTCGCTTACAATGCCCAACAGTTTGAAGAAAGCTCCATCAGGACTTTGCTTGGCAAAATGCGAACATTTTTGCTTTAGCCGTACAACGATTCGGCGTGGATCGGCTCGGCGCGAAAGGTGGATACTTCGCCAAGGGGCTGGAACAATGTCGGCGGAGAGATTCCCCCTGAGAGCATCAGGTTGACCAAGGCGTCGGTTGGGTTTTTGAGGGAGATGACGACAGGCCAGACCAGGGTGATTTCATTTTTTCCTGCGACAAGCAGATGGGCCGGAAGCAACAATCGGTGCGTGGACCACGACGCGCTGACCGTAATTTCCTGGAGCAGGGTGTCATTGATGCGGATCTGGAGCATGGATCTGGCATCTTCGGGTATCCGGCAGGTGAGAGCCAGCCTCAGGTTATCGGATCGGGAGGGACATACCAGCAAAAACCGGCTTTCCTGGGTGTAGGCACTGAAGTACAAGGTTTTTTCCCACCAATCGGTTTCTGGTTGGCACCAGGAGGAAATGTGTTGGCGGGGGTTCAACAGGTCAACGCCTGTACGAGCGATCCCCAGTTCCCGCAAACGAATCTGGTGAACATGATCGGCCAGTTCGGGGCTTGACTTTTGGAAGGCAGCGGTCAGTTCATCGACCAACAAATCATGACGGCGTTCTCCCATATCGGCCAGCCGGAAGATGGCGAACAGATCGTTGGTTTGGAGAATCTCCGGAAACGGTTCACACAATGCCCCTGGCAAGCACCGACTGGCAATATCGGCCATGCGGGTTGCCAACTCAACCTGATGGGGCGTTTGTGCGGCTTGATGGGCATGGTGGCGTACCAGCTCTCTGGGCTGCCCCCAGGAGGCGTTGTGCATGGCGGCGAATAAATGTGCCCGGCCAATCATTTCCGGCGTTGGGGTTGGTGCACGGGCCATCAAGGTGTCGAAGTCTGTCGAGCCGCCGTCCAGACGTTCCAGAATGGTTTCGACCATGGCGGCAGCCACCATGGTGGTCCCTTTGGCGGTAAGGTGACAATAGTCGAAAAAAATGTCTCTGCCCGGCAGTTCGCCATCGAGCCAGGTTGTAAAACGGTCTGGTAGGTCAACCATGGAAAGCCACGGTGAACCCTGGCCGATTTCCTTGCGGATGGTGTCGCGAACCACAGCGGGGCAACGTGGCGTCAACAAAGGCCAGCACCAGAGCATGGCATCCCGGGATCTCTCCAGGGAATGCCTGGCTTCATGTTTTTTCCCCTGTGCCAATTGACAGCGGGCCAGCAGTGAAAAAGCGGTTGATGTCGTCCCCCCATCAAGTTCAATAAGTTGCTTTGTCAGAGGTTCAACCTCGGAATATTTTGCTGCCTGCATGAGGCTTGGAACCTTGTTTCTGGTTTTGTACCAGAGAGAATGGTTGATTGTTCCCGCAAGCAGATATGGGGTACCGGCGATGTTGTCGGTGGCAAAATCGAGCAGATTGAATTCAGGGATGACGACGGTGATCGGGAGGTGATGGGTTTCGGCCAAAGAGGTCAGTTGGCGAATGAAGGCACGGGTCCGTTCTTCCAGCCATG
The DNA here is from genome assembly GCA_015660855.1 of Magnetococcales bacterium. Classification (GTDB taxonomy): domain Bacteria; phylum Pseudomonadota; class Magnetococcia; order Magnetococcales; family UBA8363; genus UBA8363. The sequence goes on from JACSDG010000073.1 coordinate 13,197, forward strand.
TTTCGATGATTCGGTTGATCCCACCCACCCCCTCACCTTGCCTGAGTGCTTCGGCCATGCCAAAACCGGTTTCGCGCCACAGGGAGGCCGGCTCCAGCCAATTGTTGCCGGCAAACAGAATGAACATATCGGGTCTCAGGGCCAGGGCGTCATAGGCAAGTTTCAGCATCGGTTGCATGAACTGACCATTACAGGCCAAATCGATAATTTCGTAACCGGTGTCCGCTGGCTCTTCGGCGAGCATGGCCTCCATCACCGCGACAGGGTTGAAATGCGGATCGAAGAAAAACCCACGCGCCACCGATTCTCCCAGATAGACAATCCTTTTTTTGCTTGATTTGGGGCCAATCCGTTCCATGCTGGACCAGCGGGAAATGTTAAAATAATCGGTGTCAATCCGTTCGTGGCAGAATTGTCCTTCTTTTTCCACAGGTTTCCACAGACCGAGCAGGGTAGAGGCATCGCCGGGGGCAAAATGGGGAAACGCAATATTTTTCTGGGTGGGGAGGTCCATTTGTCCGTTGAACATACCCAACCGCCGCATGGATTCCAGGAGATGGGGAACATTGTTGGCGAAGGCCAGATGGTTGGCCAGAAGATTGGCCATTGTTTTGGCTGCTTCAAGCGGAGTTGTGCCCATAATGGTTCCGTTAAAAAAAGGTATACACCCGATGGGTGATTGCGGGGTTGGTATTTTTCTCGATTATTTCCAATGCCTGCTTCCAAAAATCTGGAATGGCACCTTTTTCGATGAAAAAATCTTCCAGAACCAGGAGGTCGATTTCCGAACGGACAAAACAGGAAAGGGCATGCAACGGCGAGCAGACGATCGGTTCACTGCGCATGTTGAACGAGGTATTCAACAGGATGGGGCAACCGGTGCGTTGGAAAAACGCTCGCAACAGGGCGGCATAGCGGGGATTTTCCTGTGCGTTTACAGTTTGAACCCGGGCCGAGGCGTCTACATGGGTGATGGCGGGCATGTTGAGTGGCGACTTGACCTGACAGGTTTCCAGCATGAACGGGGAGGGGTGTTGCAGGTCAAAATGGTCGCCCATGTTTTCTTCCAGCACCGATGGTGCAAAGGGACGGAAAGCTTCGCGTTTTTTAACCAGGGCATTGATATGATCGCGCATGTTGGGGTTGCGCGGGTCGGCCAGAATGGAACGGGCACCCAGGGCACGCGGACCGAATTCCATGCGACCCTGGAACCAGCCTGCCACCTTGCCCGAGTCGATGGCTGCGGCCACCTTGTTGAACAAGGCCTCGGAACGACCGCGAAAATCTTCAAAGTGCAGGGGGGTGGTGGCGAGGATGCGGTGAATTTCATCGTTGGAATAGGCGGGGCCAAGAAACACCTGGGACATGCGCTGTGTGGGGATCGAGGACTCACAACGTCGCCTGTGGGCCATGGCCGCCGCTCCCAACGCGCCGCCGGCATCGTTGGCCGCAGGCTGTACAAACAAATTTTTAAAAGGGCCATGCGCGTGGACATGCCGGTTGGCGACACAGTTCAAAGCGACCCCTCCGGCCAGGCAAAGATTTTGCGACGGAACCCGTGTATGGAGGTAACGGGTCTTGGCCAGCAGGATTTCCTCCAGAACCACCTGCAGGCTGCGGGCTACGTCCATGTGGAAGGGTTTGAGTTCCGTTTCCGGTTTTCTGGGTGGGGTACCGAAGGCATCGATCAAGGCGTCGGAATACATCCGTTCATTTTTTAAAAAATCGAAATAGCGCATGTCGAGCCGATACTGGCCGCCGGTTTCCTCTTGAAGGGTGGCGCGCAGGGTATCGACGTAACGGGGTTGACCATAGGGGGCAAGCCCCATGACCTTGTATTCTCCGCCATTGACGCGAAAACCGAGATAACTGGTGATGGTGCTGTAGAGCAATCCGATGGAATTGGGAAACTCGACCTCTTCAAAAAGTTCCAGGTTTTGCTGTTCACCCCGACCGTAACTGGTCGTAGCCCACTCGCCGACCCCATCGACGGTGAGGATGGCTGCTTCCTGGAATCCGGAAAAATAGTAGGCACTGGCAGCGTGGGCCAAGTGGTGTTCGATATATTCGATGGGTCCGGAGAAGCCGAGAATTTCGCGAATTTCCCTTTCCGGTCGATGGGGATCCATGCGTTGGATTTCGTCCGGATTTCGGGAAAAACCGGGAAGTCCCATCCAAAGCTGTCGTCCCAATTTTTTCCAGGGAAGTTCATACCAGGCGACGCAATGGATGTCGGTGATGGCAAGCCTAGCCTGTTGCAAACAAAAGCGAATGGCTGCCTTGGGCATGGAGGGGTCATGCTTGATGCGTGAAAATCGCTCCTCCTCGGCAGCGGCGACCAGTTCTCCACCCCGCATCAGGCAGGCCGCAGCGTTGTGATAATGCGCCGATACGCCAAGAATATGGTAAGCCACGTCAAGGTTACCCGTGTTTGCGTTTTATGTTCTATCTGGCAAACCCTGTATCTTATTATTTACGCGAAAGATAAGGATCCTGACAGCTTTAATTATCTGAAATACCAACCCAGCCCCACGCCAGTCACCGGGAAGTCTACCCCTCAATAACAAAAAAGTCAAAGGCAAAATTGTCTGAACCGCGCAAAGATTTAAATTAATAATTTTCTTTATTAACAAAGCGTTTGCGGTGTTCTTTCCGATGGGTTTATCCGGCTAGGTCTTGGGTGAAATGGGAGCCGGATTTGAGAAATTTCAGTGGACGGAGAGAGTGAAATCCGGGACAATCCGGGTGTGGAGAAACACCCCGCCGGGGGGGGGGGGATGATCTCCTCCTTAACCCCCACAATAATTTCAACCTTAAAAAAAAGGGGGGACTGAATGGTTACCCTGAGAGGTACGGAAAAGCAGCTTGCACGCAATGGCAGTTTATAACATTCACGCTAAACCAACACAGTTTCATGATTCGTATCTATTGGACGAGAGTGGATCACATTTTCCAAACAGAAGAATGGCAACGCCTATTTTCTTTGGTGCCGGAATTCATGCAAAAACGTATCCTGAAATTTAAAAGGTGGCAGGATCGTTATTCAGCACTTCTAGGCAAATTACTCTTGAGGGAAGGGTTGCTGGGGTTTGGATATTCAGAGTACCTGCTAAATCAATGGCAGGTAGGCCCGCATGGAAAACCGTTCATTGCCGCTCCTGTGCACTTTAGCATATCCCACACCCATGGCTTGGTGGTCTGCGCCTTAACTAATCGTGATGAGGTAGGAATTGATCTGGAGCAAATACGCCCTATTGAACTGGGAGATTTTCAAAATATGATGGAACCTGAGATCTGGCAAACCATCATAGCCGCCGACAATCGCTTTCAGGCTTTTTTTGAGTATTGGACCCTGCGGGAAAGTCTGGTCAAAGCGGACGGTCGGGGGTTATCAGTACCCTTCCAAGCCCTTGTGATAGACAACAGCCAAGCGACGTTTTCAAGTTCTTTTGCCCCAGACCATCCTGGGAAATCGCCGACGTGGCATACCCTGCAAATAACCCATTTCGACGGCTATAGTTGTCATTTGGCCACTTCCTGGAAAAATCCAGATGTATCCTTGCAACCCATATATCCCGAAGCAATAAAATAAAAGCCTGTCTCTCCTCAAAACTCCATTGTAACCATTCAGTCCCCTCCCCCCTCTTTACGTGTAACCATTCAGTCCCCCCCTTTTTTTTAAGGTTGAAATTATTGCGGGGGTCCGGGGGGGATCATCCCCCCCGGCGGAGGTTTGGAGGCAGCAGCCCTCCAAGGTTTTTCTTTTGACTTTGATTTTGACTTTGATTTTGACTTTGATTTTACTGCCCCCCAAGGGGGAGTAGGGGCGCAGCCCCAAGATTTTGATTTTCTCACACCTGATTTTTTTATTTTGTCTCAGGACATTATGCCCTTCAGGCAAAAGAATCAAAATCAAAAC
>JACSDG010000218.1:0-3561 GCA_015660855.1 Magnetococcales bacterium
CCGCTAATGGGAACTGACCCCCCCCTGCTCACCAAAACTGACCCACCTTCCTTTCTGCTCACAAACTGACCCATCCCCCTTCAGGAATTACCCCATCTTCCCCTCTGCTCATTTTCGGCCTACGTCTTTTTCTTTCTGCTCGCCCTGTTAATTTTTTGCTGTATCCATAAAACCTCTTCTTCCCAGATGATTCTGAAGATAGGAGAGGGGCATGGAGAAGTGTCTGTGCTTGGGGTGTAAAGAAGATTTTGAACGGAGAGGCAATGTTCCTGGCCAGAAGTATTGTTCACGACCCGAGTGTCAGAGGGAACGGAAACGATTATGGCAAAAAGAGAAATTGCATTGTGATGCTGAGTACCGCAGCAACCAGGTGAGTGCCCAGGGAAAGTGGACAACGAAAAATCCAGGCTACTGGAAACAGTATCGGGCTGCCAATCCTGGATACACCGCTTGCAATCGGCGGCGGCAGATCATGAGAAACCGGCAACGAAAAAAAAGCTGCAAAAAACGGATTGCAAAAATGGACGAGTAAACCGTGGTCTTCCTCTTGGATTGGCATTCTTGAGTCAAAGGACAAGGCGATTGCCATAAAAAAGACAAACATTAACAATTGCTTGTCTGAATTATAGATACCTTCTTAGAGCAGGAAACGATCATTGATATGGCACTATGGATGCCTGAAACAGGGTTCTGGAGGCAGAAAATGATTGCAAAGATGGACGAGTAAACCAGTAAAAAAGCATTCAAAAACAATATATTGCAAAGACAAAAATGATTGCAAAGAGATGACTAGTGAGACTTCCCGGCAAAATTCGGTTATGGTTTGGTTGCGAACGACAGGGTCCATATTTTTTGCAGAACTTAACCAAGGTTTGATATGAACGGTATAAATAACTTCAATAAAATCATTGATCTTGAATTGCATCAGGTGGATCGACGATTTCAGGGATTGCGGATGCGTAATCTTACGGCACTCAACTTGTTGACCCGTTCTTTGGAAGAAGCCGGACAGTTGGTGCCGGTTTTGGTGATTCCTGCCGAACAAGTGGGTATGTGGATTTTGATTGACGGTTACATGAGGGTGGAAGCCTTGAAACGTCTGGAGAGGGAGGTGGTGCAAGCTGAGGTTTTTCATGGTTCGGAGGAGGAAGCGCTGATGGTGCATTTGGCTCATGGCCAGGCGCGCACCTGGGAAGTGATCGAGGAGGCTGCAATGATTCGGGAGTTGCATGACCGATTCGATTGTTCTTTGCGGTTGCTGGCGGCCCGTGTTGGTCGCAGTGCCAGTTGGGTCAGTCGCCGCATCTCCCTGATCCGTGAGTTGCCGGAGGAGGTTTTGGAACGGGTACTCCAGGGGCGTCTGTCGGTCTGGGCGGCAACCAGGATTCTGCTGCCGTTGGCGCGCGCCAACAGCGACCATGCCAAATCTCTTTTGAAGTATATTGAATCTAATGTTTTATCTACCAGACAACTGCAAAGTTTATGGCATCACTATCAGCAATCAGGAGAAGTGGTTCGTCAGCAATTGATGGCGGCTCCTGATCTTTTTTTCAAGAGCATGCATGCCTTGGAAATGGAAAGAGAGAATCCTCACCTTGAGGAGAGTCTGGAAGAAACGTGGGAGAAAGAAGCCCGGATCATCCGCCATATTCTGGAACGATTGCTACGTCTGACTCCCCGCATTTTTGTTCCCGGATTGCCCGATGCTCTTTTGTTGAATTTGCGCCGTCCCATTCAACGTTTGGATGGACTTTTGAGTCAATTAAACCTACAAATCCAGGAGTGTTCCAGTCATGCTCAGTCAGGACCTGCACCAGACCATTCGGACATTACACCAACAGGGGATCCCTCTGCGGGAGATCTGCCGCACCCTGAAAATTTCCCGCAACACGGTTCGGAATCATCTGCGTCCGGCAGAAGAAAAAAACGCCACGCCGCCGTTCTCCCAAACGTATCAACCCATTCTTCCCCTCCTGCCGGATTTATTCCGCAGGTGCAAGGGTAACGCCATCAGAATCCAGGAGATTTTGCGTGATGAGCATAATCATGAAATTGCTTACAGCTCTCTTACCCGGATGTTGCGCATGGAAGAGTTGCGGGAACAACAACGACGGGTGGGCAGCTACCTCCTGGAGCCAGGGGAGGAGATGCAACACGATACCTCTCCCCATCGCATTCTTTTGGGCGACAAAGAGGTGACCGCCCAATGCGCCACTTTGGTGATGGCCTATAGCCGACGCATCTATCTCCGCTATTTTCCTGGTTTTACTCGCTTCGAGGTCATGGTTTTTCTCAACGATGCCTTCCGTTTCATGGATGGAGTTTGTCCACGTTGCGTCATTGACAATGGGAGTGTCATTGTCGTCGGCGGTAGCGGTTCTGGCGCCAGGATCGCTCCAGAGGTAGAGGCCCTGGGGCGTGCCTTCGGTGTCGCCTTCCAACCCCATCGCGTCAACAATCCAGATCGAAAGGCGCGGGTTGAACGTCCTTTTCATTATATTGAAAACAACTTCATTGTTGGTCGTACTTTTGCCGATTGGGATGATCTGAATCGTCAAGCTCTGCAATGGTGTCGGGAATATGCCAATCAAAAGGTTAAAAAAATCCTGGGAATGAGTCCAGAGGCGGCCTTTCTGATGGAAAAGCCATTCCTGGTCCCTCTGCCGACCTTTATCGCACCGGTTTTCCGAGTCGAGAACCGGATCGTGGATGTGGAAGGATACGTTAACTTTGAAACCAACCGCTACTCGGTCCCGGAACGGTTGGTGGGAAAACAACTGGAAATTCATAAATATTTTGAACGTATCCGTATTTTTTGGCAGGGAAAAGTGGTGGCGGAACATGCGCGTCTGATGGATCAAAAAGGGGGGCGATTGACGACACCAGGGCACCATCTTTCTTTGGATCGCCATCGCCTTTTTCAGGGGCCACCGGAAGAGGAAGGTCTGCTAACCGGCGATCATCCAGATCTGACCAGATATGTCGCCGAACTAAAAAAACGATCCCCTGGGCGAGGAGTGCATCGCTTACGACAACTATTAAACTTCAAGCGGTCCTATCCACCAGAACCTTTTTTGGCCGCAATACAGCACGCCTTGCATTTCGGCTTATTCGACTTGTCACGCTTGGAACGGTTGATTTTAAAACGGATTGCTGGCGACTTTTTTGATCTGGAGAATATTTGATGGAAGCAGAAATCACCGAGTTACTTGACTCTTTGCATTTCAAAGGGATGGCCAGCGCCATAAAAGAAGAATTGGCCCGAGCGGACAGAGAGGCTGCTACACCTGCCGAAGTCCTGTTGCGTCTGCTCAAGGAAGAATCCCGCCATCGCCGCGAACAAAGCCTGTGTTATCGTCTGAAACAGGCAAAAATACCCTGGAGTTGGAGTCTGGAAACATTCCCTTTTTCGCGACAACCAAGCATCAATCAGGGGCAAATCCGTAGCCTGGCGGGTCTTGCCTTTCTGCAACGAGCGGAAAACATTGTCTTTATCGGCCATCCTGGAACAGGCAAAACCGGTTTGGCCATCAGCCTCCTGCGTCAAGCCATTCTTGGTCA
>JACSDG010000218.1:3575-4086 GCA_015660855.1 Magnetococcales bacterium
GGACGATTCTTCAACGCACAAGAGCTCATGGACACCCTTTACGCATCCCTGGCTGATCGCTCAACCTCGCAAACCCTAAAACAATTGGCTGGATATGATCTGCTGGTCATTGACGAACTGGGCTATCTGACACTTAAGCCAGAACAGGCGAACGCCTTCTTCAAACTCCTCGATCTCCGCTACGGACACAAATCAACGATTATCACCACCAATCTTGATTTCCCAGAATGGTACGACATCTTTCAACGTAAACCGCTGGTTGATGCCCTTCTGGATCGCCTTCGCCATCAATGCGTCACTATTCGCATTAACGGGCCATCACTACGTGGTCCATCCTCCTGACACTGTTTACTCTCCAGCCTTTCAACCCTCTCCACACGACTATTTCATCCCCTTTTCACCTCCCATTCCTCCAAAACTATCCAACCTCTGCGCATCAGGTGGGTCAGTTTTGGTGAGCAGGGGGGGGTCAGTTCCCATTAGCGGTGAGGAATCTAGCCAAAGGCCGGAT
>JACSDG010000219.1 GCA_015660855.1 Magnetococcales bacterium
GATGTCCGTGATCATCTGAAACGGGTGCGCGAGTTCAAGGAGTTCTATGAAGGCAAAGGTGGCGCGCGGGTAATGGGTGCCGTGGCTGGCATCCTGATTGATAAAGATGTAGATAAATTCGCCATAAACGAGGGGCTGTTCGTCATCGTCCAGTCTGGCGACAGCGTCAAGCTGGCCAATGACGGAAAGTTTGTACCACGTACCTGGTGAGCAGGTGAGTTTCTGCAAGGTTCCCTTCGGGGTGAGCCTTGCACGCGGACGCCCTCTCGGATTCTGGTGCCAATCTGGCCTGATTTCGGGGTTTTTAGACAGCCTCTAAAAGAAACTGGAACAGTGATTTCACGTTCCTCTATTCGGCATCAATTGAAGAATGAGTTTCCTATGCCGGACAAACCGGGTACCCCGTGCTCAACAACGCTTGACTGCAGCGGGAGGGATCGCCATGACGCAGGCTGTAACCTTTGACGATGTCTGGAAGATGTTCCAGGAAATGGTCAGGGAAAACCGTGAACGAAGTGCGGAGACTGACCGTAAGTTCCAGGAAACAAACCGCAAGGTCCAAGAAACAAACCAGCAAATTAAGGAAGTTTCCGCTCAAATGAGGGAAACAGACCGCAAGGTCAAGGAGGTCAGCCAGCAAGTCGGCAACCTGGGTAGCCGGTGGGGTGAATTCGTAGAAGGCATCGTTGCTCCCGCCTGCGAGACCCTGTTTGCCGAGCGGGGCATTCCAGTGCATCGTGTCTCGCATCGGGTCAAGGCAAGGAGCCTGGACGATAGCCGCCGCATGGAAATTGACCTGTTGGTGAACAACACCGACTGCGTTGTCCTGGTGGAAGTCAAGAGTCGCCTGACCACAGAGGATGTCCGTGATCATCTGAAACGGGTGCGCGAGTTCAAGGAGTTCTACGAAGGCGAAGGTGGGGCACGGGTGATGGGTGCTGTGGCTGGCATCCTGATTGATAAAGATGTCGATAAATTCGCCATGAACGAGGGGCTGTTCGTCATCGTCCAGTCTGGCGACAGCGTTAAACTGGCCAATGACGGAAAGTTTGTACCACGTACTTGGTGAGCAGGTGAGTTTCTGCAAGGTTCCCTTCGGGTTGAGCCTTGCACGCAGGCGCGGATGTTCGGGGAGTCTCGGAAAGAGGCCTTCCTGCCAAACTTGGTCAACTACGCAAAAACTCCTTAAGTCGCTAAATAAGAGAAGCCAGACAAGAATCCAAAAAGTCAAGTCCTTTTGGACTTAGGCGGATGGTCTGTGCATCCAACTGTAAAAACCCCTCTTTTACCAGGAATTCTGCTTCTTTGGCTTTTCCATCCAAAAGGTCTCTGCCGGCAAGTTCCCGGTAGAGATGTCTGGGAATTCCCGACATCAGACGCAAACCCATGAGCAGACAATCCGCCCCCGCTTCTTCCAGGCTCGAAAGTTCAACCCAACGGCAAGGGGATTGTCCAGACTTCAAAGAGTAAATGTATGTTTCCAGGGGCCAATGGTTGTGGTTGCGAATCACCGACCCATCTTCCAGGGTGATGCGCCCATGGGCCGCAGGTCCAACCCCCAGATAATCGCCAGAAAGCCAAATGTCCAGATTATGTCGGCATGCGTATCCAGAGCGCGCATAATTAGATATTTCATAACGCTTCCAGCCCTGATCTTCAAGTAAACGCTGGGTTAAAAAATGCAGGGTGGCGGTGGTTTCCTCATCGGGTAACGTCCATGGGTGGGTGTGCAACTGTCGCTCCAGGGGAGTCCCAGGTTCTACCGTCAGGGCATAACAGGATAAATGCTCCGGTCCCAATGCCATTGCCAAACCCAATTCCTCTTCCCACATCTCCGGGGTATGTCCAGGGGAACCGTGGATTAAATCTAGATTGATGTTGGCAAAACCAGCCTCCCGCGCCGCTGCGAAGGCTCGTCTGGTTTGCTGGCTGTCGTGCGGGCGTCCAAGCAAGGCAAGGCGATGATCCTCAAGGGCTTGAACTCCAAGACTCAGGCGGTTGATCCCCGCAGACCGCCATGATTTCAGCTTGGCATAAGTCGTGGATTCCGGATTGGCCTCCAAGGTGATTTCCACAGCGTCACCCAAAGGCCAAAGTTTGCGAACATGCAGAAGAATTTGCTCAATCATTTCCGGGGGCAGAATGGAAGGGGTGCCACCTCCAAAAAACAGGGACGTCACCTGGTGGGAGCCTCTTCCCAGACAACGGGCCTGGATATCCAGGTCGCGGTGGAGAGCCTTAAGCCAGGATTGAAAATCGCAGGATCGGTCGGATGTGGAATCAAAAGCGCAATAATGACACTTTTTCTGGCAGAACGGCACATGGATGTAGATGGAAAACGTTTGACTGCCCAAGACTTCTGCCACGTTTTATGGGGAGAGGGTTTGGCGTTGAATGGCGATCAATTCCCCGATTCCTTTTTCCGCCAAGGCAAGCATAAGGTTGAAATCCTCACGGGAAAAGGGTGCCGCTTCGGCAGTTCCCTGAATTTCAATGAACCGACCATTGCCTGTCATGACAAAGTTCATGTCGGTTTGGCAATGGGAATCTTCATCATAGTCCAGGTCCAGCAAAGGGATATCTTTAACCATGCCGCTGCTGACGGCCGCGACATGGTCGATGATGGGAAGCTCGGCGATGATTCCCCCGTTGTGGAGTCGTCGGCAGGCATCCATCAATGCGACAAAGGCACCGGTGATGGATGCCGTGCGGGTGCCGCCATCGGCCTGGATCACGTCACAATCCAGCCAAATGGTCCGTTTTCCCAATTTTTCCAGATTGACGACGGCGCGCATGGAGCGTCCGATCAATCGTTGAATTTCCAGAGTGCGTCCCGATTGTTTACCGCGTGAGGCCTCACGGGCGGTACGCGTGTGGGTGGCGCGGGGCAGCATGCCGTACTCCGCCGTTACCCAACCGCGATTTTGGTCACGCATCCAGAAAGGGAGCTTTTCTTCGATGGAGGCGGTACACAGTACCCGCGTATTGCCGCAAGTGATGAGACAGGAGCCTTCGGCATAATCGACGAAGGGACGGGTGATGGTGACAGGACGCAATTGATCGGGCATGCGGTTGTTGCGACGGGCCATGGGAGTGCGTCCTTATCGGGTGGGCGGATCTAGGCGTGGTCTAAACTATGATGGGGGTTAAGGGGGGAATGATCTCTCCCGGATCCCCGCAATAATCCTTACCAAACTCATTAAAAGAAAAAAGGGGTCTGGGGGATTGCCCCCAGGGTTTTGACCTTGTTTTTGAATTTAAACAAAAAGCTTCATCGCCTAGGGGGGCTTGGGGGCGAGAGCACCCAAGGTTTTGTTTTTTTTGCCTGAAGGGCATCATAAACAGGATGCCCTTCAGGCAAAAAAACAAAAGAAAAACCCTGGGGCTGCGCCCCTAGACCCCCCTTGGGGGGCAGTAAAATCAAAATCAAAACCATAAAGAAAAATCAAAAGAAAAACCTTGTGGGCTGCTGCCTCCAAACCTCCGCCGGGGGGGATGATCCGTAGAGTAGAGCACAGGCGCGGTGTCTTTCAACCCGTTTCCAGCACCCCCTCATCGAA
>JACSDG010000074.1 GCA_015660855.1 Magnetococcales bacterium
AGCTTTTTGTTTAAATTCAAAAACAAAACCTTGGGGCACTGCCCCAAACCCCGCCGGGGGGGATGATCCCCCCCGGACCCCCGCAATAATTTCAACCTTAAAGAAAGGGGGAAGGACTGAATGGCTACCCTGACAACGTGCCCCACGCTGGGATCTCACAACCCGTATCAACGATAATCTGTGAAAAAGCAAAAGAACTGGTCAGTGCCGGGGAAATGGCATTCAGGACATGCAAAGAATCTTCTCCTCGCAAAATAATGTAGTCCATTTCCAAAGTTCTCGTTCTGGTGTTGACCAACTGCGGCCGGATACCAACCTTTGAGGTGGGGATCATATCTTCTCCTTCGAGGGATGGAACGAGCCTGCGGGCAGCAGCCAGAAAATTTTTCTTCCAATACTTGGCGAGTTCGGTATGTGCAAGTGTGCGAAAATTGCTTTCATTGCGCATATACATTTGCATCAGTTCGATAGCGATGCCGGCGGCCTCGGAGAAGGGTGTCCACTGGAATTTTCCGTAATTTTCGCGGCCAAAAGCGGGTATGGCCGTGGGACCGACATAGACATCCCCATTGATGACGCGCGTCAAATGGACACCGAGAAATGGAAGCGACACATCAGGTACGGGGTAGATATTGGCCCGAACACGCGAATTGGCGTTGGCACTGAGTTTCCAATAAATTCCCTTGAACGGAACAAGTGCATAACATTCCGCCAAGCCGAAACTTTTGGCCACCGTATCGGCATGGGCACCGGCACAGTTGTACAGAAAACCGTAATGAATCAGACCTTGTGATGTGTTTATTTGCCCTTTGCCTCTGAGTCCTGTCATCCGACAGTTGAAAAAAAAACGTACACCATGCTTTTCGAGACGCCGGTACAGGTGTTCGACCACCGCCAAGCCATCGATCACAGCGGTATCCGGACAGTGAATGGCGGCCGGTCCAATAGCCGCATACGGCTCGATTTCGTGCAATTGATGCTGGTCGATGCGCTCGGCAGAAATGCCATTGTCCCGGGCATTTTTCAAAAGTCTTTCGATCGTTGACAGTTGTTCTTCCGACGTCGCCAGGATCACTTTCCCGGATCGCGAATAGGCAATGCCATTTTCCAACGCGAAGGCCTGCATGCGCCGGGCACCAACGGAACACACGCGCGCCTTGAGCGTATCGCTACCGTAGTAGATGCCACAGTGCATGACACCACTGTTGCGACCGCTGGCATGCAGAGCCGGCTTCGCCTCTTTATCCAGTACGGCAATCCTGCTGTTCGCGAAACGCCCCATCAACACATCAGCCACCGTCAGGCCGACAATCCCTGCCCCGACGATGACAAAATCAAACGCATTGTGAGACATCAATCAAACATTTCCGCACAGAAAATTTTTAATCATCGTATAACCCTTGATAAGTTCTGTTCCGCATCAGATGGAATCCAACAATTGCCTTCCTTTGATAAGCTATGTTCGAGAACCGTTCCTTTCCGTTCTCTGAGTAAGGGACACAATCAGTCCAACAATATGAAACCTATTGACATTTCGATCAACACGGTGGAAAGTCCCGCTACCGGACAAAACGGAGGCGAGCAAACCGTCAAGGGGTAACCCGGTTGGACTCACCGAGCCAATATTCAAAGCGAAGGGGGAAAATCCCCCTGTCCTTCCCACGTTGGACGGTAGACCCACCATGCCTGAAAAAACGCAGCTTTCGTCACATTCATACGTTAAAGAAGGACAGAAAAGCAGCTTATCCGAGAGGGCCTTTTGTCGGATTTCCGCTGAACCAAAACACGATGAAACGAGAAATTTTAATTGCCACCGACCTGGACCGTACCCTGATTGCCAACGGCTTTCATCCCGAGTCCCCCAAGGCCCGGCCCCTGTTTGACCAGATTGTTGCCAAACCCGGGGTGCGGCTGGCCTATGTCAGCGGTCGTGATCTAAACCTCATAAAAGACGCCATGACTGTCTTTGCCCTGCCTAAACCCCATTATGTCGTATCGGACGTAGGAACGGCAATCTGGACCTGGCAAGGAAACGATTGGAAACGCCTGAAGGCTTGGGATGACACCATCTCTCCCGGCTGGAACGGGCGTGATGCTGAGGAAATCTCGCATCTGTTGCGCGGATTCCACAGCATCGAAAAACAGGAACCCACCCGCCAGGGCCAATACAAATTGAGTTACTATTGGTACGGACAGGAAAATTTGCATAGACTTTCGCAACGCGTCGCCGAAACCCTCGAAGCCCACGGATTGCGTGTCCATACCATCTGCAGTCTTGATGAAACCACCGGCGAAAAATTTTTGGACGTCCTGCCAAAAGGTGCTTCCAAGCTGGGAGCCGTAACCTTTTTAATGCGCCTGGGGGCCTTTTCTCACGAACGGGTTGTATTCTCTGGAGATTCCGGAAATGATCTGGATGTACTGGGATCCCCAATTCAATCGGTGCTGGTCGCCAACGCCACCGATTCCGTTCGCAACGACGCCATCGCCTTAAGCCAAAAAAATGGTTGCACGGACGCCCTATATCTGGCCAAGGGGGCCTGTGGGATGAACGGTTGTTATGCCGCCGGCATTCTGGAAGGATTGGCCCATTTTATTCCGGAAACCACCGCATGGATCGAATAGTTCTCCTCTCTCACAGCAACTTCACCGCCCTCAATTTTCACTCTCCCCCAAAAAAACGGGGGAAGGTCACCCTCCCCCCATCTCTCTTATCCTAATTCACCGCTTCAGGGCGTCGCCTTCACGGGAAGCACTTCCAACAATTCCACCTCAAAGGTCAATGTCGTCTCGGGACCGATAACCCCTCCCGACCCCATCTTGCCATAGCCCAACTGTGGCGGAACAAAAAATTTATATTTGGCACCCGGCTGCATCAACTGGACCCCCTCCGTCCAGCCGGCAATAACCTTATCCAGCGGAAAAGTGGCCGGTTGGCCCCGCTTGATGGAACTGTCAAACTCGGTCCCATCCAGCAATGTACCAACATAGTTGACCTTCACCTGATCGGTCGATTTCGGCTTCTCCCCTTTGCCCTCTTTCAACACCTGATATTGCAAACCACTCGGCGTCGTCACAACTCCGGGCTTCTTGGCGTTCTCCGTCATGAAGGCCAAACCCGCCGCACGGTTTTTCTCTCCCATCGCTTCCATATGGCCCGTTTTTTCCTTCTGCAACGCCCCCATCATTTCCACGCGGATTTGATCCATCGCCGCTTTGTCATATTTGGGCGGCCGCCCCTCGATCCGATCCCCAATCGCCTGAATCAACGCCTTTGCATCCAGTTTGACAGGGAAATTTTCAAGATCGCCCCCCATGCGCCAACCAAGGAGGTAGCCAAACTTACCCTCCGGGTCCGCCATTTGCTCCTTGCCCTGTTGCGCGGCAGGCGGCTGTTCCTTGCCCTTCTCGGCAGGATCCTGGGACCACGCCAGAGCGGGAAACATCATCACGGTCACCCAACTGATGACACGAATTTTTCTGTTCAAACGGTGCATCCTGTATCCTCCTGGCGTTGCTTCATTAATATTTCGGCCAGAAAAAAATCGGCCACGGAATCAACATTCACCGCCTTGTCCGGAGAAAGATACCAGGGGCGGCTGTTTGCAGAGCCATAACGACAGTTTTCCACCATCAGGTGGTCCCGCCGCATGGCGTAGATGGCTCCACTGCGTATATAGGCCTTGGGGGTGAGATCCTGACGCCGGGCGTTGGGCGGCTCGGGGACACAAAAATCGCACAGGCGATCATCCACAATCTTTTTGATGCGCATGGGATGGTGATCCTGCAATTCATGCACCGCTATGACCGAATCGGCACCGGTTTCAATAAGTTTTTGCAAAGATCCGTCAATATCCTCCACCGTTTTCATCGGATTGGTCGCCATCAACTCAATCACATAATCATAAGGCTGACCTTCACGATTTTCCATCCAGGCCACGGCATGCTGCATGGGATCGCGAGAATTGGCCGTGTCGGTGGCAAGATGCGCCGGACGCAAAAAAGGAGCCTCCGCTCCATGGGCAATGGCTACCCTTTGAATTTCCTCATCGTCGGTGGATACCACAAAATGGGTGATCAAAGAACTCTTCCTGGCCTCACGGATGGTATAGGCCAACAACGGAACCCCAAGAATGGGGCGAATGTTTTTTCGTGGCACACCTTTGGACCCCCCCCGCGCCAGGGTCATGCCGAGTATGCGCGGTGATTTTTGTGTCGTATCCATGAAATACCCCCCGCTTCGGCGGTCCCTGATCCAAATATCAATCACCAATAAGTCCAGAACAGTCACAGGCGAAGCCGTCCTAAGTAACTTAAAACAGACGCGTTGGCAATGTTATTAGCCGACCCGACCCGCACTTTTTTATTCCAACGCCCAAGCTAAAAAAATTCCCATCCATTTGCAACGGCAAACTCCAGAGCTATAATGCCGGGCGGATTTTTGCTGCATCCCTTTTCGTGTCCAGTCCAAATACTCTCCCCCCCTTCAAGGCGAGCCTAGCTTCATGATCAACCCCATACAACCCGCACTCTTCCTCGACCGCGATGGCGTCATCAACAAGGAAGTCCACTATCTTTCAAAAATCAAGGACTTTGTCTTTATTTCTGGGGTGTTTGAAACTTGCCGTATGTTCCAGAAGGCGGGATTTTCCCTGATCGTCATCACCAACCAGTCGGGTATCGCCCGTGGTTACTACACTGATGCCGATTTTCACACACTCAACCGTTGGATGCTCGACCGCTTCAACGATGCGGGAATTTCTCTCACCGATGTGCTGTATTGCCCCCACCATCCCAAAGCGGTCATCCCCGAGTACCGGACAGCGTGTGCATGCCGCAAACCCCAACCAGGCATGCTCCTCGAAGCCCGAGATCGACACGGCATCAATCTGGCCGCATCCATCATGGTGGGCGACAAACTCAGCGACATTCAGGCCGGTCGCCAAGCTGGCGTCGGCAAACTGGTCCTGGTACGTAGCGGCTACGACATCACCCTGGATGACGCCCGGCAGGCCCACCATGTCGCTGAAAACCTTGGCCAGACAGATTCATTTTACAAGTGGTTCATCGAAGACCCGACCATCCCAACCCCTTGATGCCCCCCACCAAAAAAAACAATAACCCTTTTAAAGACCAAGTCAATCAACCCTGCTTTCACTCTCCGGGCGCATGCGGTTGTCCACAATAAGAAAAAGATTTTCGCTTGAATTCATGGCACTTGAGGGTGTTTGAACCTCCCTCATGTCACCTTCCAACGTTTTTTTGGATCCTTTGGCAGGAGAAGGTTTGGCCGGTTTTTTATCTTTGGCCGACCCCTGCTTTTTGGATGGTTTACCCGCCGCACCCTTTGACTCCTTTGGAGGAGTTTCCTTGGAAGTCACGGGCGGAATACCCCCTGACGCCACCCCCGGAGGGGCATCCTTCGAGGCATCCACAGGGGGAGGCACACTCCCTTTGGTCTCTTCAGGCTTGGATGGATTTTTGTCCCCCGGTTTGACCTCCTCCACAGACGCGGGTTGGGAACCGCTGGCTTCACTGCGCCCGGAATCGGGCGAAGACTCCTGTTTCTCAGGCGGAACGGAGGCTATCTTTCTCTGTTCCATCCATTTTTCCATCGCCGGCCAGCGGGTTTCGGGCAAATCCGACGTGGTGAACAATGATCGGATCGAATCGGAAAACTCAACCGTCACCGGATCGGCGGTGGAAGGAATGCCGACGCTCAAAGTACGCAGCAGTTGCCCCATGTTGGCAAGCACACGATGCCTTGCGGCAAGCTCCTGATAATGCTCGGTAACCAAACTGTTGCGGGCACTGAAAAGTTCATTCTCCACATCCAACAGATCCAGGAGGGTACGCTCTCCAACACCGTATTGCTTGAAAAAGGCTTCGCGAACTTTTTCGTTTTCCTTCACTTGGCTTGCGAACAGATCGCGCCTGGATTTGGCAGCGGTCAACAGGGCATAACTGTTGGCCAGATTTTCGGTGATGTCCAGCAGGGCCTTGTCCAAAAGGCTTTGCGCCTGGGCCATGTTGTAGGCAGACTCCCGTTTGGTGTGCACATCCTTGTAGCCGGAAAAGGCATTGACGGTCATCTCAACGACGGCACTCATGGATTCGCTCCGACCGGGCGAACCAGCCAGATGGGCATCGTTGTTGGCGGTCAGGAGCAGGTTGACAGCAGGGGCAAAGGCACTGTTTTGCGCCAGAGACTGCTCCTTGCTGGCAAAATAGGCTTCCTGGGCGGAAAAAATGGCCGGGTGAATGTTGAGGGCCAGTTTCAACGCCTCCTTGCGATCTTTGGGGACGATGCCGTCGGGAAGGCCAGGCTCCTGCAGATCCCCTGGCGGCTGACCAAAAACAGCCTCGAACGTGGCCTGGGCCACATCCTGGGTAGATTTAATCTGCTCCAGCATCGCCTGGGCCTGTTTAACACGCGCCTGCGACTGGTTGACATCGGCCTTGGTGCCGGCACCGCTCTCGGCACGGCGTTGCACCAGTTCCAGCAACGCCTTGTGCGAATGGACACTTTCCTGAGCCGCCCGAATCTGTCCCCGGTTTTTCAGGACGTTGACATAGCTGTCCACGGCGCGCATAGCCATCGTTTCCGCCACCTCCAACACCTTCCATGCCGCCGAACGGGCGTTGGCCTGACTGCTGGAAACCTGATGCGTCGTTCCAAAACCCCGAAACAGATTCTGGGAAACAGTGATGCCGCGCTGTCTGGGGTTGAGCCACAGGCTTTTGACCCCGGTGGCCTGGGTCGTGGGACTGTCGGTCTCTTCCCGACCGTTGGCAGCGCGAAGGTTGACAGTCGGCAAAAAGTCAGACAGAGAAGCCCCTACCCGCTCACGCGCCGCAGCAGTGGCATAAATGGCCTGACTGACTTCCGGTCGGTTATTGAGTGCCTGGGCCACCGCGACCGACATCTCAAGCGTTTCGGCGCGCGACGCGACCGGCAACATGGTCCCCAATCCAATGGCCACTCCCAGAAGGGCCAGCGATGCACGTCTTTTTCTCATGGATCCCTGCCTTTCTCCACCGACCTTTTCCACCGACCCAACCCAATCCCCCGACGAGCCTGTCGCCCACCGGAACGCCACCCTATCGCCCCTCATAGCAGACTGTCCTTATCGGTCTGGCTTCCGGGCTTCGTCGTCGGATCCTGATCCAGTTTCACAGGCATTTTTTTGAAATCCGGAACTTTCAAACGGGATATGTAGTCCATGACATCGGCGATTTCTTCCGGGGTATAGGCCTCGATCTGAATGATCATCAAGGGGTGCCCATTGCGGCGCTTTTCGTTTTTGATCCATTGGAACTGGCGCAGCAGGTAGTTGTAATGTTGTCCATAGACCAATTCAAACAATTTCCCCCCATCACCCCCTCCATCGGCTCCATGGCAGGAGGCGCAATCCCTGTCGTACATTTTTTTTCCATTCTCGATGTTGGCGGCAGGCCCTTTGCCGTTGTCATCGGTCATGGGCATGGTCTCGATGAAAGCAGCCACATCGGCAACGTTCTGAACGCCACCGATTTCACTGGCCAAGGAGAATCGATACATCTCCGGATTGTCCCGGTTTTTGGCGCGAATGTCGGCCAACTGCTTGATGGTGACATCCTTGAATTGCCCGGCAATCTGGGGATATTTTCCCTCTTTGTCGCCCCATCCGTTGGGTTGGTGGCACTTCTCAGAGCAAAAATCCTTGTAAACCTTCCGGCCATTGGCAGGGTCACCTTTCAGTGCCATGGCTTCATCCTTCTCCTGGTTGCGTTTGTTCCACTCGCCCAGGATCATGTCCAGAATTTTTTTGTTTTTGCCTGTTCGCACTTTAGGATCGGAGGCTTTCAATAGTGCCTGGGGATTGGCGAGGATGGCTTTGCGGTACATTTTGCGGGCCATCTCGGGTTTGTTCGTCTTTTCGTAAACAACCCCCATATTGGTCAGGGCCGCCAGATTTTTAGGATCGAGTTCCAAGGATTGCGTCAAAATTTTCTCGGCCTGGGCATAATCCTTGCCCTGGATCGATTGAAACGCCTCCCGATTCAACTCGCGACTCTTGGCCTTTTTTGCAGCTTCGGGATCCGAGGAAGAATCCCCTGTCGCCCCCGAACCGGCATCCTCCGACTCCGGGCCTTCCTGCCCTTCGAGCCACGGTGCCTTGGCAAACCGGGCAAACGGACGCTCTGAACCTTTGGCGGTCGCCCCATCCTTTGGGGCATAAGTAAAGGCACGATCCACCCCGGGAACGGAAACCTGTGTTCCCCAACCCAGGCAACCGGAAAGCATCAGCCCCAAGGCCAGCGTGGAAACCCAATACCTCTGTGTCATAGTGTACCTTTTACAATTTCATCCAGAAGACGCAGCTTCCACTAAGACGATCACCAAAAAAACCGTCGCCATGGAAGCCAACCACGCCAAACCCGCGCTACAACAATCCAGCGACACCAAATCAAGCAAGAATCAAGCCATCCGGCACCCAAACGTTTTCCCCACAACCGCCCGACTGTAGAAGCTTTCCGTATCCGTTTCAATACTAAAATCGAACGCAAACCCCAACAACAATTCACCGCAGACGCCCGTACTCGAAAAAAAACAGACCCGGTGTCCTGTCGCATCCCTCATTAACGTCCTGGTGCAGATCCACCCAATCCGTGTAACCTTGCACCTAGTCCTGGAAAAAATTCATTGTTGGAAAAATACATACCATTCCATGCCAGTAGATAATGCCCGATGTCAATCTCTCCTGCAAGGAGTCCACCGGTCGAAAAAATGACTTCTAGGAGTTCCATGAATTTTTGATCGAACATGGCCGCATCCATCTGCGGTTCGGCATGCACCATAATCAAAAATTCCCTCGGAGAGTATTTTGGCACCGTCCATCAAATACGCAGTGGTTCGACGACGAGGGCACTCCTTCGTCCCGGGTTTTCCCAGGCAGGATGTCGTGATACGCTATGGGAGGATGGAAGATGGTGGCGGTCATTCCTTAAACACCAGCAGGATTGTGTCCTATGGATGTTATTAAAAAAATTTTATATATTGCAGTCCTATTGATTCCGGTCGTGAGTCCATGGACCGTAACGGCGGCACCACCCGACGACAATGCCCCCAGCCTGCTGAAGACCCCCTCGGAGGCCTGTCAATCGTGCCATAAGGCCATTCACCAGCAATGGCAAAAATCGGCCCACGGACAGCCCCGTACCCTGACCCCTCTCTACCAGGCATTGGCGCAATCGGCTTCGGGATGCAACAATTGTCATTCGCCCATGGCCGAGGACAAAGAAAAATTTGCCGAGGATGGCGCACTCCCCTGCGTGACATGCCATACCATGGAGTCGCCCAAACACGATGGGAAAGGAATGGGTATCGCAGCCTACCAGTTGAACGAGCGCGTCATCCAAGGCCCCAATGGGGCCTGGTCGGGTGCCCGTGGCACCGTCCCCCCCGGCAGCGGCGACGAAGAATTGGCCAGCAATCCTTTTTTTCACAATGCCAACCCGGAAACTTTTCGGACAGCTTTGGCCTGCCTGGGATGCCATGATCCCAAGAAAAAGGGCGATGCCAAGGCCTATCAGGTCTCTTGTCAAAGTTGCCACATGCCCGTCTCCGGCGGATTTGCCGATCATGGCACCCCGGCGGGAAAATCGTTGCGGATGGTCAAAAGGGGAGTGGTCTTGTCGCTCCAAGCCAAAAAAAATGACAAGGATTTGGACATTCAGGTGACGGCGACCAATCTGTTGCCGCATCCGTTTCCCAATGGTGGTCCTTTTGCCATGGCACTGTTACGCTTGACCTTGCTGGATGCGCGTGGTGAACCCTTGTGGGAAAATGTCGAGAAACAAAAAATAGATCAGGATCCCAAGGCCCTGTTTGCCCTGACGACGGCGGACGATATGGGACACCCGGCCCCCCCCAAGGCCATGACCACCCACCCCCCCAAGGACAGTCGGTTGAAGCCAGGGGAAACCCGCACCCTGAACTACCGGATGCAACAACCGCTTGCAGCCACCGTTCGCGCCGAGATCATTGTTCTGCCTTTGGCTCCCGGATGGCTGGAAAAGCTCCCCGAAGGCAAGAGGGAACTGCCCAAAGGGCTTCTGGCCGCCAAAACGGAAGTTAAACTGATCGCTCCGACGGCGTCCAATCCATGACCAATTTAGGTGACATAAAGTCCATTCAAGCCTCAATGTAAAATAAAAGTCTGGCAGGGGAACAAGATGATTGACAAAAAAAAACTTCCAATGGTGGCTTTTCTTTGGGTGGCGTTTTTGCTTGTGGGGTTTCCGGTCCCGTCGTCCCACGGGGAGGAATATCCCGATCCGGGTAAATTTTCCGGTCCCGATGCCTGCGGCAATGAATGCCACAAGGAAGAGGTTGCCATCTGGAAGGAGACCCGACACGCCCTGACCTTCAACGAAATGGAGACCAGCGACAAAGGCAAGGAAATTGCGGGAAAAATGGGCGTCAAACGGCCAAAGACCGATGATGCGTGTGCGTTCTGTCATTTTACCCGCATGATGGTGGATGGAAAGGCGCAGGTTATGGCGGGGCCGACCTGTGAATCCTGTCATGGTGCCGGCCGGGACTGGATCAAGACCCATGGCGACTATGGCGGCAAGGATGTCAAAAAGGCGGATGAAACCCCGGCGCACAAAGCCCAACGTCTGGAACAATCCCTCAAAGACGGATTGATTCCGCCGAAAGATTTATACCTGTGGGTGCGCAACTGTTTTTCCTGCCATTTGGGGCACAATGAAAAACTAGTCAATGTCGGCGGTCATACCCCGGGCAGCAACATTGAGTTGGTTTCCTGGACCCAAGGCAAGCCCGGCAAGGCGGGTTCCATGCGACATAATGTTTTTTACGCCAAGGGAAACCAACCCGCTGCGGTCGAAAGACGTCGTTTGATATTTGTCGTGGGCTTGATGACAGAAATTGAATATGGGCTGCGGGCCATCGGCAAGGCGACCCAAAAAGATGTCTTCGCCACCAAAATGGCCCGGCGCGTCAAAACGGCCTGGGACAAGCTCCAGTTGGTTTCCCAGGCCATCGATGTCAAGGAGATCAAAACCATTCTCTCCGGCATGAAGGCTATCGACAAGGAACTCAAACTGAACAATGCCGACCCCTTGAACCGTCTGTCCGAGCAGATCAAGGAGGCCACGAAAGTCGTTGCCCAAGGTTATGATGGCAAAGGGTGGGCGGCCCTGGACGCCATGATTCCCTACTCCCCTTAGGGACAATGGGCCTTGATCCTCGTTTCGGTCAATGCTCGGGCGTAGATGTTCTGAAATTATTAAAAAGAAAGAAGGGGCCTGGGGAATTCTTTCCCCAGGGTTTTGATCTTAAATAAAAAGCTTTCTGCCCCGTTTTTGAATTTTGCTTTTGACTTCAAGCAGAAAGCTTCCCTGTCTAAGTATTGTGGCCGAAACGAGGACCATAGCCCTTCCGCGCATTTGCCATGAGGAGAAATTTCTGTCCCACGCGAGCGGAAACGCTTGGGAGTGGACATCGGATGGGTACGACAACAAGTTCTATGCCAACTCACCTAAAGATAACCCACAAGGTCCATTATCTGGCTCCAGCCGGGTTATTCGGGGCAGCAGCTGGTACGACGACCCGGCCAGCGTTCGCTCCGCCAATCGCGACGACGACCCGGGCTATCGCGACGATGACTTGGGTTTCCGCCTTTCGAGGACTTGCCCTTAGTTCTTTTACGCTTTTACCCTTGCGGCGCGAAGTGCCGTGCTTTTGGTGTTGTTTTTGATGATTCCTAAGTGAGGGCCTTCACCTCTGACAAGGATGTGCATTCGATCAGAGATCACGCCTTTGTCCACCAATATATTTTTGTCCCATGGTCTTGTCATGACTGACGTTGCCCAACCGCATGATCGATTTGTAAGGGTTCTTCTTTCTGACCCGGAAAGGGCTGGAGTTCTGCTGCGAGAGCGGTTGCCCAAAGAAATATCCGGGTTATTGTCACCCGAACCTCCCATTTTGGTGGAGGGATCTTTCGTCGATGAAGAATTGCGTACCCACCTGACGGATCGGCTTTTCCAGGCAAAAACAATCACGGGTCGGACAGCCCTTTTGTATGTTCTGGTCGAGCATAAGAGCTTCCCGGATCGTCAGGTTGGCTGGCAAGTCGTCAAGTACACGGTGGAATGGTGGAAACAATGGGAACGCGAAAATCCGGATTGGGAAATGATGCCGCCTGTCGTTCCTTTTGTTTTTTATCATGGCACCTCAGAGTGGCGTATTCTGGATGAATTCCTGGCGTTGGTCGATGCGGAAGAAGGTTGGAGACCATGGCTTCTGAACCTCCGCTTTGCGGTCATGGATCTTGGCAAGATCGAAGATCGCGTGTTGTCCGAATCTCCCCGATTGCGGGCTTGGCTGTTGGCCGCCAAATATGCGACAAGAGACGGGGAGCAACTTGAGATCAAGGATTTTTTTATCGAGGTTCTGACCGAAGTTTCCTTCGATGATTTTTTGCTTATCATGCGGTATGTGGTGGAAACGTACAGGCGTTACGATGAAAAGGATGTACGGGAGATCATTCGACGGGTGCACCCTGAGGAGGAAAATGAAATGATGTCACAATTTGCACAAAGCGTTGTCGAAAACAAAAATCCAGAATGGGCCCAGATGGTTTTGCAGAAAGGGCGGAAGGAAGGGCGGAAGGAAGGGCGGAAGGAAGAGGCCACCCACACATTTCTCCGTCTACTCCAAAAAAAACTTGGTCCTAGCCTCCCCGACTGGGTGGATAAAAAACTGGAGGTTGCTACCTTGGAAGAGATCGGGACATGGACCGACCGCATCCTGGACGCCCAATCCCTGGACGATGTGTTCTCGGACAAAGGATGACTTGCATCCCCCAGAAAGGGAATCGGAGGATGCAATCCCCCAAGTTTCTTCTGATGCTGTGCCCGCAGGGCATCCTGTTTGGCAACGACTGCACCCTGTGAGAAAAAATCGTCGATAGGGTTCATGTTTTTCCAAACCTCAACCGATTACGGATTAAAACCCGCTGCATTGCACGTCCGCTGTTCCAAAGGGGTTAGCCCATGTCGCTGGTGGAAATGTCCGACGCCTCCCGGCTGTTTTGGTTGGCCGGGGTCGTTTTTGTGCTCGTTGTGGCTATTCAAGGGGTCATGTCACTGACCTTCCTGGTCAAGCGGCAGCGGTTACAATCACGCCTGTCCCAGGAACAGCTGCGCCTCCTGGAACAACAGGTCACGCTGACGGCAAGACTCCATCAAACCCAGACGGACATGAAGCATTTTTTCTGGTCGGGTTTGCGCAAATTTCGCATCGTTAAAAAACAATCCGAAGGCCGGGATTTGGTATCCTTTTACCTCAAACCCGAAGATGACAGGGCACTGCCCGTTTTTTTTCCCGGCCAGTTTCTCACCTTCCAGGTTTGGCCCAATAAAGGGGGAAAGTCGGTAACGCGTTGCTATTCCTTGTCCAGTTCGCCGCAAGATCTGGATCATTACCGCATCACCATCAAACGCATTGTCGCGGGTGCCAATGGCGAACCCGGTCTGGTTTCCAACTTTTTTTTCGATACCCTCGCCGAGGGGGATACGGTGGATGTCCGGGCACCCTCCGGCCATTTTTACTTTAACGAGACCCGGTCGGGTCCCGTGGTTCTCATCGGTGGCGGTGTCGGAGTCACCCCGGTTTTTTCCATGTTGACCGCTTTAGCGACGGCGGCTTCCCCCAGAGAGACTTGGTTTTTCTATGGCGTCAAGAATGGCGCAGAACACCTTTGGAAAGATCCGTTGACAGCCCTGGCCTCCGCCCGAGAACACATCCGGTTGCATGTATGTTACAGTCAACCTGAGGCCTCCGACCGTAAAGGAATCGATTACCAACACGCAGGCCATGTGGATATCGAACGATTGAAACGACTTCTTCCCGCCAACAATTATGATTTTTTTGTTTGTGGCCCCGCCGACATGATGAACACCCTCATTCCCGACCTGATTCAATGGGGGGTTCCCGAAGGACGTATTCACTCCGAAACGTTCAATCCCAAGAGTTCCCGGCAAATGCTTGGGGATACAGCCAGCAAAAAAGCGGTCCGTTTTCTGCGTTCCGGCAAGAGTGTCACTTGGCCGGACGATGGCCAGACCTTGTTAGCCCTTGCCGAAACCCAGCAGATTCCCATGGATAGCGGCTGCCGTGTCGGGCATTGCGGTGCGTGCAAGACGGTTTTGAAACAAGGTGAGGTATTCTACCAGCAACAACCCAGCAAACCTCCCGAACCCGGGACCGTACTGGCCTGTGTTGCCATCCCGAAAACCGACCTGGAAGTGGATGCCTGACATGGCGAGAGGTTCGTCCCAACCGGATGGGGATGAGGTCATGGAAGAGGCCTTTGATCCGTTCATGAGTGGCGAATCGTTGGATCGCATTTTGTCCCAGGATCTGTTTACCGCCATGAATCCCTCCGCTTTTCCGCCCTCCAATACGCTACGCCACATTGTGCGGCGGCACACCCGCCTCAGGTATTTTCCCAAGGGAGTTCTGGTCGTGCGTGCGGGAGCTTATGGCAATTCCGCCTTTTATACGGTGGCGGGGCAACTGCGTATCGTCCTGCCTCCGGGATTGCCCAACGACATTCTTGGTCGCATGGTGACCCGTCGCAAAGGCATGTGGGAAATATTGCAGCTGCTGTGGAAGCGGTATCCCCAATACCCGGAAGTCCGGTCCACGCTTGACGATGGCAGTACTGTGGGAAGGCTGTCCAATGCGCAGGACGATGGCGAAATGTTCATCCGACTGCCTTCCCTGGAGGCAGCCATCCGCGATTACAATACCATCAAGCTCCAACCCCATACCTTGTTTGGTGAAGTCGGTGCCTTGACGCGATTTCCAAGAAATGTCAGCGTGTTCACCGAAGAGGATTCGGAACTGGTGGATATACGCTGGCAAGGTTTGCGCGACTTGAGAAAATTTGATGAAGGCTTCCGCCAACGTCTGGACGCCTTGTTTCGGGAACGGTCCATCAAGGCGTTCATCAAAGACTCGCCTTTGTTTCAACATTTAAGTGTCGATGAACAGGATTTTCTGGAAGGTTGCGTCGATTTTGCGACCTATGGCGACCAAGATTGGCGCGCCGAACATCGCCGCATGTCGCTGAGTTCGGCCAAACAGCGCATCGAATCGGAACCGTTGATTGCCCGGGAGGGGGATCAGGCCGACCATTTGATCATGATTGTTTCGGGCTTTGCCCGTATCAGTCAACGCCTCAACCATGGCCACAAAACGGTGGGTTTTCTGGGACGCAATCGAAACTTTGGTCTGCCGGAGGTCATTGGCAAGGGGGATGGCGGTCAGGTTGCAGGCTATGAATATTCGTTGCGGGCGTTGGGATACGTTCATGTCATCAAGGTGCCAACGGCGATCATGCGCTCGCGGGTAATTCCCGGTCTGCCGGAACACCTGTTGCCCGCCATTTCCGGCAAGGGTACGGGCAACCCAAATTCCCAGCGGCGGGCGCAAACCTTTCGGCAAACCCGGGGAAAGGAAGGATTGGATGCGGGGCTGCTGGAATTTTTTGTGGAGCACCGCATCGTCAATGGCACGGCGACAATGTTGATTCACCTGGAGAAATGCATCCGCTGTGATGCTTGCGTCGCTGCTTGCGCCAGACTTCATGGCGGCAATCCCCGCTTCATCCGGCATGGCAAACGCCAGGGGTCCATCATGGTAGCCGCCGCCTGTATGCACTGTCAGGATCCGGTGTGCATGATCGGTTGTCCCACGGGGGCCATCCAACGCGCCCCGGCAGGGGGGCAAGTCATTGTCAATGAAGCCCTTTGCATCGGTTGCTCAACCTGTGCTCAGAGTTGCCCTTACGATGCGATTCGGATCGTTGCGGTTCGACGCGAGGATGGGAACGTCATCATTGATCCATCTACCGGAAACCCAAGCCTTAAAGCCACCAAATGTGACCTTTGCCTGGAGTATCCCGGAGCCCCGGCATGTCAACGCTCCTGTCCCCACGATGCCCTTTACCGGGCCGACATGCGCGATACCCGGGGATTGCGCCGATGGATGTCTTCCTGATGAACCATCGTTCCATTTTCAGGTTTACCGTCATCCTTGTCTGCACCACCGTTTTGACGGTTTGGATCAGCCAAAAACTGTTTCTTTCGTTCCTGGAAATTCCTTCCTATGTCACCGGATGGTTTTTGCTGGTCGCTCTTGTCCTGGTCACAGCCTTGCCCTTGCGAAAAAAAATCATCGTTCCATCCCTGGGGTCGGTGGCACTTTGGTATCAAGTACATCTGGTTTGCGGTTGGCTGGCCATCGTCCTGTTTTTCCTGCACCTGCCCTGGAGGTTTCCGACCGGTGGTCTGGAGATATTTCTTGGTATTTTGTTTGGGCTTTTGATCTTGAGCGGCATTCTTGGATTTACCATCATCCAGATTTTTCCCAGACGGTTGACCCTGAAAGGGGAAGAAGTTTTTCTCACCCGTATTCCAGCCCTCAGGGAACAACTGCGATCCGAGATGGAACAGTTGGTGATCGCCACCATTCACGAAACCGGCTCCACAACACTGGCCGATTATTATACATCCAGACTTCGGGATTTTTTCATCCGAGATTGTCATACCTGGACCCACATCATTGCTTCCGGGCGACCCAGGTTTTCAACTTTGACCGAGATGAACGGTTTGATCCGATATTTGGATCGTCGGGAACGCGAAAACTTGGAAAAAATGATTTCTCTGATCAAAAAGAAGGAAATTTTGGACGTTCACCATGCCTTGCAGGGGGCGTTGCGCCGGTGGTTGTTGCTGCATGCCCCTTTGACGTGGGCCTTGTGGTTGTTTATTGCCCTGCATGTGATCATGGCTTACGGGTTTCGTGAAGGGGCACCATGAAATATTCACTGCAACCCATCGGCTACAAGGACAGTGACTATGAACGGCCAACCCCCGAGTGGGTTTGCGGCCGGCAGCGTCAGGGGCAACCCTGCCTGGCAAGTGCGGTCAGCCGGTGACCCCGTGTATACCCTGCCGCAGCCATCGGGCCATTTTGCAACGAACATCTTGGATCACCACCCTGCTTGCGATCGCATTGCTCACGGTATCTCTTTTTGGTTTGTGGCGACTGGATTTTCTCACCCCGGGGGATTTAAGTCCCCCGCATGCAACGTTGAAACGTTGTTCGTTGTGTCACAGTGCCTTTGAAGGAGGGCTGCCCAACTGGCTGGTTGAGGCGGTAGGCCAGACCAACAGGGGTCGGGATTCGGACTTATGCCTCAAATGTCATCCCAGGGTAGCGCAGGCGCGTTGGCCGCATAACCTGAGCCCGGAAGTCCTGGCCATTGCCCATAAGGGGGCATCGCTGACCCCGGACGATGCCGAAGCCATCCACCAGATGCACAGCGATCCTTCCTGTTCGGCATGTCACACGATTTCTGCCCCTTCTTGTTCGGTTTGCCACCGTGAACATACCGGAGGGGACAAGGCACCGGTGATTCGGGATACTCGGTTGTGCAACAGTTGCCACCGGACGGCCATCGCTGGATTTTCCGTGGATCATCCCGGTTTTCCCCCGGTTTCCCCGTTCAGGGACAGGACATCCATCGATTTTGATCATGCCAGCCATTTCAAAAAACATTTTCAAGGCAAGTTGAAGGAAAAAGCACCGGAGAAATGTAGTGCCTGCCATCAGGTTCAACCTGCAACCGGTCAGGTCGTCCACGCCAATTTCAACACCGCCTGTGCCGCCTGCCATGCAGACCAGATTCGCGGCGAATTACGTGCGGGATTTAAAGGTTTTCCGGTATTGAACGTCCCGGGACTCGACACGCAGACCATGGCAACCTTGGGGATGGATACGGGCCAATGGCCGGAATTGGCCGATGGGGAGATTTCTGAATTTATAAGATTATTGTTACGGGATGACGAAGAGTTCAATGCCGCCCTCAGCACCCTTCGTGGTCGTGATTTATTGGACCTTAAAAATCTGTCGGCAGAAGAAAAAAATGCCGTGACCGAGGTGGTCTGGTCGATCAAGGGATTTTTCCGGGAGTTGCTGACCGAAGGGCATACCGCCTGGGCCAGACGTTTTTATGGCGCACAGGGTTTGCCTGCGGCGGGTGAAGTCTTGGGTGAGATCAATGGCGGGCTGGCGGTGGATACTTTGAGAGAGGCGATTGGGGCCTGGTTTCCCGACCTGGAGCAGGAATGGACTCGGCATGAGCAAGGTCAGCCTGTTGTTGCACCTCCCGTCACGAAAGCGGAAGTTGTGACCGCGCCGGACGTAAAAAACGAGAAACCATCGAAACCCACGCCCGGGGAGGACGATGGTTTGTTGACCGGGGATACGGGGGATGGATTATTGGATGACACCCCGACCGTTGCATCGGCGAAAGTGGCAGAAGGGTTATTGGATTCGGTAACAGAGGATCCGAGTGCCACCGCAACCACGCAACCACCCCTGAAACAACCCATGAGTGATGAAGAATGGAGTCGGGGGGGCGGGTGGTATCGGGCAGGTTATGCGTTGTATTACCGTCCGGGAGGTCATGGGGATCGTTTTTTACGCACTTGGCTGGAACACATGCGTTCCTTGCCTGATGCGACGGTGGAACCGTTGCGGGTGCTGTTGACAAAAAAGAATGCACCAGGGGAGTGCAACAAATGCCACCTCGATGAAGTGAACCCGTGCAAGCCCAAAGCATTGCAACACGGTTCTGGCAGCGGAAGTGAAGGTTTGGAAGTTAAATCCCTCACCCATTTTTCCCACAAACCTCACCTGAATGCCCTGAGGAACAATTGTCAGGATTGTCATCAACTGGAAACGCCGGCGACCCAGGATGCACCCGCGACGACACCCATTCAAAAAACTAAAGGTTTCAAGCCTGTTCACCGGGAGGTCTGCGTTTCCTGCCACACCAGGGATCAGGCGGGTGAGGACTGCCTGCAATGCCACAACTATCACGCCCGCCCCCAATAGGGCCGGGAGAGGGATTACCTCTGGTTAGGCTCAGGCAAGGCATCGTTTTTTTTTCTGCTGAGGATGAACGTCCCGATTCCGCCAGCCAGCACCACGGAGATGATGGCCGCCCCCGCCTCTGGATTACCTGTCAGGACGGCAACGCCCCCCGCGATCAGGGCACCGGTCGCAATCAAGAATGCAAACCATTGCCCTCTGCGGGTGTCGTTGGACTCTGCGGCCAGTGCTGCCGTAGTGATCTCGCGTTGGAATTCGGCAGATTTTTCCGCCATGATCAAAATTCGTTCAGCCGACCCAGGAACAATCCCCTCGTAGCCTTCCAAGATCGCCGGGGGAGGTAAAGGCCCTTGAAAGCTGCGGATAACCGCCCGGAACTCGCGCTGGGGCACCTGTTGAACATCGCGCTTGGCGACGTTTGCAAGGCTCTGGTCAGGGGACTTCGCTCTCTGCCGTCTTCTGCTCATCTTCAAACTGACCTATTGCCTTTTCAAGGCTGTGTCCCACATCGGCCCAAGCTTCGTAGATTTGTTCTTCCGGGGAGGCGGGGATAAAACGGGTGTAGTCCCCATGAGGCCACAGGCAGAACACGCTCCCGGCACCTTTCAGGATGTTACGCATGATGGCATCCATGGTGTCTCCAGAGTTGGCAAGAGTTGATAATGATTGATTGAAAGTTTTTTTGGCCATCCTCACAGAAAGTTCCAGCCTGTAGCATAGAGAAGAGCCAATCACTCGTCCAGGGATACCAAAAGGCACCAGCAAACACCGTGCCGCTCAAAGCACCCCCATCTCCAATCTACATCAGTAAACATAGAGAAACAACCAGAAAATATCTGGAATCCACCCCGCAGCACGTTTGAAGGCAAGTTGGCCATGGAGAAAACCTTACGGGCTGCGGCCTCCATTCAATGGGGGCGGTTACGCCAGCTCGATCCTGAGCTGTTTGCCGACGGCATGCGCCAAGCGTTCCATCGATTCCAAGGTGACAGCGGTGTTCTCTGGATCGAGCAGCCGGTCGAGTTGCGAGCGGCTGGTAGCGAGACGCTTGGCCAGAGACGCCTTGTTCATGCCGACTTCCTTCATGATGTCGGCAAGCTGCAAGGCAAAGAGTCGTTTCTGCGCCCGGGCGGCAACCTCGTCCAGGATTCCACCCTCTTCCAGAAAGGCGTCGAAAGAACTTCCCCTATGCGTGTTCATCATATAGCTCCTAAGAAATATTGGTTCTTCCGCTTGCGGGCCAGTTCCAAATCCTCGCGCGGCGTGTGGCGCGACTTTTTCTCGAACCCGTGGAGCAATACCATATCGTTCCCATCCACAGTAAAGAAAACGCGGGCAATCCGTCCGTTCGGCAGGTGACTACGTACCTCCCAGAGGACGGGTTCCATCTTGCGAACCCAAGGCATTCCCAATGGCCAGCGGAACTGCACCAGCTTGATGTCCTCACCGACCGCCTTACGATCATCGATCCCCATGGCGCGCAACCAATCGCGCACCGGTTCTGCGCCAGAGCCGGTGCGAAAAAAGAAGACTTCGAGGATAGGGGATCCGCTCATCGGCTATATGTACCATATAAGGTACATAGAAGGCGACAGAAAAATACATTTTTTGGTGAACCACATGGACACTTGCACTTGGTGCCCACCTTTCGTATACCCGTCACTCGGGTCCAACGTACAGCGATACAAGTTTTATCGGGAGGACAATGTTGAAGATTCTTTCCCCAACGGCGATACTTGGCTACGGCTTTCCGGATACCTCCCTGGAAGCCGGGATGCGGCAGAAGCCGGATGTTTTGGCGGTGGATGGGGGTAGTACCGACCCTGGACCTTTTTATCTGGGATCGGGCAAACCCTTTGTCTCGCGCCAGGGGGTCAAGCATGACCTGGAACGGCTCCTGAAGGCGCAGGTCCAGGCCAGGATTCCCCTGATCATCGGCACGGCCGGTGGGAGTGGTGCCCGACCGCACCTGGATTGGACCCTGGACATCATCCGGGAGATTGCGCGCCAGCAAAAAATGTCTTTCCGCCTGGGGGTCATCCCTGCCGATTTCACCCATGCAGAAGTCACTTTGGCACTTGAAGAAAATCGACTTTCTCCGTTGGCCAATGTCCCCCCCCCGACCCGGGGTGACATCGACGCTTCCACCCACATTGTCGCCCAGATGGGATCCGAACCGGTCGTGGCCGCGCTCAAGGAAGGCTATGACCTCATCATTTGCGGACGTTGTTATGATCCAGTCCCTTTTGCCGCCCTGGCTTTGGTGCGGGATATGGATCCGGGATTGGCCCTGCATATGGGTAAAATATTGGAATGCGCCGCCATTGCCGCCCTCCCCGGCAGCGGCAGCGATTGCGTCATGGGTCTATTGGATGATCATGGTTTCATCCTGGAATCTCTCAACCCCACCAGACGCTTTACCCGCGTCTCCGTGGCGGCGCACTCCCTGTACGAAAAAAGCGATCCTTTGTCACTCCCAGGGCCGGGCGGGGTATTGGACCTGAGTGGCGTCACCTACCAGGAGTTGGATCGCGGTCGGGTGCGGGTGCAGGGGAGCAGGTTTATCGCCGACACCACCTACCGCATCAAGCTGGAAGCGGCCCGACTCGTAGGTTATCGCACCATCAGCATTGCCGGTATCCGCGATCCTCTCTTAATAGTTTCTCTGGATGATATCCTGGAGAGGGTGAAACGACAGTGCCTGCCAGGAATGGATCCCAGGGCGCGGATTCATTTTCATGTTTATGGGAAGAACGGCGTCATGGGGCCTCTGGAACCGCATCCCCAGCCTGCCCATGAATTGGGTTTGGTGATGGAAGTCATGGCCCCCGAACAAGCCAGTGCCGACAGTGCCTGCGCCTTGTTGCGCAGTACCCTCCTGCATTTTGGTTTTCCTGGGCGTTTGACGACGGCCGGCAATCTGGCCTTTCCCTACAGCCCTTCGGACTTTGCCGTAGGGGCTGCCTACGAATTCAGCCTCTACCACCTGATGGAAGTAGCCGATCCCCGCGCCAATTTTCCATTGTCCTGCCTGGAGATCCATCCATGACCCTGGTTCCCATCACCCAAGCCGTCCATGTCATTCGCAGCAAAAACGCCGGCCCCTATGAACTGACTTTGGACATTATTTTTAAAACCCAGGCAGGATTTGCGGCGACTCGTGACGCTGGAATATTCACCCCGCAATCCATGGCCAAACTTTACGGCATTGCCGAAACCGCCATTCTCAAGGTGATCCACTACGAACCCGCCCTGGCCATCAAGATCACCCTCAGACGCCCCATGACCTCAGGGGCCTTCGGTGAAACCGACGTCTATGGCGCACAGCAACACGCACCTTTGCTGCAAATGATGGTTCCGGTGGCATAAACCCGGTTAGAGTTAAAAACTAGGTATCCACTTAGCGTTTTTCCCTGCAACAATTGGAAGAATGGACTGTCGATTTACGTTCCAAAGGGGTATCATACCCCTGGGATTTTGTATTTCAATAATTTTTTTGGAGATTGTATCGGCACCATGAATGTGGGCTATTGGCATCTCCTGGATAACGGTCGTTTGCAATGCGACCTTTGCCCGCGCCATTGTCAACTGTCCGACGGCCAGAAAGGGCTGTGCTTCGTCCGCTCCCGACGTGCGGACAGCCTGGTCCTGGACACCTACGGTCGCTCCAGTGGCTTTTGTGTCGATCCGATAGAAAAAAAACCTCTCCATCATTTTCTCCCCGGTACCCCGGTCCTTTCTTTCGGTACCGCAGGCTGCAACCTGACGTGCAAATTTTGTCAAAACTGGGATATCAGCAAAGCCCATCACATGAACCGTCTGGCCGACCTGGCTTCCCCCGAAGACATCGTCACAATGGCTCAAGCTTCAAGAAGCCGCAGCGTAGCCTACACCTACAACGATCCGGTGGTATTCCTGGAATATGCCGTGGATTGCGCCCTGGCCTGCCGGGAAAAAAATATCGCCTCGGTGGCCGTAACGGCGGGATATATTCACCTTAAACCCGCCGAGCGACTGTTCGCCCATATGGACGCCGCCAATGTGGATCTCAAATCGTTCTCCGATACCTTCTACCGACAATTGTGCGGCGGACATCTGCAACCGGTGCTTGAACTCCTGGAATACCTGATTCGGGAGACTCCGGTGTGGGTGGAATTAACGACCCTGTTGATCCCCGGTGCCAACGATTCCGTGCAGGAATTAAACGCCATGACTCAATGGATTGTCCAACACCTAGGCCCCGGAGTGCCCATCCATTTCTCGGCGTTTCATCCCGACTGGAAAATGCGCGATACCCCGCCAACGCCCCTCGCAACCCTGATACAAGCCTGCAAAATCGCCCGAGGCAATGGCATGCAGTATGTCTATGCCGGAAATATCATCGACCGGCAATGGGGCAGCACTTACTGCCATAAATGCGATCAACGCTTGATCGAAAGGTCCGGTTATATCCTGGGGGCCTGGCATTTGGACAGCCAGGGGCATTGCCCCTCTTGCCAAACCCCATGCCGGGGAATCTTTGAAAGCAAACCTGGAACATGGGGGGCGCGTCGCCTGCCTATCAAGGTGCCACATTGATTTTTTTCAATTTCAATCATGGAGCGTCGCCCAGGGGGGGAAATATTACCCCCACCGCATCAGGATGGTTCATGGCCCTGTGGTTGGCCGTTGCGTTGGTCCTAACCTCCTGCGATGGGCGCATGGAGAGTCCCAGGATCGCCCAGATCCGTGAACGGGGTGTTTTGATCGTAGCCACACGCAACGCCCCAACAACCTATTATCTCGGCCGCAATCAATCTCCCGAAGGATTTGAACACGATCTGGCCAAATCGTTTGCCGAATATCTTGATGTGGGGGTCGAATTTAAACTGTTGAACAGCCGCAGTGAAATCCTCGCCGCTATCCAAAATGGCGAGGCCGATCTTGCGGCGGCCGGTTTGGCCAAATTTCATGATTCCGAAAGGCAATTCCTTTTTGGACCCGTTTACCAAAACGTTGACCAACAGGTCGTCTGCCGTCGAGGCGGTCGTCGGCCCAATAATCTTCTGCAATTGGCAGAGGTTGGACTGGTCATTGGCGAAGGTGGAGAAATCCAGCAAAGATTGAACGAACTCAAAGGATTGATCCCTACCCTGTCCTGGAAAACCGAAACCAGTCTGCCTCTGGAGCAAATCCTGGAAAAAGTCTGGCAAGGGGAGATTGACTGTACCATTGCCGATTCCAATGTCATTGCCATCAATCGACGGTATTACCCGGAACTGGTGGTCAAATTTCCCTTGGGCGAGGCCACTCCCCTGGCCTGGGTATTGTCAAAAAACGAAGGATTGCTCTCGCTGGAATTGAATACCTGGTTTGTCGAAATGAAAGAAAATGGTCAGCTTGAGCGCATTTTTGATCGGTATTACGGTTACGTTGACTATCATCATGACGATTATGATTATGTAGACAACAGAGAGTTCATCGTTCATGTGAGTGAACGTCTGCCGGGGTATGCCAACCTGTTTCAAGAAGCGGAGAAAAAATCCCAAACCCCCTGGCGGCTTCTGGCGGCCCAGGCCTACCAGGAATCACACTGGGATCCCAACGCCAAAAGCCATACCGGTGTGCGCGGCATGATGATGCTGACCCAGGAGACGGCCGACGACATCGGGGTGAAAAACCGCCTGGACCCTCAGGAAAGCGTCGTTGGCGGTGGTGAATATCTGCAAACTCTCAAACAAAAATTGCCCGAGGAAATACAGGAACCGGACCGGACCTGGGTTGCGCTTGCCGCCTACAATGTCGGTATGGGACACATCCACGACGCCCGTGAATTGGCGATGCAGTTTGGCAAAAATCCCAATTTATGGGTTGATCTACAGACGGTGCTGCCGTTGCTGGCCATGGAAAAATACCATAAAAATTTAAAACGTGGTTATGCCAGGGGCTGGGAACCGGTCCAATATGTCAAAAAAATACGCCATTACTACGACATGCTGGAAAAATGGGATCAGATAGGTCCCGTCATCAACAACATCCCTCCATCCGCTTTTTTGCCCGTCAGCCATCCGGCCACATCTCCATCCGATGGTGTGTCTAGGCTTCCGCACCCTTCGTGATTCGTAACTATTCAGCCCCCCTTCCTTTGTTCAAACATCATGCCCTTCGGGCAAAAATCAAAGTCAAAAACAGTGAAGGAACATGATGCCCTTCGGGCAAAAAAACAAAATCAAAACCCTGGGGCTGCGCCCCTAGACCCCCCTTGCGGTCGCTGTCAAGGTAGATGTCGCCTTTTCTATCTGTTTTTTGAGTCTACATCCTCCTTATCATCTCAAACTCTACATTAACATTTGTCATTTAAGAA
>JACSDG010000220.1 GCA_015660855.1 Magnetococcales bacterium
CTACCGGACGAACGGACAATTCCCCGGATTGACACCTTTCAGTCAATTTGAATATTGGAACCTCTCGGACACACCCCCCGGACCCCCACAATAATTTTTACCCGTCAAATAGACAATCCCCCATGAACTCTCCAAATTGTGTCATCCAAATAGGGTCGAAGACAAATAACGATCCCCCCGGTCGGGCAGAATGACCACAATGGTGGCCGGTTGGTCCAAACCTTTGGCCAGTTCGACCGCCGCCAGGACAGCCCCGCCGGCAGAATGCCCCACAAAAAGTCCCTCCTTGCGAGCCAGCCAATGAGTCATTTCCCGTGCCGCCTGGCCATTGACATCCAGGACACGATCCACTTTGCTGGGATCAAAAATTTTGGGAAGATACGCCTGAGGCCAACGGCGAATGCCAGGAATTTTGGAGTTTTCGTCGGGATGAACCCCGATGATTTGAATCGCAGGATTTTTTTCCTTCAAGGCAGTGGACACCCCCATGATGGTCCCCGTCGTCCCCATGGAGGAAACAAAATGAGTCACCTGCCCCTGGGTATCACGCCAAATCTCCGGTCCGGTGGAGCGAAGGTGTGCCCGCCAATTGTCGGGATTGGAAAACTGATCAAACATTGTTCCCTCCCCCTGGGCCACCATTTCCCTGGCCCGATCAATCGTCCCCTCCATCCCCTTGGATTCGGGGGTCAATTCCAGATGGGCACCAAAAGCGGCCATGACGGCACGACGTTCGAGAGTCATATTTTCCGGCATGACCAGGGTGATGGGATAGCCCCGGATGGCGGCGATCATGGCCAGGGCAATACCCGTATTACCGCTGGTGGGTTCAATGATGCGCATCCCCGGACGAATCTCTCCCCGTTGTTGCGCCCCGCTAAACATACCCAAAGCGGCCCGATCCTTGACCGAACCACCGGGATTGTTGCCCTCAAGTTTGGCAAAAATTCGAATCTCCCTGGAAGGCGTCAGGCGCGTCAGTTCCACCATGGGCGTGTTGCCTACACAATTTTCCAATGTCGTCACTCGAAACTCCCCTGATCGTCAAAACCCTATGTTGGCTTGGATAAAATTCACTTGGAACCCTCTGGCAGTCCAGACTACCCCCCCTCAATATACACCCTATTCCACTGGATATTCATCCCCATTCCTCCTTAAGGGAGAAAATCTGCTATGATGGGTTGACTGATGCGTTGGGTTAGGCAAGAATTAAACTTAATTGATATTATCCTGACCCTATAATCCTCTATTCGTCACCTTAACAAAACACAGGTCTCAATGGCCATTCCCTTATCCATTCATTTAATTTCTGCCATCATCTGGATTGGCGGCATGTTCTTTGCCAACTGGATGCTGCGCCCGGCGGTGGAAAACCTTGACCTTCCCGCCAAGGTACGCCTTTGGATCGACGTTCTTGAACGTTTTTTTTCCTGGATCTGGGTTATCGTCTTCACGCAACCGGCGACCGGATATTGGATGGTTTTCTATGAATTAGGCGGTTTTCACCATGCGGGAATGCACATTTTTTTAATGCAGATTGTTGGGTTGTTCATGATTTTTGTGTTTTTTTGGGTTTATTTTGTCCTGTTCAAAAATATGAAAAGAATGGCCAAAGAAGAATTATTTCCAGAAGCCGGCATGTACATGATGAAAATACGGCGCATGGTTTTGCTCAACCTGACGTTGGGGTCGATGGTCTCAACCCTTGCGGTCGTTGGGCGTTTCCTCTAAAGAGGAAAGGCTCGTCGGGAGACTGTTTGGAGAACGCTGAAAACCATGAGTCAAAGAGTCGCAAAATTTACCGTGGGGCAGGTTATTCAACACAATCTGTTTGATTACCGTGGGGTCATCATTGATGTGGATCCCGACTATCAAAAAGACGATGCCTGGTACGAACGCATGGCGCGGACCCGCCCCCCAAAAGATCAACCGTGGTATCAAATTTTGGTACACGAAAGCGATGGAGAAACTTACGTGGCCGAAAGAAATCTGCGTCTTGACCCATCCGCCAACCCGGTAGAAAACCCCAGGCTTGAGATTTATTTTCGCACCTTCCACCAGGGCCGCTATCTCCCTAAGAAAGTTTTCCACTGAATAATTTAAACTATTCCGCCATCGGCCATCGTAACTTACCAAAGAGTTCCCCGTCATGAAAAAAAAATCCCCCCTCGACTGGCAAAGCCTGGGCGCGTCCACCCGCGCACTGCATTCTGGAATCCATCGTTCGGAGCAAAGGGAAAACAGTCTGGCCCTGTTTTTGACGTCGAGTTATATTTTTGAGAGTGCCGAGCAGGCACGGGCTGTTTTCGCCGACGAGGAAGAGGGGAACATTTACAGCCGCTTTACCAACCCCACCGTAGCCGCCTTTGAAGAAAAAATAGCCGACCTGGAGGGTGGTGAGAAGGCCGTAGCCACCGCTTCGGGAATGGCGGCGATTGCGACGGTTTTTCTCTCCCTGCTCTCGTCGGGGGACCACTTGGTCATCAGCCGTTCCGTGTTTGGTTCGACCACCAACATGGCCAACACCCTGCTGGCACGAATGGGGGTAAGCGTCACCCGGGTTCCCTTGTCGGATCTGGAGGCATGGAAAAAAGCCATCCGCAAGGAGACACGCCTGTTTTTCGCCGAGACTCCGGCCAATCCCACCCTGGAGCTGGTCGATATTCAGGCCCTCGCCCAATTGGCTGCGGAGCACGGTATTCTATTGGTATTGGACAATGTTTTTTGCACCCCCTGCCTGCAATTACCTTTGGCCCTTGGGGCGCACATGACCGTCCATTCGGCCACAAAATATCTTGATGGCCATGGTCGGGTTCTGGGTGGGGCGGTCGTGGGGCAACGCGAATTGTTGATGAAACACATATTCCCTTTTTTACGCAATGCTGGCCCGACCTTGTCTCCCTTCAACGCCTGGGTGCTCTGCAAAGGCTTGGAAACCTTACCCTTGCGGATGGAAAAGCATTGCGACAACGCCGAAAAGGTAGCCCAAGGGTTGGCCTCCCACCCCAAACTGCAAGGGCGGGTGCGCTACCCCGGCCTGCCCAACTATTCCCAACGCGCCATTGCCGATAAACAAATGCGCCGCTATGGCGGCATCGTATGCCTGGAACTGGAAAACCGGCAGCAGGCGCATCGATTCATCGACAGCCTGAGACTTGCCACCATCACCGCCAACCTGGGCGATACCCGCACCCTGGTCACCCATCCGGCAACAACCACCCACGGCAAACTGCCCCCCCAGGACCGGATTGACGCAGGAATTACCGAAGGTCTGGTCCGTCTGTCCATCGGTCTGGAAAACTTTGAAGACATTTTGGCCGACCTGCTTGAAGCTGTAGAGTTGGCCTTGAATCTGGAATGAACATCACGCCCTTCGGGCGAAAAATCAAAATCAAAACCCTGGGGCTGCGCCCCTAGACCCCACTTGGGGGGCAGTAAAATCAAAATCAAAGTCAAAAACAAAACCTTGGAGGCTTTGCCTCCAAACCTCCACTGGGGGGAGAACCTCCCCCCAGACCCCCGCAATAGTTTCAACCCTGAAAAAAA
>JACSDG010000221.1 GCA_015660855.1 Magnetococcales bacterium
AAGAAAAACCTTGGTGGGCTGCCGCCTCCAAACCTCCGCCGGGGGGGATGATCCCCCCCGGACCCCCGCAATAGTTTCAACCTAAAAAAAAGGGGGGGGTGAACGGTTACCCCTGAATCCGTTCCACGAGAAGATGTTTTCCTCCTTTCCGATTGATTACTACCGGTACGCATTCCAAAGCGAATGGGCGACGGACCTCATGTTCCGGGATGCCGCCACATTGGGGCACCTTTACCCGAAGCTGGTGCGTGGGAGAACTGGCCGATGGGCTATGCCATCCCTCGACGTGGAAGGGAAAACGGGTCAGGGCGATAAATCCCTACGCCCCGGGCGACGCTGACCTCCTTGCCGTGATCAGTCGGGGCGAGTTCATGGAAAACGGGTTCCGTAACCGGGATGTTCGGCCCCACCTTTTCCCCGAGGCGTCATCACCGGAAGAGGAGCAACGCCATGCAGCGGCAGTCACCCGAAAATTCCACCTGCTCCGCGCCCATGGTCTGATCAAGAAGGTCACCGGAACCCACCGCTACCACCTCACCGACAAAGGGCGAACTATCGTCACGGCTCTGCTTACCGCCCGAAATGCAAGCACGGAATCTCTAACGAAATTAGCAGCTTGATTAGAAATCTGCGCAGGAGGAATAGAAATGAGGGGATAGTAGTACACTGCCATGCAATGTGCATTACCAAGTACGGTCACGATGAAACCTCGGTTGGGCAGGATTTTATGAAGAATAAAGCCGATCCAACGATATGAAACCTATTGACTTTTCAATCAAAACGCAGGAGAGTCTATCCACCGGGTGGAACAGAGGCAGGCATCTGTTGGTGGCAAACCGCCAAGGGATAACCCGGTTGGACTCACCGAGCTGATCATTTTGCGCTGAATCAGCACAGGTAGATACTCCAGATTTTTTCCCAGATAATGGCCACCATGGCGATACCATCAAACTTGATCCCAGCATCCCTTTTCAGCACTCCGACTGAGTTGGCGAATGTTACATCGGTACATCTGGGGCGTCGCCGTCTCCTGGGGTGGATGCTGGCTCTTTCTTGTTTTCCGCTGACACCTGCCAATGCCGTTTCCGATGTGGTTGCGCGCTATCCCTGGCTGAACCGCCTTATCGACGAGGATGGTTTGGATCGGCACTGGCTCAATGACCTCCTAAAGCCGCTTACCCTAGATCAACGGGTTATCAACTTAATGAACTCCCAAGCGGAGGCCAAGCCGTATTATCTTTACCGTCCCATCTTCATCAATGATCAACGCATCAACCGCTGCCGCCGCCGGGCGCAAACCCATGCGTCGTTGTTGCAGTCGGTAGAGAGACGCTACCAGGTTCCGGGAAAATTTGTAATGGCCTTGTGGAGTCTGGAAACCGATTGTGGCGATTACCACGATGGCTTTAACGTCCTCAGGTCGTTGTTTACCTTGGCTACCGGCTATCCGCGTCGTGCCGAGTTTTTCCAAGGCCAGTTGCGCCATTTTTTATTGTTGGCGCGCGAGGAGGGATGGGAACCAAGCAAAATTCAAGGTTCGTTTGCCGGGGCCATAGGCCAGTGCCAGATGATTCCCGAAACCATGCGGCGATATGCCGTCGATTTTGATGGCGACGGCCGACGCGATTTGTTTACCAGCGTCCCCGATGTCCTGGGCTCCATCGGTAATTTTTTGCACGGCAACGGTTGGCAGCCCAATGGTTTGTATGCATTACGTCTGGGCGTCGATCCCAAGCTTGAATCCTTGCAAAAAAAGTGGAATAAACAATGGCGCACTGTGAACGACTGGCTGCAGGATGGTGTCACCTTGCCTTCTCATGCCCAACGCCATACTTCTGACGAACAAGCCTCACTGATTCGTCTGGTCTATAAAAAAGAACCTGGTTTTCACCTAGTGTTTAATAACTTCAAGGTGATCACTACCTGGAACCGTTCCAACCATTTTGCCATGGTTGCCAAGGAATTGGCCGACAAGGTTCAACCCGGTTGATGTGGGGTAGGCAGGCGGTTTCTCTGCCGTCCGTTGTGACTGTTGCGACGACGGCTGAATTTTGTGACGTCCTTTCATTCTTCACCAGACCTGCCTGCGTTTTACCCTGGAACAGGGTGAAGT
Source organism: Magnetococcales bacterium (assembly GCA_015660855.1). Classification (GTDB taxonomy): domain Bacteria; phylum Pseudomonadota; class Magnetococcia; order Magnetococcales; family UBA8363; genus UBA8363. Next base: position 2,114 of record JACSDG010000221.1, read on the forward strand.
GATGGGTGTGTCGGTTTCAACATTGGATTGTTTTTGTAGAACTATGCACTGTTGTCTTGGTAGGGGCGTCTGCCTATTTCGTAGAGCCTCCATGCCACTCGAGTACCCCACACGACCAGAAGAATGCCTCCGATAACGGATGCGGTTAGAGAAAGAACGCCACTCACGGTCGTTGCCGCTCTAAGCGTTGCTATAGCCGACCAGATAAGCAAAGTAACGCTGACAGCCAAATCAGATAAAACAGCCCCTCCAGAAAAGAATCCAACGACCCGAGAAACGACGCCTATGATCAATACCGTCGTAACCCCAGCTCCCAGGATGTGTACCACGGCATCGACGGGCATGACGTCATTGCCGATAGCCATGACCGATGCTGCGACGATCATCCCGATAAACCCAAGAAATAGGGTAAGGCTGATGGCAGCGAAACCAAATTTTGTCAGTGCGGGGAAGAGGTTGGTTTTCCACGCCAACATGGCCAAAACTAAAAGCCATTCTATACCTGCAATATTCCAAGGAAGAATTTGGGTAAAGGTAGCTAGAGCGGTTGTTAACCATGCGGTGGTGAGAAGGGCCAAAAATGCCAACCCACTTTTCCCAACTATTTTTCCGCCCTTTATAACATTATTAATTAGCTGTTGTCCTGCTACCATGGCAATCGTGATAGGCCCACACCAAAGAATGAACAAAGCCTTTTCTGGGTCGACAAGGTCCAACCATGGGGATGATGCCATGAGTAAAAAGCCACCTGCCATAGGAATCCCTCTGGAAAATCTCCACTGAGGGTCTCCTTCAAGAGAAATTTTTAATAGGAGGTAAGATGGGTGTAAAAAAGCAAGGCTGATGAGTAAGTTGCCTATCACGGAAATGAAAGATGATTGAAACTCACCCAAGACAAGGCCCAACCATAAGGCGGGAATGATGGATACAGAACTAACGAACGGAGGTGGATGACCGCCAAGCACATGGGGACCTGCCTGCAAAGCGAAACCCAACAGAAAAGACCCTGTAAAACCAATTATTTGTATACGAGCGTGCCAAAGTTTTAGAGTCTGATAGTCATCGATGATGTCAAGAAAACCCGTTTGAGCCATCCACAACAGAAATCCTATGGAAAAGCCCAAGACCATTGCCACCACCCCTCCGGCCCAAAACAGGTGCAACACCGGCCTGCGGGTAAAATTCATTGGGGTGAATGGTTGTTCGGGCTGGAAAATCTTGTTGATAAATCTCATCATATAGTATTTTTAAGGCGCACAGTCCTGTTATTGGAAATAAATTCTCCAGACCCCCCCCTTTTTTTTAGGTTAGGTTAGGTTGAAACTATTGCGGGGGTCCGGGGGGGATCATCCCCCCCGGCGGAGGTTTGGAGGCGGAGCCTCCAAGGTTTTTCTTTTGACTTTGATTTTGACTTCCCCCCAAGGGGGGTCTAGGGGCGCAGCCCCAGGGTTTTGGTTTTGATTCTTTTTCCTGACAGGTATAAAGTCAAAACCAAAAGAAAAACCTTGGTGGGCTGCCGCTTCCAAACCGCAGCACGGGGGAGAACCTCCCCCCGGACCCCCGCAATACTTTTAAAGAACATGATGCCCTTCGGGCAAAAAAACAAAATCAAAACCCTGGGTCTGCGCCCCTAGACCCCCCTTGGGGGGCAGTAAAATCAAAATCAAAGTCAAAAGAAAAACCTTGAGGGCTGCTGCCTCCAAGCCTCCGCCGGGGGGGATGATCCCCCCCGGACCCCCACAATAATTTTTGCCAAACTTTGTTTTTCCGATACACTACAACCGCTATTCGCCTTCCTCCACTTCCTCGTAGCCCGTGATCATCGCACGTAGATGCGCCGTAATCGGAGAACAGACGAACGCCATGTAAACATGACCGCAAAAAAATGCCATCATGAGGAATGCGGCTGCTGTATGTGCACCCGCCACCCAAAATAGAGAAAGATATCCATCCAGTCCCCAGGTAGTCCATTCGGCGAAATACATATACAAGAGGCCACTGACCCATGTGGTTGGGGAGATTATTAATTTGAAGAACAGATAGGCCAGTCTCTGCAAGGGGTTATGCTTACGTAGTTTGGTCAATTTGTAGGGATGTGGCAAATGATGAAAGATTCCCTTTGTATAATAGACCATCACTTCGACCAGCTTCTGTGTTGTTGGAATGTACTGACGCCAGTTACCAGTGGTGATATGCCAGAAAATTGCGAAGGCCCAAAGAATAACGAGCCCCCACGCAAGATATCGGTGTAGCTGCACAGATTCCTCAAAACCCCATAAAATGTAAGTTCCGTGTACTTCAAAGCCGCTGAGCATGAGAAAAACAATCAGCACAGCCTGGGTCCAATGCCAGAAACGTTCAAAGGAGGAATAGATAAAAACCTTTTTCATCGCAGCCTCTTTTCTCTAGCATCAAAATAAATCCGGAGTGCGGCATGACTCAACGACCCCATGGAAACCAGTGCTACCAGGATCCAACCCATGGTGTCCATCAAGGGAAAACGATCTCTGCCCGGCATGTAAAACCCGGTCAGATTGGCCAACCTTCCGTTTTGGCTATGGCACGAGGTACAAGTCAAAGCCTCTGCGACTGGAGCAACCATATGTGCGGCTGGCCAGTACATCTTTGTCTCTACGAAATCATACTTTCCACTGTATGAAGAGTCTTTGATGGATGCCATACCTGCCTTAATAGCCTTGCCCCAATCAAAGTGCTTCCACAGAGCACTGTCGTCATCGCCAGCCGTATGTACGACCAACAGCTTGTTCTGGACAGGATCGTAGGCCTGCTTCCCGCGCATGACCTTAAATGGCCAGATTCGGGAACCTGTGTCTTCATAACTACCCAAAATATTGTTGACCTTGAGTGGCCGTTCGTTGGCCATTGGATCCCCAGGAAGGGTGTACTGGGTTAAACCGTTGAACCAAAAATATTCTGGCTCCACATTGGCCGCCCAACGAAACGTGCCTTTTTGACTTGTGTAAGTCTCATAGCCGTCGGCATCTTTCTCACTAAAGGGCTTTCCTTCAGAATTCAAACGGGTTGCCGTGGACCAGTCCCACCATACCTTCGTTTTTTTTCCGCCACGGGCAAGGAACGGTATGTGACATGTTTGACAAGCCACACGACTCGTGTGATCGTTGATGCGCGGACGTTTGGGATGTGGGGTGAGACCGTGACAGGATTCACAAGAAGTTCGAGTGGTATCGGTCCAACCCGGTACATCAATACCACGTTGATCCTTGGCCTTTGGCATGTAACGACTACCGGTAACATTGTGCCCATCGGTGGTATGGCAGGTAGTGCAATTAAAGTTCAACCCTCCGGTGTGCATGTGTACATCCAGGGAACGATTGGGTGAGAATAGTGAGGAATCAAGATCGCCATGTTTGACGCCGTCACCACCACCACCAAAGAAGTGACAACCCCCGCAGGTTTTACGTGATGTCCGTCCGACGTTCATGGCCACCTCAGCCAGATCGAACACTTGTCCCCCATCTTCCGGCGTTTTATGATATTCCCCTGTGGTGTCATGACATACGAGGCAATCGACATTTCCTTCGTTGGCAAAGTCATAATCACGGGCATCGATGGGGAAACCGTTTGGTTTCCAACCATAACCCACGTGACAATCCGAACACACACTCCAATTGGATTGGGGGCTTCCGCAAAAACTGTTTAGAACAGAAAGTTTTCCAAGATTTTGACCTGTTGCTTTATTACGGAACTTCCATGTCCAGTGCTCGGTCGCCATCACATGTTTGGCCGACTCGGTATGGCAGGTTAGACAGGCCTTCGTCACTTGAGGCCCGTTTTTAAACGGCCCTTGAAGCGGTGCCAGCTTACGGTGGTCGGTGGAAGAGGTGTTTCCAAGTTTGCCGAGAAAGTCCAGGCCGCCGACACTGTCAACTGCGCCAAAAGCGGTCCCCGTCGCCATCCATACCAAGAAAATCCAAAAAAGAAATCCGCGCATCCATGTATCCTTAAGAGACAGCATCTGGTCGTATAGCGGGGAAAATATCATGCCCTGCGGGCAAAAACCAAAGCCTTGGGTGCTTTTGTCCTCCAAATCGCAGCACGGGAGGGATGATCCTCCCCGGACCTCCGAGATCTTTTTTGCCAAACTTTGTTTTTCCGATACAGAACATGATGCCCTTCGGGCAAAAAAACAAAATCAAAACCCTGGGGCTGCGCCCCTAGACCCCCCTTGGGGGGCAGTAAAATCAAAGTCAAAATCAAA
>JACSDG010000075.1 GCA_015660855.1 Magnetococcales bacterium
TAAAGGAAAATAGCGTTTAGCACATCAAGGGGATGCAATCGACACCCGGAAAAGATCCAGGAATTTTCCCGGGAAAATGGGGTTTTCTGTCAGGCACTAGTTATCGCGAGTGACGGATGCGATTGAAGTTGCGGGAATGACACTAAGTTGCTATATTTCCTTAACTGGCCTTATCGGGGCGTTTCTACGGATTTTCATGGAAGATGATGACCACACAAGGAATCGACAACCTTGACTTTGAACAGGCTCTGGCCCGATTGGAAACCATCGTGCGCCGGCTTGAAGAGGGGAATGTCCCGTTGGAACAGGGGTTGGCCTCCTTTGAAGAGGGGACCGCCTTGTCGCGCTTGTGTCAACAACGGCTTGATCAGGCAGAAAAACGCATTGAAGAATTGGTAGGAAAATCTGCACCAACGGGGGGGACCGTTGGTTCCTGATGCCGTGGATTTGAAACGTTATTTACAAATCAACCAGTCCCTGGTGGAAAAAACGTTGGCAGCGTTGCTGCCTGGGGAGCACGAACCACCGCAGCGTTTAAACCAGGCTATCCGTCACAGCCTTTTGGGGGGAGGCAAACGGTTGCGGCCTGTTTTGGTTTTGGCATGTGCCGACGCGGTGGGGGAAATTCGGGAACGGTTGCTTCCCTTTGCCTGTGGCATGGAGTGCCTGCACACCTATTCCCTCATCCATGACGATTTACCCGCCATGGACAACGATGATTTGCGCCGGGGCCGACCGACCTGTCACAAACAGTTTGATGAAGCCACGGCCATTTTGGCAGGCGATGCCTTGCTGACCTTCGCCTTTGAACTGGCAAGCCGTCCCATCCAGGGGGTGGCACCGGAAACAGTTTTGCTGGCGGTTCGGCAGTTGGCCCAGGATGCCGGCATTTTTGGAATGGTTGGGGGACAAATGATGGATCTTCTGGCGGAAAATCGCACTGTGGACATGAAAGAACTCCGGGGTATCCATCGGTTAAAAACCGGGGCTTTGATTCGCTGTGCCTGTGAATCGGGTGCCCGATTGGGTGGGGGAAGCGATGGACAGATTGAATCCTTGAAAAACTACGGTGCCGCTATTGGCTTGGCCTTTCAGATCACCGACGATCTGCTGGATGTTACGGGCGACAGCCGGGTGATGGGCAAAGCGACGGGAAAAGATCAGATCAATGCCAAATCCACCTATCCATCCCTCATGGGGTTGGATGCGGCCAGACGGTTGGCGGAAGATCAGATCGACCTTGCCCTGTCCCATTTGGATGCGTTGCCACCGAGTGCCGATCCGTTGCGCGCCCTGGCCCGTTATATCACCGAACGCACACACTGATTCCCCTCGCGACTATGTATCCCATCCTTAAAAAAATAGATACGCCTTCCGCCCTGCGTGACCTGACTCAGGATGAACTGATCCGCCTGGCGGAAGAGGTGCGTGAGTTCACCATCGATTGTGTTTCGCGCACCGGAGGACATTTGGGGGCCAGCCTGGGGGTGGTCGAGCTGACCATTGCCCTGCATCGCGTTTTCAATACTCCCAAGGATCGACTGATTTGGGATGTGGGACATCAATCCTACCCCCATAAAATACTCACAGGCCGACGCGAGCAAATGTCCAGCCTGCGGCAACGGGGTGGGCTGTCCGGCTTTACCCATCGTGGGGAAAGCCCTTACGATCCTTTTGGCACAGGTCATTCCTCGACTTCGATTTCGGCGGCTTTGGGGTTTGCCATCGCCAACCGGCTGTCCGGGGGAGATCGATGGGCGATTGCCGTCATTGGTGACGGTGCGATGTCGGCTGGCATGGCCTTTGAAGCCCTCAACAATGCCGGACAATACAAAAACGAGTTGGATCTTCTGGTCGTTCTCAACGACAATGAAATGTCCATTTCCCGCAATGTCGGGGCTTTGTCTGCCTATCTGAGCCGGATTCTGAGTGGCCCTGTGTACACCCGCCTGAAGGGGGGCACCGGCAAAGTTTTGGGAGCCATTTCTCTGCCTTTGCTCGATGCCGCACGCCGGGCCGAGGAGCACATGAAGGGAATGTTGATTCCGGGAACCCTGTTTGAAGAACTGGGGATGAAATATTTCGGCCCCATCAACGGTCATGATTTTCGCCAGCTCCTCCCCACCCTTAAAAATATACGGGACCTTAAAGGGCCGTTGTTGCTGCACGTCGTCACCCGGAAAGGCAAGGGATTTCCGCCAGCGGAGGTCAATCCCTGCACCTATCACGGTGTTTCCCCTTTTGATCGCAGCAAGGGGGTATTGCCGTCCAATGGCGTCAAGCCAACCTATACCCAGGTTTTTTCCGAAACTTTGATCCAATTGGCAAAAGCCAATCCAAAAATTTGTGCCATTACCGCCGCCATGCCTGAAGGGACGGGATTGAGTGCCTTCCATGAACAGTTTCCGCATCGTTTTTTTGACGTGGGGATTGCGGAACAGCATGCGGTCACGTTTGCCGCCGGGCTGGCGTGTGAGGGTTATGTGCCGGTGGTAGCCATTTATTCTTCTTTCATGCAGCGGGCTTTCGACCAGACGGCCCATGATGTGGTACTGCAACAATTGCCGGTGGTGTTTGCCCTGGACCGGGCGGGCATTGTGGGCGAGGATGGTCCGACCCATGCGGGTTTTTATGATTTGACCTTTCTGCGTTCTCTTCCCAATCTGGTGATCATGGCACCCGCCGATGAAAACCAATTGCGCCACATGTTGTTGACGGCGGTGAACCTGGGGAAGCCGGTCGCCATCCGTTATCCGCGTGGAGCCGCCTTGAATCTGGACCCCCCTCAGGAACCGGAAGAAATCGTCATTGGTTCGGGGCGGATTCTTTGCGAAGGGGATCAGGTGTCCATACTGGCGGTGGGCGCGGTGGTGTTTCCCTCATTGCAGGCCGCTGAAAAATTGCGCGCAGAGGGAATTCGCGTGGGGGTCTATGATTTGCGTTTCGTCAAACCGTTGGATGAATTATTGATCCGCCGGGCGGTGGCGTCGGCCCCCATCGTACTGACGGTGGAAGAAAACACCGTATGCGGTGGTGCGGGGGCTGCGATCCTTGAGTTTTTGGCTGCCGATGGTGCCCTGGATCGTGGGTTGAAAATACGCAACCTGGGCGTTCCCGACCGCATCATTCCCCATGGCCCCACCACCCTACTGCGTAACGAACTCAAACTCGATACCGATGGCATCATGGGTGTTGTACGGAATTTGTTGAAATAATTTTGACCAGGATGATTTTTTTTGTCAAAAGTTTCAACCTTAAAAAAAGAGGGAGGAGGACTGGATGGTTGCGATCGCCTTTGTTTACTCCCCATCAGTCACAGAGCCACTGGGGATCGCCTATTTATCCTCCTACATAAAACTGCATTTTCCAGACATTAAAATCAGATTGTTCAATCCTCAAAGAGACGCTATTGAAGAGTTGGTCAGGTTTGAGCCAACACTGGTAATGTATAGCTTGATGAGTACCCAATATCTGGAAAACATCCAACACAACAACCATCTTAAAAAGCGAATGTCTTCCTTCATTTCGGTCTTTGGCGGGCCTCACCCCACCTATTTCCCGGAGATGGTGGAAGAAGATGGGGTGGATATTGTTTGTCGGGGCGATGGCGAAGTACCCATAAAAAATCTTCTCCAAGCCATCGTGGATCAAACCGACATTTGCCATATCGCTGGACTTTGGGTGAAACAGGACGGAATCGTTTATAGAAATCCAGTTGATAGTGTATTCCAAGATATAGAGATCGTCTATCCTGACCGGGAAATGCTCTACCAGGCAAGTCCATTTCTTGCCAACATGCCGAAAAAATCGATTCTAACCACAAGGGGGTGTCCGTTTAAATGCACCTACTGTCACAACAGCGGATACAGCGAAATATTTAAAAGCCAGGGGAAAATATTACGCAAGAGAACACCAAAATCCGTCGTTGACGAGATCACGGCTCTTATGGAGACCAACCGAAATATGGGTTTTATTGATTTTCTAGGAGAGGTGTTTCCTGGCATCAATAAGGAGTGGATGCGGGAATTTACCGATTTATACACATCCAAGGTTGGTCTGCCCTATTGGGTTAGTTTGAGAGCGGAATTTATCACTGACGAATTGGTCAGAGACCTGCGCAGAAGCGGTTGTGTTTCGGTAGGCATGGCCATCGAAACGAGCGATTATGAATACCGAAAGAAATATTTAAATCGTAAAATGACAAACGAGAAAATCTATCAAAGCATTCACAGTCTTGAATCTGCGGGGATTGCCGTTGGATCACCGATTATGCTTGGTTTACCCTTCGCTGGGTTTGAGAACGACATGAATACCTTGAAAATGGTCTGTGAATCCAATCCGACCTATGCCAATACTTGTATATTTCAGCCATACGAAGGACTGCCTATAACGGAACAATGCAAGGCCAATGGCCTTATCGCCGAGAACTCGGAGCCAAGTCTTGCGAATTTTTACTCTAAAGCCAGCATCAAGGGCATCGATTACCAAAAGGTTTTGAAGCTTAACAATCTATTCACTCTTCTTCATGTGTTGCACCGTTGGTTTAAGATTGATGTCGAAGTATGGTTTTATCGTATACCAGACTGGAAATTTTTTCATTTTGCCAATATGGTTGCGAAATATTTTTCCTACAGAAAAATCATCAGATACAAAAGGGGGATTATGAATGGACTTATGGAAATATATGTCGCCCTTTCAACCAATATATTCGGATATGGAAAAAACAAAAATTTGTGGTAAAACTTGTTTACGTGTCGGAAAAATAAGTTTAGCAAAAAATATTGTGGGGGTTAAGGGGGGGATCATCCCCCCCGGCGGAGGTTTGGAGGCAGCAGCCCACAAGGTTTTTCTTTTGACTTTGATTTTGATTTTACTGCCCCCCAAGGGGGGTCTGGGCATCATGTTCTGACTATTCACCCAATGCTTGTTCATAAGACAAAATATTTCCCGGTTCCTCTTCAGGTAACATACGCAACGAAGTCATCTCCTGGCCCGGTTGGCCATTGAGCATTTTATGGATCACCTCCCAAGGATTTTCACGGGCGGCATCTCCCAAAAATTCCAGCTCCTTATCGGAACCAAAATTTATTTTTTTGCCATCGAGACCGTGACAGAAGGCGCAAATGGTTTGATAAACTTGAATTCCACGTTTGGGATCCCCTTTGGCTTTCCCTTGATTGTCAATGTACCGCGTCATGTCCACCTGCCCCTTGGAGACGAACACCCCCAAGGCATGCGCTGCGGTATCGGAAATCATGTCCCTGGAATAACCATGCACGGAATCCCGCAGCAAAGCCACTACGGCAGCCGGATCCCGACCTTTCCAAGCTTGAATACCGCGAATGCCTGTGGCATGCCCACCGGAAGCATAACGCCCCTCCTTGCCCAAATAATCCCAACCGTGACACTCCTTGCAACGCCAAGTCCCCGGTCCTTTTCCTTTCCCGGTCGCCGGATAGGCCGGATGGGTCGCCTTGGGGGGTTTGACGTTTAATACGACGCTCCAATTGTCATACAACCGACCGCCCAATGCCATGAGGTAGGGTTCGCTCAACTCCGTTTCAGCCTGCACCACCCCCGACGGCGTCCCCAACAACAGCCCTAACACAACCCCTGCCAGTATGCCTCGTACTTTTTTTGCCATCATCTACTCCTCACACATCAACCCGCTACAGGTTCCTCGTTGGTTTCCACACGCGCCACCATCACTTGGTTGCGCCCGGCATTTTTGGCCTGATACAACGCCTTGTCGGCAGCCTTGATCATGGAAGCAACATCGGCATACTCCCGATGGATCATTACGGCCACACCTACACTGACGGTCACTTTCAAACCTTCGGTAACCATCGCCTCGATGGCCTTGCGAAATTTGTCCGCCAGCAAAAAAGGCCCCTGATCATGAATTTCGGAAGGGGTGCTGGTCAGAATGACGCAAAACTCTTCACCACCATAGCGACAGGGGGCATCCAGCTTGCGGAAAAAATGCAACATGCACTGTCCAACCGCCTGCAAAATGCGATCGCCCATATCGTGACCATAACGATCGTTAAACTTTTTAAAATGGTCCACATCCAATAACATAAAACTCAACGGCACGCCGTAACGAACGGCCCGTTCAAACTCGGTGTTTATGATTTCCTCCATGCGACGCCGATTGAACAATCCCGTCAGTTTATCGGTGTAGGACATGTCGGTCAGTTTTTTCTCCAGTTTTTTTTGCTCGGTCACGTCACGTATCATGGCAGCCGAACCGATGATCTCGCCCGAAGAGGTGGAAATGCGGGCGGCGTGGATACTCAGCATGCTTTGGTTGTACACCACCATATCGGGCATATTGACACCGCCCGTCTCAATCAACTGCCGCACATAGTCGGAATCATCCATGAAATGGACAAAACCACCCTCGATGATCTGCTGGGTACTCTTGCCTAACAACCGTTCCGCCGCCGGATTCACAAGGACAACATTCTCCAGGGCATCGGTGACAATGATCCCTTCTTGGGCACTGAGAATGATGGTGGAGAGTTTGTTCTGCTCCACATGCAAACCGTTGTAGGTCTGTAACAGCCTGTCCACCATGATGTTGAAATTTTGCGCCATGCGACCCAATTCATCGTTGCCCAAAACAGGCACATGCAGCGACAGATTCCCCGCCGATACCCGACCCATGGCCGAATCCACCAAGTTGATTGGACCGACCACCGTCTTGCGGATCAATACGTACATCATCACCAGCAACAGACCCAGCGAGACAATCAGGAGTTCTCCCGCCCGAAAACGGGCGTCGGCAATGGCCTTTTCCACATGCGCCAACGAGGTGGTCAACTTGACTACGCCCCGCAACGGTTGTCCATCCCCATGACACAGATGGCATTCCCGCTCATTGGCTATGGGGATGAGAATGCTTTGCAAAATCTCATTGTCATCCCCATGTTCCTGGTAATAGACTGCTTCCCTCCCTTCCAACGCACGACGCAGATTCGGGTCGTTGCCGACCAAAATCTGGCGCCCTTGGATCTGTTCGTGACGCAGCGGAAAAACCTCTCTGCCGCGACGCCAGTTCACATCTTCAATGGTTTCGTTGTCCAAAAAGGCTTCCCGGCCATCCAAGCGCATGATGTGAAAATCCACCATCCCCGGAACTTTGCGCAATTGCTCGGCGTAGGCTTGTGCCACCGAGGCAAACCCGGGGATCATGATGGCCTTCAACCCATTCACCACCCCCTGGGTTTGCTCCGTCCGAGCCAAATCGTTTTGCATCAGAATGGTTTTGCGCTCATGCTCCGAATAAAAATACAGCATGCTCGTCAAAATGATGGTTGACCCCAGGCCGATAGACAACAAGATCTTCGCGCCTATCCTTAAGTTAAGATAAAACATGACAACACCAGTCTGAAGGCATTTGTGAATTGTAAATCATAACTTCCCCCCCGTAGAAAGACCTTTTTTAATAACATTATATTTTCACAATACACCAAAAATTGAAAAAACATTTTTATAAAGGTCTTTTCTTCTGTATATTCTCAATGATGATGAAAATATTCTATATTTACATTTTTTTCAACGGTTTTTTTTTGAATAATAAAAAAAAATTATGCCGTCAGATGGAAAAATCGCACTCCATGGGGTGGCTGAACCAAAGGTATCAGTGCGAGTTAACGCTCGATCATTTCATTCCGCATAATCCCCGGAGAAAATCGATCAAGAGTGCAATATATCGCAGCAGGCTCAATCATTTTTAAGGGAAATTTATTTATTTTGTCAACATACAAAAAAAATATGCCCCTATAAATAAGCATTAATAATTTGTTCCAAACGCTCACAAAAAGATGTGGGTAACGATATGCCTGGGGGGGTAAAGAGTTATCGAATGTCAACAATTCTAGACTTTTGCCACGGCACAGACTCTCATCCCCTTGTTGCAATTCAGATTGCCTTATGGGGCAAACTTTGCTTTAATGGCCGTGTGTTTTGGAAATCCCTCCAGCCACCCGCAAACGGTCAGCCCCTCCATGTCTTTTCTCTCCGAACTGTGGGCGTTCATGCGTGTCAGAAAAAAGTTCTGGCTGCTGCCTATCCTGATCATGTCGGTCCTTTTGGGAGGACTCATCGTCCTGAGCCAAGGTTCCGCTGTTGCACCCTTCATCTACACCCTGTTCTAGGTGACCGTGGCGGTGCGTATTCTCGGTATTTCCGCCTATTATCACGACAGTGCCGCCGCTTTGGTCCAGGATGGGGTGGTGCTGGCCGCTGCCCAGGAGGAACGCTTTACCCGCAACAAACACGATCCCGGTTTTCCCGTTAACGCCATACGCTACTGCCTCGAAGCGGGAGGCGTTCCCCTTTCCGGGGTGGACCGCGTGGTGTTCTACGACAAACCGTTCCTGAAATTTGAACGTCTCCTGGAAACCTACTTGGCTTTTGCCCCCAGGGGATTTTCATCGTTTCGTATGGCAATGATGGTATGGATCAAGGAAAAACTGTTTCAAAAAAAACTTATTCTGGATGAATTAAAAAAACTCGATGTCGATTTTGCGGGCGAATCCAGGATTTTGTTCTCCGAGCACCATCAAAGTCATGCCGCCAGTGCCTTTTATCCGTCCCCATTCGAGGAAGCTGCGGTTCTGACCATGGATGGTGTCGGCGAGTGGGCCACCACCTCCATGGGAATGGGGCGGGGGAACCAATTGGAACTGCTCAAGGAGATTCACTTTCCCCATTCCCTGGGTTTGCTCTACTCCGCTTTTACCTACTATACCGGGTTTAAAGTCAATTCTGGAGAATACAAGGTCATGGGGCTTGCCCCTTATGGTCAACCCCGCTTTGCTCAAACCATTCTTGACCATTTGATCGATATTAAGCCGGACGGCTCCTTTCGCATGGACATGTCCTACTTTGACTATTGTACCGGCCTGACCATGACGGGAGAAAAATTTCACCGTCTTTTCAACGGTCCTCCGCGCAAAGCGGAAGACCGGATCACCCAGAAGGAAATGGACTTGGCGGCGTCTGTTCAGGCGGTTGTGGAAGAGGCTGTACTTCGACTGACACGCTCCCTGGCCCAGGAAACGGGAAGTCCCAATCTTTGCCTGGCAGGAGGGGTGGCCCTCAACTGCGTGGCCAACGGCAAGATTTTACGCGAGGGCCGGTTTCAACGACTATGGATCCAACCGGCTTCCGGGGACGCGGGTGGTGCCCTCGGCGCGGCACTGGCTGCCTATCATTGGCACCTGGGGCAAAAACGCGTCCCGGTAGCCCCTTTGGACGGGATGAACGGGGCGTATCTTGGGCCTGATTTTCCACAAGGGGAAATTGAGCGACGGTTGCTTGCTGCCGGGGCACGGTTTCAGGTGCTGGACGAAAATGCCCTCCTGGATGCCTCGGTGCAGGCACTTGTCGAAGAAAAAGCCCTGGGTTGGTTTCAGGGGCGCATGGAGTTTGGTCCCCGTGCTCTGGGTGCACGCTCCATCCTTGGTGATGCGCGTTCGGCACACATGCAGTCTACCCTCAATCTTAAAGTCAAATTTCGTGAATCCTTCCGGCCCTTCGCCCCTTCCGTCCTGCGTGAGAGTGTCTGCGAATGGTTCAATCTGGATACCGACAGCCCCTACATGCTCCTGGTGGACGATGTGCAAGCATGCCATCGCCGGGAGATGACCGAAGCGCAACAGCAACTTTTTGGCATCGAAAAACTCAATGTACCACGTTCGACCATTCCCGCCGTGACCCATGTGGATTATTCTGCCCGGGTGCAAACCGTGCACCGAGAAACCAATCCCGTTTACTATGCTTTGATTCAACGTTTCAAGGAACGCACGGGCTGTCCTGTCATCGTCAATACCAGTTTCAACGTTCGCGGTGAACCTATTGTCGGTTCCCCTGAAGATGCCTTCCGTTGCTTTATGGGGACAGGGATCGAGACCTTGGCGATAGGTCGTTGTTTTTTGCGCAAGGAAGACCAGGATTCTCAACTGCTGACGGATTACAAGGATCGGTTTGAACTGGATTGAGTCGGACAAGTATCGGAGAAGCAAAGTTTAGCAAAAATTATTGCGGGGGTCCGGGGGGGATCATCCCCACCGGCGGAGGTTTGGAGGCGGAGCCTCCAAGGTTTTGGTTTTGAATTAAAACAAAAAAGCTTTATTGCCTACGGGGGTTTGGGGGCGAAGCCCCCAAGGTTTTGGTTTTTGCCCGAGGGGCATCTTGTTCGACGCGGTGAGGATTTTTCCTTGCCTCAATATCACGGCTCCGTGATATGCTGATATTCTTATATGCCATTGGATCGGTGCGTTGAGGTTGACGTGTCGGGAGAATGGTTGTTCTTTCTTTTGTTCCCGTGGAATGGCCGGGTATGGCTTGGTCATGGGCGGGGCGCGGCTGCAATCGGAGGAAAGCGGGCATGAAACTAGCGGTGTGCATTTACGAAGGGCCATACAACCACGAAGCCTCGGACAGTGCCTACAATTTCATCAAGGCGGCGATTGTCAAGGGGCACGAGATTCGCGGTATCTTTTTTTACCACGACGGTGTCTACAACGTGACCAAACTGATGGATCCCCCGCAGGATGATCGGCATATCGCCAATCGCTGGTCGGAATTGGGGGCGTCCGGGATTGACATTGTCGTATGTATCGCCGCCGCCAAGCGGCGCGGTATCGTGGATGATGTATTGGTCCCCAACGTGCGGATTTCGGGCTTGGGTCAACTGACCATGATGGCCATTGAGGCCGACCGCATGGTAATCTTCGGAGATTGAGGGAGGCAGGTTCATGTCGGAAGAAAACAAGAAAAAAATCATGTTCACCGTCCGCAAGCCGCCTCATGGCACCATCTATGTCTATGAGGGGTTGGAGGTTAAACTCATCATGGCCGCCTATGACGCCGATATTTCGGTGGTGTTCATTGATGATGGCGTTTATGCCCTCAAGGCGGGGCAGGATACCCGGGAACTGGGTATCAAGGGTTTCGAGGCCACCTACGGGGTTTTGGTCGATTATGAAATCCAAAAGGTGTTCGTTGATCGCAAATCCATGGAAGAACGTGGCCTGACCGAGGATGACCTCCTGGTCATCGGCGAAGACGAAGACACCGAGGAACCGATTCGCCCCAAAATGGTTGATTCCTCTGAGATCGCTGCCATGATGGCGCAACAGCACAATATTTTGAGTTTCTAATCAAGGGTTATCCAGACATGCTCCATACCGTCAATAAATCCCCCTTCCAAAATTCATCCTTGGAAAGCTGCATGCGTTTCACCCAACCGGGAGACGTGATTCTGCTGATGGAAGATGGCGTTTACGGTGCCGTCTCCGGAACGGCCAAAGCTCCCCTGGTGGAGGCGGCCCTCGCCAGGAAAGTCCGGGTGTGCGTGCTCGGTGCCGACTTGAAAGCGCGTGCCTTAAACGATACGATCAAGGGAACGGAAATCACCGACTACGCCGGGTTTGTGGATCTGGTGGCTGAAAACAAGATCCATTCTTGGTTGTGATTTGGTTTCTTTAAAACCATCTGGACCGGGTGACCGGTCTTTGCCAGGAGTCTTGTCGTGGAGCTGTTTCGATCGCTGGCTACCCGAATGAGCGTCGTTTTGTTTCTGGCTTTGCTTTTGGGGTTGGGCGGGGCGTTCCCCGCCGATCTCGAAGCGGGGCCGCCGGTGCTGGAGAAACCCAAGGGGAGTGCGTGTGTTCGCCCCGGGGAGTGGATGCGGCGCAACCATATGGATTTTCTCAAGCACAAGCGGTCCTTGACGGTGCGGGAGGGGTTGCGTGTCCGCTCGGAAAGCCTGCTCAAGTGTGCCGAGTGCCATACCAGTCATGGTCGCTTTTGCGATCGTTGCCACAGCTATGTGGGGGTGGCTCCGGACTGCTTTGAATGTCACCTTTATCCCGAATAGGAACGGCCACACAGGAACTTCAGCCATGACCATGGACAGAAGAACGGTTTTGGGACTCGGAGGCATGCTGGCTGCCGGGGTTGTGCTTGCCCCCGGCATGCGTTTGATTGCCGCCCCCAATGATCGCACCGACGCCTCTGAAAAGCACCGGTGGGCTATGCTCATCGATGTCAACAAATGCAACCCTGAGTGCACCAGCTGTACCCAGGCGTGCCGCAAGGAGAACAATGTCCCTCTTGTGGGAGATCCCCAGCGCGACATCCATTGGATTCGCAAGGTGGAGCTGCACAACAAGGAGGGTTATGGACCGGATCGCAGCCTGCCGGTCATGTGCAACCATTGCGAACATCCCCCCTGTGTTCATGTCTGTCCTACGCAAGCGTCTTTTGTGCGCAAGGATGGCATTGTCCTGGTGGATATGCACCGTTGCATCGGTTGCCGCTATTGCATGATCGCCTGTCCCTACAAGGCCCGTTCTCTGGTCTACAGCAAACCGTTGGTCCCTCCCGATGCCAACCCCAGGGTGCCCATTCGCGCCAAGGGGGTGGTGGAAAAGTGTACGTTCTGCGTTCACCGGATCGACGACGGAGGCGAGCCGGCTTGCGTGGAAGCCTGTCGCAAAGAGGGAGAGGGGGGGATGTTGTTCGGCGACCTCAACGATCCTAAATCGGAAATTTCAATTCGTGTCCGCCAAGTGCAGACGACCGTTATTCGGGCCGACCTTGGCTTGAAACCCCGCGTGCGCTATCAGGGGATCTAGGGAGGGAAAAATGTTGAGTGAATTTTCCGCCATCAATGGCCGCTCCTGGGGATACTGGAGACTCGTCGCCCTCTGCGCGTTTTTGTTTGCCGTGGGGATGGGGGCGTTCCTGGCCATCGAAATTTTTGGTCATGGCATTACCGGGATGAACAATCAGGTCGTCTGGGGCATGCCGCATGTGTTTGCCATTTCGTTGTTGGTGATGGCCTCCGGTGCCCTGAACCTGGGATCCATGTCCACAGTGTTCGCCTCGATACAGTTCAAACAGTTCACCCGATTTTCAGCCTTTCTGGCCATTGTTCTGCTTGCCGGTGGCCTGACGGTGTTGCTGCTTGATTTGGGGCGGCCCGAGCGTCTTCTGCTCCCCATGCTCTACATGAATTTTCGCTCCATGTTTACCTGGAACGTTTTTCTGTACTCCGGTTTCTTTGTCCTCTGCCTGCTCTACCTTTGGAGCATGTTTGAATACAAACAGTTCACCAAGGTGGTGGGATCCGCCGCTTTTGCCTGGAGGGTCATCTTAACGACCGGGACCGGTTCCATCTTTGGGGTGGTCCAGGCGCGCGATGTGTTTCATTCCGCCATTACCGGGCCTATGTTTGTGGCGGTTTCGTTGACTTCGGGGACCGCGCTTTCCACCATCATCCTGGTTGGAACCTATCGCAGGACGGGGCGGTTCATGGATGAAAGGTTGGTCTTTGGTTTGCGTAATGCGCTGATTTTCTTCACATTGCTGGTCGGATACCTGTTTGTGGTTGAAAAATTTACCAAGTTTTATTCGCCGGCGTTCTACAATGTGGAGGTATGGTTGTTTACCGGCCCTTGGGCTTGGCTGTATTGGTTTGGGGTTTGGGGTTGCTGCGTCGTTTTTCCCTTGATGATTCTTTTCAGCGGTCGCATGGGCAACACGGTGGGAGGTGTGCTTGCCGCTTCTAGCTTGACGGTTTTGGGGGCGTTTGCTTTTGTTGGCCATGTCCTTTTGGCCGGGCAGTCGTTTCCTTTCGACATGTTTCCTGGGTACCAGTTGAGCAGTGTGTTCATGGATGGTCAAGATGCCGTCTACTCGCCGGCATTGGTGGAATTTTTGCTGGGGTTCGGTGGCATTGCCTTGAGTGCGCTTCTCTTTTTGTTGGGGATCAAGTTTTTCAGGTTGCTCCCTGCCAAAGCGGTGGTACCGGAGGGATGGGATTTGCCCTGGAGTCCCTGAGTAGGGTTAAAAAAGATAGCAATCTGGATTGTTGGACCGGTTTTTGCGTGCCCCGCCTTTGTAAAGAGGCGGGGCTTTTTGGTTTAAGCGTCTTTGGACGGGTGTGGCGTGGAGGAACAATTTGAAAAAGCCGCGTTTTTCTTTGAAAGGTTGGTTGGGGAACCGTACCAAAGCGTCTGGAAGCAAGACAGGTCGTTCCGGGTTTCGTTCGGTGTCGCCATGGGTATTGAATTTGTTGCTTTTGCCTTTGTTTGTGTTTGACCTGTTTGGTGAGGTCAGGTCGATGTTGCGGGCCATTGAGTCGGAAAAAAACGGGGTGTTGGTTTCCGGGCAGGCGGCGAATTCTGTGGATCAGGCGCAAGACAAGGACAAACTGGATCTTGTCGAAATGGCCCAGTGGCATCCTTTTGGCGGTTCAAAGGGACCGGGAGGTAAAACTGCGGTGGCGGATACCAAAAATCTTCCTGAAACCAGTTTGAACTTTCAATTGCACGGCATTCTTTTTATCGAGGGGACGACAATTCCTGCATTCGCCTTGATCAAGTTGGCGGATGCCCCTGAAAAGGTTTTTGCTGTTGGTGAGGAGT
The DNA here is from genome assembly GCA_015660855.1 of Magnetococcales bacterium. Classification (GTDB taxonomy): domain Bacteria; phylum Pseudomonadota; class Magnetococcia; order Magnetococcales; family UBA8363; genus UBA8363. Next base: position 14,448 of record JACSDG010000075.1, read on the forward strand.
TGACGGGGGGTGTTCGTTTGGTAGCGATTCAGGATGATCGGGTTATTTTGGATCGGGGAGGTCGTTTGGAAACGTTAAAATTGCCACGGGGGGTGTTACAGATTAGGGATCCGGATGCCTAGGTGTGTCGCAAAGTTTGGCAAAAATTTTTGTGGGGGTCCGGGGGGGATTATCCCCCCCGGCGGAGGCTTGGAGGCAGCAGCCCACAAGGTTTTTCTTTTGACTTTGATTTTACTTCCCCCCAAGGGGGATCTAGGGGCGCAGCCCCAGGGTTTTGATTTTGTTTTTTTGTCTGAAGGGCATCCTGTTGATGATGCCCTTCAGGCAAGAACCAAAACCTTGGGTGCTCTCGCCCCCAAACCCCCATAGGCAATGAAGCTTTTTGTTTAAGTTCAAAAACAAAGTCAAAACCCTGGGGGCAATCCCCCAGACCCCTTTTTTCTTTCAATAATTTTATTCACGATATTGCGGGGGTTAAGGGGGGGGGATCATCCCCACCCGGTGGGGTTTGGGGGTGAGGCCCCCTAGGTTTTGGTTTTTGCCCGAAGGGCATAATGTTCCTTTGAAAATGGGTTCAGGTGTGCCTATGTGTCGTATGGATGGTCAATGTTTTTGGAGTGCAAGGCCAGTGGTTGCGTCTGGACTGCTGGCGTTATTGGTGTTGCTCCTGGGGTTGGGTGAGGTTGGGGCGGTGGATCCCGTGGCCGCCAAGCCTGTGTCGCAGGGGGTTGCCAAGGCGGGGGCCTCCAATGTGACTCTCAATCTAAAGGGTGCCGATCTGGAAACTTTGGTGGAGACGGTGGCCAAGGCGACGGGAAAAAACTTTGTCCTTGACCCCAAGGTTCAGGGCAAGGTCACGGTCGTTTCGCACAAACCGGTATCGGGAGAAGAGTTATACGCTATATTTTTGTCCGTATTGGAAGTCCATGGTTTCATGGCGGTTCCTGTGGGCAGTGTGATTAAGATTCTCCCCGACAACGATTTGAAATATCAGGCCAAGCCCGATTCCGATGCCAGTGTGGGGAGTGACGAGGTGGTGGCGCAGGTGTTTCGGTTGCGGTTTGTGGATGCAGGCCGCATCATCCCGGTGCTGCGGCCTTTGCTGGGTCCCAAGGCGCACATGTCGGCCCACCCCGATACCAACTCGTTGGTGGTTTCGGGCCGATCGGCGGAAATTGCCCGGTTGGAAAAATTGTTGGAGCGGGTGGATCATCCTTTCACCGAAACCATTGAAACAGTCACGTTGGAACATGCCAAGGCGTCGGATGTCCATCGCATTTCCACCGAATTATCCAAGATTATGGCACCGGATAATTCACAGGAAAAGGTTGTCATCGTCGCTGATGAAAGGACCAATTCCATTTTATTGGGGGGACAGCCGGATGCGCGTTTGCGCATGCGGATGATCATTGGCAAGCTCGACGCAGCCGTTGAGGTTTCGGGCAATACCAGGGTGATCGGTTTAAAGTTTGCCAAGGCGGAAGATATTGCCAAAATTCTGTCCAATATGGGGGAGAATTTTTTAAAGGAAAACAAGCAGGATAAACAGCCAAACAATTCCCTTGTCAATGTCCAGGCTTATACGGGAGACAATTCTTTGGTGATTTCCGCCCCGGCAGAGCTGTTGCGTTCCATGGCCGAGGTGGTTCGGGTATTGGATCGCAGGAGAAGGCAGGTTCAGGTCAAGGCGATCATTGCCGAGGTTTCCTACGAAAAGGTGGCGGAACTGGGGGTGCAGTGGGATATTTTGGCGAAGGGGAAGAATGACAGGGATTTGCAGATGGGTGTCAATTTTCCGTCTGCCAATCCAAGTTTGATCGAGTTGGGGGCGGCGGCGCAGAAGCCGGATTCCGCAGATGCGTTGAATGTTGTCAAAAATGCGGCGGGATTGTTGATTGGCGGGTCCAATGGGAACGATCTGGTGGCCTTGTTGCGCGCGTTGAAAAATGATGTGGATACCAACATTCTTTCGACGCCGTCCGTTGTGACCTTGGACAATGAGGAAGCTGAAATTATTGTGGGCAGTGAGGTTCCTTTCATCACCTCCAGCGCGACCAATAATGCGGGCAATCCGTTTCAGACCATCTCCAGGCAAAACGTCGGGCTTACCTTGAAGGTCAAGCCGCTCATTACCGATGGCGATACGGTTCGGTTGGATATCAGTCAGGAAGTCTCCAGTCTGCTCCCGGATGCGAAGAATGTGCAATTGTCGGATGCGGTGACGCGGACCCGGCGCATCAAAACTTCGGTATTGGTGGAGGATCAGCAGATTCTGGTCCTTGGGGGGTTGATTCAGGATGACATGCAGCAAAGTGCTTCGAGGGTTCCCTTTTTGAGTGATATTCCTTTGCTCGGAGCTTTGTTTCGGTCGGAACGTTCTTCGGGAATCAAGACCAACCTGATGGTATTTTTACGACCACAGGTTTTGCGTGACGTGCATAGCGGTGTCAATGCCACCGAGGAAAGCTATCGGATTATGCGCGAATTGCAATTGGAAATACCGGAGATTAAGGGTCCGGTTCGGTTGGATGACAAGCGACCGCTGTTGCCGGAATGGGGCGAGCAATTGCGCATGTCAAGGTTGGTGGATACGTCAAGGGAGGTGGTGAGCGAGGATTTGCCGTCGGCGTCTGGAGGTGTGAGTCTTTTGCGTTCACCTGAGACCGATGTTGGTGCGGAGATCAAAATGGGGGATACTGCTAAGATGGCTGAGGCGGGGGGCAGACCTACGGGAGCGGTGAGCCATGAACGGGAGGTCGTTTCCAGTCCGAGCGTGTTACGGGATGGTATGAGGATGACGGTAAACTCCGGTGAGGATTCCTTGAAAAAACTGGCGGCGGAGGAACCTGTGGTTGAGCGCACCGATGGCCAAAGGTTTTCGTTGTCGTCGCAGGATGCGGTGAAGGTGACAAAACCGACGGCCATGGGCGGTGAGAAGCCCGCCACCGCCGGAGAGGGTGTGAAAGAGCGGACCTACAAGGAAAATCAGGACTATGGAGACTGAATCCAAAGGGTTGGATGGCGTTACAGTTTCTCAACGTGAACGAATTCAGCATGGTGTTTCCTTTTCTTTCGCCAAGCGTATGGGGGTGTTGGTTTCTTTTGGTCACGATGCCGATGTGGTGGTGCAATGTCGTGAGAATGTGGCGTTGGCGGCGTTGTTGGAAGTGCGGCGGCGCTTTACCGGGCCGTTGACCATCGAGTTTTTATCGCACGACGTATTTGAGCATAATCTGCGAATTTCTTTTGAAGAGGGTTCGTCGCAAACCATGCGTGACATGGAAGCGATTGACGAGGCTTTGGATTTGAGCCAGGTGGCCAAGGATCTGGAGGAGCCTAAGGATCTTGCCGACAGCAACGACGATGCCCCCATCATCCGTTTGATCAATGCCTTGGTTACCGAGGCGGTCAAGCGGGGAGCTTCGGACATTCATCTGGAACCTTATGAAAGTTTTCTGGTGGTTCGATTTCGCATCGACGGGGTGTTGCAAACCATTCTGGAACCGAGGAAAGCCCTTGCCCCTTTGATTGTGTCCCGTGTCAAGGTGATGGCACGCTTGGATATTGCGGAAAAACGTTTGCCCCAGGATGGGCGTATTGCCTTGCGTATTGCGGGGCGTCCCGTGGATGTTCGGGTATCGACCATCCCGACGGGGTTTGGCGAAAGGGTGGTGATGCGTCTCCTGGATCGCCAGGCGGGTCGATTGACCCTGGAGCAACTGGGGATGATCGAGGAAATGCGTGATGTGTTGGATCGTTCCATCCATAAGCCCAATGGCATCATTTTGGTGACAGGTCCAACGGGTTCGGGCAAGACGACGACGTTGTACGCCATTTTAAAAAGATTGAACGATCAATCCCGCAACATCATGACGGTGGAGGATCCCATCGAGTACAACATTGAGGGGATCAGCCAGACCCACGTCAATCCCAAGGTGGAGCTGACGTTTGCCCGTGGATTGCGGGCCATTTTGCGGCAGGATCCCGATGTGGTCATGGTGGGGGAGATACGGGATCTGGAGACGGCGCGCATCGCGGTGCAATCGAGTTTGACGGGTCACATGGTGTTATCGACGTTGCACACCAACAGTGCTATCGGTGCGGTGACCCGGTTGCGTGACATGGGGGTGGAATCGTATCTCCTTTCTTCCAGTCTGGTGGCGGTGGTGGCACAGCGTCTGGTGCGTCTGTTGTGTGAAAATTGTCGCGGGATGCGCAGATCTTCCCTCACGGATCGCCAGGATCTGGGGTTGGGGGATGATGTGCGCATGCCCAAGCAATTGCCTGTGGCGGTGGGGTGTGAAAAATGTGGTAACAGCGGTTATTCGGGGCGTGCGGGTATCTATGAATATCTGCCCATGGATGAAAAAATGAAAAATTTGATTCACAACGATGCGGGGGAACAGGCGTTGACGCTGCATGCCCGGACGATGAGTCGGAGTTTGCGGGAGGATGGTTTGCGGTTGGTGAGTGAGGGACTGACCGCGCTTGAAGAAATTCTCAGGGTCACCCGAGAGGATTGAAAACAATGTTTTCATATTTTCTTAAATAGAGGCATTCTTGGAGGATAAATCGGGTGGGAGCCTTTGAATATACCGCTTTGGATCAGGGGGGTCGGACGCGCAAGGGTGTGGCGATGGGGGAGTCGGCCCGGGAGGTGCGCGTCATTCTGAAAAAGCAGGGTTTGTCTCTGTTGACGATTCAGGAGGTGAGGGAAAAAAATCAGGCCAGAAAAGGGGGGGTGTTTCGTGGGGGACGGGTGAGTCTGGCCGATTTGACCTTGGCGACGCGGCAATTGGCAACCCTGGTGCGTGCGGGTTTGCCGTTGGCGGAGGCGTTGGAGGCGGTTTCCCGGCAAAGTTCGCAAAAACGGATGCGTTTGCTGATGTTGGCGGTGCGTACCCAGGTGCTGGAAGGGCAATCTTTTTCCAGTGCCCTGGCCGCCTATCCCCACTTGTTTTCCGACCTTTACCGCGAAACGGTGGCCTCTGGCGAGCAGACAGGAAAATTGGAAAATGTGCTGGAACGCCTCGCCGATTATTTGGAAAACAGCCGCAAATTGAAGCAAAAAGTGGGTTTATCCATGATCTACCCCATGGTGGTGCTGGTATTTGCCCTGGGGGTGACGGTGGCACTCCTGACCTTTGTGGTACCGGAAGTGGCCAAGGTATTCGCCGACTTTGACCAGGATTTGCCGGCCTTGACCCGTGGCTTGATCAGTCTGAGCAATTTTTTACGTTCTTATGGCTGGTTGGTGGCGGTGGGGTTGGTGCTGGTGTGGATCGGATTTGGAATGATGTTGCGCAATCGGGCGGCGCGCTATCAATTTCATCGTTTTCTGTTGGTCATCCCCTTGGTCAGGACTTTGATACGTGGTTTGGACGCGGCCCGTTTTGCCCGTACATTCGGTATTTTGTCTGCCAGTGGTGTCCCTGCCCTGGAGGGGATGGAAATTTCGGCGCGGGTGGTGGTCAACCTGCCGATGAAGCGGGCGGTCGAAATGGCGGCGATTAAGGTGCGTGAGGGGGGTAGCATCCATATGGCCCTGAATGAGACCGACATTTTCCCCCCCATGTTGATCCATCTTGTGGCCAGTGGCGAGGCCAGCGGTAACCTGTCGGGCATGCTGGAACGGGCTGCGGAGGCTCAGGAACAGGAGGTGGAAACTTTTGTGGCGACCTTGACTGGATTGATGGAACCCCTTCTCATTCTGATGATGGGTGGCGTCGTCGTTACCATTGTGGTTGCCATTCTGCTTCCGGTCTTTGAACTCAACACTTTGATCAAGTGAATCGGTGGTGATGGAATCGTCCTCCAGGTCAACTGCTGGCGTTTCCAACGAGCATGGGTTTACCTTGTTGGAATTGTTGGTCGTTTTTTTTATCGTCGCCCTGCTGTCGGGGTTGGCGGTGGTTTCCATTCGTGGTAACGATCCCCAGGGGGCGGTGAAGGAAGAGGGGCGGAAAATTAAGGAATTGTTGGAGCTGGTGTCCAGGGAAGCACTCTTTTCGTTTCGGGATATGGGGGTGCGGTTTACCAACAATGGGTTTTCCTTTTGGACGCAGAATGAAGCCGGCCAATGGGTGATGTTGAAAGGGGACGACCTGTTGCGTGAGCGCGTTTTGCCGGAAGGGATGATTTTTTCGGTATGGGCGGAGGATGTGCCGGTGGATTTGCCCGAAAAAATGGACAAGGAGAACCGGATTACGCAGGGCGAGGGGCCAAAACCGCATTTATTTTTTTTCAGCAGCGGTGAACGGATCCCCTTTCGGATTCGGATTACGGCGCATTCCGGGGTGTTGGGGGAGGTTGTCGGCGGCCTGGTGGGTGAGTTGAAGATAGAAAGTCCAGAGTCATGAATTTGGGTAAGGTTTCAGGTTTTTCATTGATCGAGGTGCTGGTGGCTTTGGTGGTGCTGGCACTGGTCCTGGGTGGGGTGGTCAAGGCTACCGGGGCACATGCGCGTAATGCGGCCTATCTGGAGGATAAAACCATGGCCCATTGGGTGGCTATGAATGTCATTGCGGAAAGAAGGATGCAAAATATTTTTCCCAATGCTGGAACCCAGGTTGGAGAAGAACTCTTGGGGCGGCAAAAATGGTATTGGCGGGTGATCATTTCGGAAACTCCAGAAGCGGATGTCAGGCGTTTGGAGGCTTCGGTGTTTGAGGATTCGGAAAGAAAAAAAAATCCAGTGGCGGTATTGAATGGCTATATCGGCAAACCATGAGGCCGGGGACGTTTCAGTCCGCTTTCAGGCTGGTTTTACCCTTCTGGAATTATTGGTCGCCTTGTCGGTGTTTGTGGTTTTGTCGATCATGGCCTACCAAGGCTTGTCCAACATGCTGTTTACGCGGGATATTATCGAAGAGAAAACCCAGAATCTTCATGAATTGCAGATGGCTTTTCTGTTGCTCGACAACGATCTTGAGCAGACGGTGGCTCGGACGGTGGTGGGGATGGATGGCAAGGTGGAGCCGGCGTTTCGTGGGGGTGAACAGACCAATACCTGGCTGGTGTTGACGCGATGCGGTCGTGCCAATCCCAGGGGCGACGTTCGCAGTGAATTTCAAAGGGTGGCATGGTTGTTTGAGGGGGGGGCATTGATCCGGCGTTCGTGGCAACGGATGGATGCGTTGGGTGAAAATCCTTACCATGAAGAAATATTGGTACAGGGGGTATTGAATCTGGAGGTGATGTTTTTGGATGACAAGGGGGCGAAGGCGGTTGAGATTATCATGGAGAAACGCGGGGTTGGACGTATTCGTCGCATTATTGAATTGCCTCCGGCTCCTCGGTGGATGTGATGCGGCGCGGGGTTGGAATGGGGGAGGGGGGAGTCGCCTTGATTACGGCACTCCTGATTGTTTCCTTGGCGACCATTACCATGGTTTCCATGGCGACTCGGCAGAGGATCCAGGCGCGCACGACGGCGATTTTGCTGGATCGGGATCAATCGTGGAACATGGTTTTGGGTGGAGAGGCTTGGGCGCGGGCGGTTTTGCTGCGGTCGGCGGGTGAGAACGGGTGGGATTCCCTGGATGAACAGTGGGCTGCGAAAATGGCTCCCATGGATGTGGAGGGGGCCACGGTTTGGGGTTGGAATGAGGACATGCAGTCGCGGTTTAATTTAAACAACCTCATTGTCAATGGCAAACAGGATGGCATGGCCATGGCCATGTTTGAGCGTCTTTTGGACCGTTTGGATCTGGATCCTTTGACGGCAACGGCGGTGGCCGACTGGATTGACGCCGACAGCGAATCGGGTGGTGCGATGGGGGCAGAATCGGACGCCTACAGCCGTTTGAAGTTTCCCTACCGCGCCGCCAATCAACCGATGCAATCGGCGTCGGAATTGATGTTGGTCAAAGGGTTTGATGCCAAGTCCTGGGACAAAATAAAACCGTATGTGATTGCGCTGCCTGGAAGGACGGCCATTAATGTCAACACCGCTTCACCCCAGGTATTAAGTGTTCTGGTGGCAAACATTTCTCTGTCCGATGCCGAGGAATTGGTTAAAACCCGGTTTATGCAGCCGTTTAAGGATATGAAATCTTTTCGCGATCATCCCAACCTGGTCCAGGCCAAAGCGGAGTTGCTGGGACTGACCGAAAATCATGCGGATGTCAAAAGTTCATTTTTCATGGTTCATGCCCAGGCGGAAATGGGGCGAGGGCGGATGATCATGCAAAGCCTCGTGCGTCGCGCCGGATCTGCGGTCGTCGTCATCAGACGCTCCATGGGGAAGGAATAAGGGGGGAGCCTCAAACCGATCTGATCGGTTTCGATGGGAATGCTTCGGCTACAGTCGGTCGTGATCGGGGACCAGAAAACCATTTATCCAGGACTTGTCCATGTAGGCAATGATGGATGAACTGCTAAAAATTCCTGTGGAAATAACTGCCTGACGTGCAGTCTCAACATCTTGGGCGAATAGCACGACAGCCAAGTCCTTTTTGGCACGCGAACAGCATACATAAAAAAGTCGTCTTGTCCGGTCGATACTGGTTTCTTTGTTTTCATTTTTGTTTTTTAAGTCTGTCTTACTAGGGTCTGCTAGCCCAAAGTATTTACTATAAGAGTACAAATTATATTCTCCATTCTCATCATCAAGAACTACAAGAACACGATTAAACTGTGCCCCCTTGACTCCATGCTGGGTTGAAAAAGGGGATTCTCCATCCAGATAGCGGCGATAGTTCCACATCTGTGATATTGGGCATTTCAGAAAACTCTCAATCGCCGCGATATTTCTTTCTTCATCATCATCATCATCATCATCAAATATCGCAGCGGTCAGGTTGCCGTTGGCAATGTTTTCCATTCGACTCTCCATAGGCACCAATTTAGATTTATAAACCTGTTGTAGGCATTCTTTAACGGTAATAGCATTATTGCCAGAATTCGGTGGCATCATATTTGCCAATGTTTCAACCAAACTTTTTATTGATGAAAGATAAGAAGCGGGATTTGGTTCCTGTATGAGTATTTTTTGGCTTAATAAATCAGATTTTGCTTCCCTAAGTAGTTTAATCACCCGATACTGGTTATTTTGAGAAACCGCTTCGACGAGTGGCATTAGAGTTTGAAGAAAAGGTTTGACGAGCCAAAGGGTTCCTCCATTAAATCCTGCTTTGAAGTTTCTAGATCCTTGATCGTGGATCGCGTGAAAGATATCAAGAAACCCAAGATGATCAGCAGCCATTCTATGGACTATGATGAGGATTTTTAAATCTGCCTTTGGTGTGTCGTCACGCCAGAGAGGGTCATTTTCTGCGTTAGCTATCCAGTTACGAACTTGGATAATGTTTTCGCTACGATTGTTGTCCATCGGCAGGATAAATATCCGAGCAGAACCAGGCATTGCCCCACTACCGGATGAGGATGAGGCTGCAATGCCATCGGTCTGCTGAATACCATCTCCATCCTTCCGAATATTGTTGATAACACAAAGCACTTCCTTGGAGCAGCGAAAGTTTTCTTTCTTTGTGATGGATTTCCAATTATCCATCTTGGTGATAGATCCAATCCCAGTGGCATAAATTTGCTGCATGGGATCCCCAAAAAAACCAAGACAGAAGGGACTGTATTTCCCCTGATATATCTGATTTAGAGCTAAAATAAAGTCCCTGTCAGAATCTTGACTTTCATCCACAAAGATGAATGGAAACTTTCCAGCCACAATTTTTCTCAACAGTTCTTTATCAGATAATAGTTCAGGGACCATCTTGATGATGTCAGCATGGCCAAGAACACCATCCCTATAACTTTCACTTCCCGCATACTGAAATGACTTAATATTAGTAAGTGCTATAATTATATCATTATAATGTTTTATTAGCTCATTGTTTTTTGTTATGGTTGCTGAACGTGTTCTTGGTTTTTTATTGTGTTCTTCTGCTTTGGTAACTTTTTTCTCTATATGTTGTTTAACCCAGGACCGTATTTCATGTTGGAATGGCTTTGCTAATTCCCAGAGGAAGCTGTGGATGGTTGAAACGTGGAAAAGATCATCTCTGCCTACATCGTCAAAAATTTCATTAACGGCAACATTGGTGTAAGTTATACAGGCAATACGCTGGCCGTTTTTTCTGAGTTTTGCGCCATATTTTTTACCAAGGTATTCCAGAGCTTTGATCAAGGATGTTGTTTTTCCAGATCCCGCACCAGCAACTACCAGGAAGCTTTGTTCACTCTCCAAACATTTGCGAATTTCGATGTCAGCCTGCGTGTCAGGTTTGGAAGCGCGACTATCCATCAGATTTTTCCTTCGGTAAAGGACTTGGTCTGTTCATTGATATGGCTATTTTCCAGTTCATGCTCAAGCCAACCCAACCCTTCGGCTATATAGTGAGGCACATTCCAATCTTCGATTTTTTTCATAATCAGGTTTAAAGAAAACTCCGTTTTGTTAAAATTTCCCGATTTGACATGATTGAATAGTATTTGTAAAATATCGGATGATGTATTCTTGGTATCCGCCTTCTTTATTCTGAGTTTTAAATCTTGTTGCAATTCATTTTGGCACCAATCAAGGTTTTCCAAGGCAAACATATCTTCCAGGGTTCGACCAGCTAATTGGGTAGTTATCCCATTCCATACAACATTTTGCCGGGTTTGATAGGCAACACGAATCGTAGCCCCGTTTTCTCCTGTTCCATGAAGGATTTTCTTGGTGTGATCAGCATCTAAAAAATCTTTTATGAGTTTTATTTCAGGTAGCCAATTTTTCAAAGTCGGATTTGATGTTATTGCATTAGGTTCACCGGTAGGACACGAATTATTCGGTGCTGCATTTGTTACGCTATCCAAATCAGTAATAACCAACGTAGTGATTCCAAGAAAATTGATCAGATTGCGAAACTTGTGAGCAAATGCCCCCCCCACCTCAATAATGCTTAAATAATTGGTCTGTAATTTTTTAGCCGCCTTTTTAATCATGAGAGGAAGCAACAATCTTTCTACATTACCCTCAACGAAGATTGCAGCATCGGCAAAAAATAGATCGCAGTGGGTTAGTTTCATATACTGCATAAGGAACTTATTATTCTCCTGTTCTGCTTCATTCATATTAAATTCTGATAAGTTCAATACAATAGTTATCGCGCTATTGGATAACATTTTTTTACGCCGGAAATAGCGGATGGGGGGAAATCCTTTCTCGTATATAATGTGAGGCGAGTGCGTGGTTACGATCAGTTGACTGGTAAAGCCTTTCTCGGACGAATCCATCTTTAAGAGTTCTATGACTTGCCGGATGAAAACTTGCTGGAGTTGCACATGCAGATGGGCTTCTGGTTCCTCAATGATGATCAGGTGAAGAAGCGGCATTTCCTGATCGCTTGGAAATCGGTTGGAATAATCCATAAGCTCGATAATCATATAGATTAAATTCTTATAGCCGAGACCGTTATATCTGTCAGGAAGGGAAATATTATTTTCGGATCCGTCGAGAATATATTGGACGTTGGCATCCTCCAGTAACAATTTTTCTGGGTTGATTGATGATCGAATTTGAAGTTGTGGACTTGCAAAACCCGGATAGCCCATAATTTTTATGGCATCCAAAAATGGGGCGAATACTTCTTTAAACAGGTCATTCATCCTTTGCTCAGAATCGTGCAAAGCGTGCATTGTTTTAATGTCTTCGTTTTCTTTTTTGGAGCGGCTCTTATAATAGTTGCTGAACCGGTTGGAAAGACTCTCTGAACGGGAAGATGGATTAGAATCTGTCAAATGCCTTTGGGCATTCAGGGCATCAATACGAATTAAGCTATTGATTATGTTTCGGCACTTCTGCCCTGTCCCTTCGCCAAGCTTCTCAGGCACGTATCCAGCGTCTACGCATCTATACGAATCAAACTTTTTTGGATCCAGGACGTAATAATGGATGGCATAGGAGTCAGAAAGTTTTTTTCTTAAATAGTCGCATAAATCCTTTGGCCAGGGATGAAATGTTTGGGTAGGAGATCCAGAATCGCCATTCTCCGGCATGTTCTGTGTCGGCGACCCATTCATTGGTAAACTTATTTGCGCCTCAGCAAAGTCTTGCAGGAGATCTATGGGATTCTTCGGTTCCAAACGCAAACGTATACCAATGCAAGCCTCGTTCCAGTCCAGACTTGGTAAAAGATCAACAATTCTGTGAATTGGTGTATTTTCAACCGTAAGCCAAAGATCCATGGTGATATACGGGAATGCTTTTAAATCGACTGATTGTTCGTTTAGTTTCTGTTCGCCGATTCTGTTGAACTCACTCCAGCTTTGAGCATGAAAGTCGTAGAGTTCAAAGCGTTCATTTCCGAGGAATTGAATAATCAAATTGGTGGCAGATGTTTTTCCACTATTATTTGCACCAACGAATATGGTAGTACTCTCGTCCAGGTCGATATGGACATCTTTGAGTTGGCGGTAGTTTTGAATATGAATTGATTTCAGTCGCATTTCATTTCCCATAGATTGTAATGTTTCAAAGAAAAAACGATAAACTATCTTCCTGAACATTATGCCCTTCGGGCAAAAATCAAAGTCAAAAACAGTGAAGGGAGCTTTTTGTTTAAATTCAAAAACAAAACCTTTGGGTGCCGTCCCAAACCCCGCTGGGGGGGATGATCCCCACCCCGGATCCCCGCAATAATTTTTGCCAAACATTGTTTTTCTAATACGTAATTATAAACAACCTGATATTGAGTATACGTTAAAAAATAAAAAATGTAAAGCAAACATAAAAAAACACCAAATAGAATGCTGGCAATTTTATATAATCATATAAATTCCTGATTATTTTTTATTCCAGAATAAAATCCAACTCTGCGTCTTGAAGCAGGTCGGCCAAAATATCTTCAAAGTTTTCCATGCCGATGGACAGACGGACCAGACCTTCGGTAATTCCTGCGTCAATCTGGTCCTGGGGGGAGGGAGTTTGCTGTGGGTTGTTGTTGCCGGATGGATGCGTTGGGTGAAAATCCTTACCATGAAGAAATATTGGTACAGGGGGTATTGAATCTGGAGGTGATGTTTTTGGATGACAAGGGGGCGAAG
>JACSDG010000076.1 GCA_015660855.1 Magnetococcales bacterium
CAAAGTCAAAACCCTGGGGGCAATCCCCCAGACCCCTTTTTTCTTTCAATAATTTTCCAGGGGGTATCAGCAAATTATCGAATGTCAACACGCCCTAGAAAGAGCTGCCGCAGTTACAACACGCCGAAGCCAATGGAAAGGATTCAGGACGCGAAAGAATCGATCCAACTCATCCTGTAATGAACCATTGAGCTGATTGAGCAGCAACATGACCAACCGTCCAAAGGTTAGTATGCGGCATCGGGTAAAATCCTCAGGACTCTGGCGATGGCTCGCAATAAAATGGACATCAGCCATAAGTTTGGCTATGATGTCATAAATTTTTTCAGATAACCTGGTGGCTACGATCTCCTGGTATCATTTGAAAATCTCCTCATTAGGATAAGTGAACATACCGTTATTCTAGCACAGTTTCTTGGGGTGTGCTAAGTTAATGGCATTGGGGGATGATCTCCCCCTTAACCCCCACAATAATCTCAACCTTAAAAAAAAGGGGGACTGAATGGTTACGACTGACAAGGTTGGTTCTCCTTGAACGTACCCACTTTACTCCACGGGCTGGGTGTGGCGGCATTCCGGGTAGGTATTGCATCCAAGAAAGCGGTTTCCCGCTTTTTGCCCTTTTTTTGCCGTTCGTTCCACCAAAACCCCTTTGTTGCACAAAGGACATAAAGGTCCTGTAGACCTTTGCGGAAGTTCGGGCCTGGAAACAGGCTTTCCTTCCTTGTCCGGCAACGTAGCCCTACAGGCTGGGTAACCGCAACATCCCCAAAACCATTGATCCCCACTTTTGCGACGACGCATGGAGCGGCCACAGTGCGGACACGGATGCAAAACATCCATAACTAACCCGATATGCTGGGCATCCTTTGCTTTTGACACCGATGACAAACCGGAAAAATGGGCAATGCCCATGCTCTGTCTGGCCCGCGCATTGGCGATCAATTTGTGGATCCAGATTTCGGATTTGCCCAGAAATTCTTCCAAAACTCCCCCTGAATGGGCAATGTCATCAAGGGCTTGCTCCCATACTGCCGTCGTCGCCGGATCGGTTACGCTGTGGGGCAACATGTCTACGAGGGCACGACCGACAGGCATGCTGATCACATCTTTCTTGCCATCCTTGGCCAGCAGATTACGCTTGATCAGATTCTCAATGATGGAAGCACGGGTGGCCTCAGTACCAATGCCGGCAGTTTCCCGCAAAATTTTTCGCAAACGGGAATCCTCAACCAACTTGCCCACATTTTTCATCGCATGAATGAGGGTCCCCTCGGTATAACGTTGCGGCGGTTTGGTTTGTTTTTCCTCCAGGACCGTCTTTTCGACAACGGCAGTCTCTCCCTTGTTCACCTGGGGAAGCTTCTGCTCTTCATCACCTTGATCTTTGCTTTTCCCCTTTTCTCCGCCAAGAACCTGTTTCCAACCGATAACCTTCTCCACACGACCAGAGGCGCGAAATGTTTCATCCTGCACGAGGGAATCGATGACGGTCCGGTCATATTCAAACGCTGGAAAAAACTGGGCCAGATAGTGCCGACGAATCAAATCATAGAGACGAGATTCATCCTGGGACATGGATCCAACATTCACTCTGGCCGAGGTGGGAATCATGGCATGGTGTGCGGTAATCTTTTTATCGTCCCAGGCTTTGGAACGAAGGGTGGGATCGGCTGCCTGAACCAGACCGGACATTGCAACATCGACTGTCGCCATGGCCTGCAAAATTTTTGGTGCCTCATCAAACTGGTTGTTGGGGAGAAAACGACAATCGGTCCGGGGATAGGTGATCGCTTTGTGGGTTTCGTAAAGCGACTGCGCCACTTCCAGGGTTTTTTTGGCACTCAAGCCCCACCGCCGGGATGCCTCCTGTTGTAACGTGGAAAGTTCTAATGGCAGCGGCGGTGCTTCTTTCATCCGTTTGGTTTCCGCCTTTTCAACCTTTCCAGACTGCCCAGCAACCTTTTGTGCGACAGCCACCGCCTTGGCCCGATCCAGACAACGCCCCTCCGCATCGGCAATTTTTTTGGGAACAATCCATTTGGCCTTGAATCGACCATTGGGTACCCGAAGATGGACCAACAAGTCAAAATAGCCGACAGGTATGAAATTTTCAATCTGACGATCTCGATCCACCACCAGTTTCAGGGTGGGTGTTTGCACCCGTCCCACGGTCAATACCCCATCGTATCCACCCTGACGCCCAAGGATGGTATAGGCGCGCGACAAATTCATCCCCACAATCCAGTCGGCACGGGATCTTCCCAAACCAGCCCGATAGAGGGGGGCCGTTTTTTCCCCCGGCAGCAAGGCATCCAGGGCCTTGCGAATGCTGGCCTCATCCAAAGCCGACAGCCAAAGTCGGGATATTTTTCCGCGATAATGACAACGTTCCAAAACTTCACGACCGATGGTTTCACCCTCCCGATCGGCGTCGGTAGCCAGAACCACCTCAGCCGCTTCCTGTAAAAGATTTTTAATGATATGGAATTGTTTTTTTCCCCTTGCCGTCACTTCCAATTGCCACTGCTCCGGAATGAGCGGAAGGGTATCCAGACGCCATGTTTTCCACTCCGGCTTGTACCCATCCGGGGTAATCATCTCCAGGAGGTGACCAATACACCATGTGACACGACGGCCTTTTCCTTCCAGATAACCATCCCGTTTGGCTGTCACCCCCAAAACTTCCCCAATATCCCTCGCCTGCGATGGTTTTTCGCAAAGATATAAAATCATCGTTTTTCCGACACGTTAAAAAAAAAGGGCTTGTTGGACAAGCCCCGGAGAGATGCGCGATGGCAATCGCGGAAAAGATTTTTTTACCCCCCATCAAGACACCGACTGGTGCTCCTTGGCATAATTGAAGACGACTAGGTCAGCCACTCTGCGTGGCGTTGAATTACTCGACAGTGCCGAAGCCAATTTGACGTTCAGGTCATCTACGACTTCCTTTGGCTCATCCAGGACCAGACTGGCGTCGATCCATTGCGGATTTTCCTCGGGCATGCCACGATAATTGATGGTCTTGACCTCTTTGCGTTCTTTCTCAAGAATTTTCAACGCCAAACCCTGCAAACGCTCAACCTGGTCATCAGAGATGCCAAACTTTTCCAGCAAGGCACCGCTTTTGGCAATGGTCTCCGCCTCTTCAAAAGGCCGATCCGGATTCAGATCACTCCAGCAATGAATCCATTTGACCCCCTCCTGGATGCGCCCGGCCGCCAAAGCGGAGACAATCAACTCCGCCAAAACGTCCAAATCCTCCGGATTTTCACGATAGAGAATTTCGTATTGGTTGCGAGCCTCGGAAAAAAATCCCAGGCGAGCCAGGCAGGAACCATAACCGTGGCGGACATCAAAATCGTTGCCCGAATGAACCAACGCATTCTTGAAACTGGAACGCATGGATTCAACATCTTCCTGAAGCGTAGCCAGAAGGCCCAGAAGATAATAAGCCCGCGTTGGTTCCTTGCGGCAATACCCCTTGGCAACACGTACCAGCCGTTTCAACTCAAACTCAAAACGCCCTATGGGAATGGGCGAAGCCCAGATTCCCTGTACGCGAGCCAAAACTCCATCCAAAATTTGATCGGTGTCGTCGGACATGGTCCTGTTCCTGAAGTCTGGATCATCCTGAATATTTAGGTTAACACTTCCTCTATTCAATTTATCGGAATGCGATGAAAGGATCTTAACAAAAAAATACATTCTGGCCAAAAAAAACATCGACCCGGAAATTCCGGTCCAACCATCGCGGCAACCCGTGACGGCGTAACCGCTTAGTCCCCTCTGTTTTTTTTAAGGTTGAAACTATTGCGGGGGTTAAGGGGGATGCGCCCTTTGGCGTATGCGCAACAGATAAACAATCAATTCGTGGACTTCGGTGAAGGGGAACTGCTGGTCGTTGGGACGCAAGGCCCGGATTCGGGCAAGACGCTGGGCCTGCCGGATGGCCATGTCGAGAGGATTGTTTGCCCCCTCCAACAGGTCAGATTCTTCCAAATCTTGAAACAACTGTTTTCCCTGTCGGGACAATTGCAGGGACCATTCTCCACACAGCGAAGGGTCCGACGGTATTTCCGGGATGGTGGTATGCAAAGATTGCCAAAGAGAAAAATCGGGGCGGGAAAACAGGGCGCGAAAAAGGCAACTGCCACCGATATCGTGGTAACGGATCTGCTCACGTACCCCTTTGTAGAATTGCTTAAACGCCGGTTCTCCCTCTGGGAGGTCCAAAAGGGCAAAGATTCTGCGAAAAGGACCCGAATGCTGGTGATGTTGGTTGGCCTGGACCATGAACTCCCCGGGGGTGGAAAGATGATGATCCACCAGGGTAAAATCCCCGGGAAGGCTGAGGTGACGGATAAGTTTTTTGAGGTAGACCACAGCCGCAGGGGGGGCGATGATCAGCGTGCGGTCACGCGCGGATCGCGCCCCCTCCTGTCGGTCCAGGGAGGCCGACAGGCGCTGCCGTGGACCTGTGGATCGGCTCGTGTCGGACGATTTCACCACCCTTCAAACCGTTTCAGTATGGGCAGGGCACCAAAATTGCCCTCCAGATAACGCCGCTGCAACGGCTCTCCTTTGGCCGGGTCAAAATCGGAAATAGGGTAAAGTTCGCTGCACCTGTCGTCCGTCTTTTCAATCATCCAATATTGATCCCTGCGGAAAATTTCATTGTCCAGAAGGGCTATGTCATGCGTGGTGGAAACCATTTGGGCGCGGGTACGATTGATTTTTGGATCATGCAGGAGACCAAAAAGAAAACGAACAAGATTATGGTGCAGGTTGGAATCCATTTCATCCATGAACAGGACGTGACCCTGTTTGAGAAGGTTGATCAAAGGCCAAGCCAAGGCGAAAAGCTTTTGTGTCCCCCGTGATTCCGCTTCCCAAGGGAGAACGACAGGGGTGCCGGTATCCGAGGTGGAACGCTCCAGCCGGATTTCGGTAACCATTTGCGCAGACATTTCCCTTTTCAAGGCAGCCCGGACCCCATCGGGCAGATCATCCATTCCCAAATCCCCAAGGCTGCGCATTTCCATGTGGATTCCCTCAATATCCAAATCAGCCTGGTTGAGAAACTTCATCACCTCCAGGCGTCCCTGGGGATCTTTGCACAGAGCCGCAGTGAACTCGCGACTGATTTCAGCGTGCGGCCTGAAGATGCGCAGCCGTTTGTCAAACCAGTCAAAAACAGGCCGCAAAGGGGCACTGTTGAGTTGAATGGCGGTGGAAAGAAACAAGGCGTTGCTTCGAGTGGCGTCCTTCCATATCTCCCGGTTGCCAGGGAGAAATTTTTTGTGCAAATTCCATGTCTCCTTGCCTGTATCGGGGTCATAGAAACGTTCAAACCAACGTTGGGGACGACCCTTGGGATAGGCGAGCAACCATTCATGATTCACCCGTTGGGAAGTGACACCGAACCCGTATTGATAGCGAATATCATCGACGATGAAAATCATCTCAAACAAGCTGGGTTCTTCAGAATTGCGCGTGTTGAGCAAAAATGGTTGGACTTCGATGGGATCACCTTCCTGCCCCTTGACGGAGTTGAGGATAAAATCCCACATGAACATGGCGGCCCCAACCAGATTGCTTTTTCCCGAGGCGTTGGGTCCGTAGATCACGCTGGAGGCCAGCAGATTGGGAAGCCCTCCAACACCGGAGGAAAAATAATGACCCGGCAGTTCCCGATAGGAACCACTGGCGACCATGCTTAGGGTTTGCCGTTCGCAGAAGGAAAGATAGTTGGCGACACTGAATTCGATCAACATGCAGTCCGGCCACTCCATTGGGTCAAGGTTGACTGGTTTTGCACGGCAACGACATCCGGAGCATCAACGCATGATTTGCCCGCAACAACCACACTCTATCCGGTTTTGGATTCCGTTTACAAGACTGTTGGGTTGTTTTAACCTGCAATCTTGAGGATTTTTTCCAAATCCGCCACTTTGTCAAAAGCCTTGTTGCCTACTGTGGTGGTTTGGGTGACGATGTTTTCCGCCGCCGTCGCTACGTTATAATAGATTATGTTGAGAAATGGCCTTGGAGGATGGGATTTTTCCTTGCGTTGGTTAGGATTTTCCCTAGAATGGCGCGAGGATGCAGGTATCGGGCATGGGATCGGGTTTGCGTGGTGGGATCCGTACCGTGGTGCGGGGGTTTGGGGTATGCCGAAAACGTCAGTACGGGCGACGGTCTTCGGTTGACGCTCAAGGCTGGTCCCGGTCGTTTTGTCAGGTAAGTCGGCTTCGCCGGCTTTTTTTTTACTTGATCGAACCGTTGGCCAGCCCGATTGCCAAAAGTTCGTAGCCGTTCCGGTAAGCGTCTTTAGTCGAAGTCGGGCGTGGTGGATCAATGTTGGTTTTTAATGTTTAAAGGTTTGAAGTCCAGACCGTGTCCGATCTCCTGGAAAAACTCAACACACTGGCCGGGCAGGCAGCTTTGGCCTCGGATTGCGATCTGGTAGACATCCAATATGTCAAGGATGGTCACTCGTGGTTTTTGCGCCTGTTTGTGGAACGCCTGGGGGGGGCCTCGCCGACCCTTGAGGATTGCACCCGGGTCAGTGACCACATGGAGGGATTGCTGGATGTCGAAGATCTCCTCCCCCATGCTTATCGGCTGGAGGTTTCGTCTCCCGGACTGGAGCGAGTGTTGAAAAAAAAGGCGGATTTTGTCCGTTTTGCCGGCAAAAGAATTCGTCTTCAAGCTCTCCAGGGCATTCCCTGCGGGGAAGATGGCGAGAAACGACGAAATTTTAAAGGCATCCTGGAAGGAATCGAGGGGGAAAATGTGGTACTGGTCTTGAATGGGACGCGATTGATGGTGCCTCTTGAAAAGATTGGCAAGGCCAATCTGGAGTTGGAATTCTAAAAAAACATCCATTTGAAATGGACGGCCTTACATGAGTGTGGAGATTTTGCAGTACGCCGAGCAACTCGCCCGGGAACGGGGGATCCGGCGTGAAGTGGTGATCGAAGCCATGGAAGTGGCTATCGAAACTGCGTCGCGTAAAAAATATGGTGCGAACAAAAACATCAAGGCGAACTTCGACAATAAAGCAGGGGGTTTCCGTATAAGCCAACTGCGCGAGGTGGTCGAGTCGGAAGATTCGGATGCCTTTCAAGGCGAGGACACCCATATCGCTTTGGAGGATGCCCTGCGCTTGAATCCCGAAGCCAAACTTGGGGATTTCATCGCCGAAGAGTTGCCCCCCATCGAATTTGGTCGCATTGCCGCCCAAACCGCCAAGCAGGTGATCGTGCAAAAGGTTCGCGAAGCCGAGCGGACGAGCATCTTCAAGGAATACATTGACCGCAAAGGGCAGTTGGTTAACGGCCTGGTCAAGCGGGTGGAGCGCAACAACATTTATGTGGACCTGGGGCGGGCCGCTGCCTTTCTTCCCCACGAACATCAATTGCCCAGGGAACATTATCGTCAGGGTGATCGTATTCGTGCCTTCATCCACGAAGTGCGGGATGTGACCCGTGGACCCCAGATTATTCTTTCCAGAACCGAACCGTTGATGGTGACACGCCTGTTTGAGATGGAGGTTCCGGAGATCTATGACGGCATCGTTGAAATCCGCGCTGTGGCACGGGATCCGGGATATCGCAGCAAAATCGCTGTCCGTTCCAACGATCCCCATGTGGATCCGGTGGGAGCTTGTGTGGGCATACGCGGTTCCAGAGTTCAGGGGGTGGTAACCGAGTTGCAGGGAGAACGCATCGACATCATCGAATGGTCTTCCGATCCGGCAGGGTTTGTCTGTAACGCCCTGGCCCCCGCCGAGGTGGCCAAGGTGGTGGTGGATGAAGAAGACAGAAACATTCGCGTGGTGGTCGCCAATGATCAGTTGTCGCTGGCCATCGGTCGCCGTGGACAAAACGTCAGGCTGGCCTCTGAACTTACCGGTTGGCGCATTGATATCATCACCGAAGCGGAAGAGTCGGCAAGTCGCGTCGAGGAATTCCAGGCTTTAACCAAGGAATTCATGGCCCAGTTGGATTTGGATGAAGATGTCGCTGGAGCTTTGGTCCATGAAGGTTTCACCTCCTTGGAAGAGGTGGCCTACATACCCTTGGAGGAGTTGGCCTCCATCGACGGTTTCGATGAGGAAATCGCCCAGGAATTGCGCAATCGCGCCCGGGATCATCTTTTGCAGAGTGCCTTGGAAACCGAAGAAC
Organism: Magnetococcales bacterium; assembly: GCA_015660855.1. Classification (GTDB taxonomy): domain Bacteria; phylum Pseudomonadota; class Magnetococcia; order Magnetococcales; family UBA8363; genus UBA8363. Next base: position 8,193 of record JACSDG010000076.1, read on the forward strand.
GTAGAACAGAACTCAAGGTTGATCCGCGTTTGGGTCAATTGTCGGGCCTGACTGAAGCCATTTCCAATGCCCTGGCGGAAAAAGGCATTGGCAGCGGTCTTGAAGATTTGGCCGACCTAGCAACGGATGAGCTTCTTGAAGCTGCGGGTGAGTTGCTGAATACAACAACGGCCGAGGCTCTTATCCTTGAGGCCAGGAAACAGGCGGGCTGGTTTGAAGATGAAGGGGAATCGGGAAAAAACAGCGCGAAAAAAGGTCAAACCCAGTCGAGAGCAGCCGAATCATGATGGTCCGGTTCGTACCTGTAGTGTCAGTCGGACCAGACATCCCCAGGAGCATCTGCTTCGGTTTGTAAAATCTCCCGAGGGTTTGTGGGTGGAAGATGTCGCGGGGCGTTTGCCTGGCCATGGGCTGTATGTGCTGCCCACGATGGATCGAATCGGTCGATTGTTAAAAAAAAACGGAGATACCGCCAATCTGGATGGGGTGGTACAGCGGTGTGGAATAGCCCTGTCGCGCCGGTTTTTGGATGGCTTGGGGCTGGCCAAACGGGCGGGTGTTGTCAGGCGGGGTTTGCGGGAGGCTGAAGCGTTGCTTCAGGCGGGACACAAACCGCTACTCATACTGGCTGCCAATATCGCCACCCATTCCCGACAAAAGTTTGAAGGCGTCGTGCATCGGTATGCTGTTGACGAATGGGTGGAGTTGCTTGACAGTGTACGGCTTGGAGCTGCCTGTGGCTGGTCTGAGTCTGTGGTTTTGGCGGTGAATGATCCGGGTTTGGAACGCAGGCTGCGGGTGGATGCTTTCCGGTGGCAAACATTCCACCGCAAGGTTGATGCCTGAATCGTCTTTACTTGAAGTTGGGATTGGCGATTGAAGGATTGGGTTGCTGGTACCGTTGCAAGCGGAATGTGGACCGTGTTGGCCAGTCTTTTGGCCGGTGGCACCGTCGGGAAATTGTTGCAGGGCAGGGTTGTTTCAAGTCATTCAAACCGGTGGAGATTGATCTTTTGAGTGAGTCCAAGAAGATCGAAGGTGAAGGCAAGCTGCGCCTGAAGGCGCCACGCCAGATTGTGCTCAGGAAAACCGTTGAGGGCGGATCCATCAAGCAAAACTTTTCCCACGGGAGAAGTAAGAGCGTCGTCGTGGAGGTTCGCCGCAAAAAGACTTTTGTTCAAGCCGGTGATAACCAGGATGAATCGGGGGTGGCGGATGCTGAACATTCGCACCGGTCCGAGGGGCATGAAGCGGAGGAATCCGCAGGGTTTGCAGGTCTGGATGCACAGGACCGAAGCAAGCAGCATGTCCTGACCCCCTTGTCGCCGGAAGAGCGTAAGCGCATCCGCAGAGAACATGAGGAACGGCAGGAGGAAGCTCGGTTTGAGGGAGACGATTCCGAACACGGTCGCCTTGAGGACGCGTCGGGAAACCGGCTGGAGCGGGGTGCGGTGCCGGAAGACGACCCGGTGGATGTGACAGGTGGACAAGAAAATATTGGCCACATGGATTCTGCATCGGGGACTTCGCATTCCCATCCGGATGGCAAATCCGGGGATGGAGGGTCGGCGGATAGTCCAGTGGAGATTGTGGAACGGCCTCGGGAGTCTTCAGCTAAGGAAGAAATGAACGAGGCGTCGGCTGCGAACCTTCCACACGGACGGTCTGGTCAGCAACAAAAGCAGGGTGAATCAAAAGTTGTTGCTTCGGGGGCTCGTATGGAAGCTGCCGCTGAAGGTGCTGTCGCGGTAAAAGAAACTTCGGAATTTCGTCCGGAACCCCGTCGGGAAAGGGGTTCTGCCGGGAAAAGACCGCCGGCGGAAGAAATGGCCAAGGTGAAGGTTGAACCGCATCGACCGAAGCCTCCGGCAGTCGAGGAGAAACCCCGACCGATCCGGACGGGGGTTGACGGTGTTGGCGGGGTGCGACGAACGGAGGACGAAGGCACGGGTCCCAAGAAGAAGATGACCCGGGCACAAAGGGAAGATGTCGCCCGGAAAAAGACCGAAGCTTTGGTAACCAAAAGGCTGGCACAGCTTGACGAGTTGCGGGAGCAAAAACGGCTGTTGGAGGAGCGTCGCAAAATTGAGACCGAAGAGGGTCAGGGACGCAAAACACTAAAAACCAAAGTAAAGAGGAAAGGCCGTAAATCGGCCGATCCGGAGGCCGATAAAGCTTTGAGTCCACGCAAGGGACGGCATGGACGTGGCAGGGGTGGCAGGGGAGGTCGGGAGGAATTGCATCAAGGTGCCCAGGCCATGCAGGTGGGGCCGGTGGTGCGTGATGTCATCATTCCCGAGGCCATTACTGTGGCGGAGTTGGCGAGTCGTATGGCGGTCAAGGCATCTGAAGTGGTCAAACTGCTTTTTGACCAGGGGATGATGGTAACGATCAACCAGGTTTTGGATCAGGATACGGCGGTGCTGGTGGTCGAGGAGCTTGGGCATCGCCCCAAAACGGTATCGGAAGAAGCGGACATTGTCGCCGAACTGGCCGAAGCCAGCGACTCTGATGAACAGTTGATTTTCAGGCCACCCGTAGTCACGATCATGGGGCATGTGGATCATGGCAAAACCTCGCTTCTTGACGCCATACGGCAGACGGACGTGGCATCCAGGGAATATGGCGGCATTACCCAGCACATTGGGGCTTATCAGGTTACCTTAAAAAGCGGTGCTGCCATTACCTTCATCGATACCCCAGGGCATGCGGCCTTTACCGCCATGCGGTCCAGGGGTGCCAAGGTCACTGATCTTGTGGTGTTGGTCGTGGCTGCTGATGACGGAGTCATGCCACAGACGGTGGAGGCCATCAATCACGCCAAGGATGCGCGGGTACCCATCATCGTGGCGGTCAACAAGATGGACAAAGTTGGAGCCAATCCCGAGCGGGTCAAGCAACAATTGACCGAACACGAATTGATTCCCGAAGAATGGGGAGGGCAGACGATTTACGTCAACGTATCGGCACTGAGCGGGACGGGGATTGAAAGTCTGGAGGAGATGATTTTGTTGCAGTCCGAGGTTCTTGGGCTGAAGGCCAATCCCAACAAAAATGCTCGCGGAACCATCGTCGAGGCCAAACTGGACAAGGGGCGCGGGGCCGTGGCTACCTGTCTGGTGCAGAATGGTACCCTGGCGGAAGGGGACATTTTTGTGGTCGGGCAGCAGTGGGGTAGGGTTCGCACCTTGATCAATGATCGGGGTAAACACATCTCGAAGGCGGGACCATCGGTGCCGGTAGAGATCATTGGCTTGTCGGGTGTCCCTGAAGCGGGTGATGAGTTGGTCACGGTTCAGGACGAAAAAAGGGCCAAGGATATTGCCTCTTTCAGACAGGTTAAGCTCAAGGAACAGGAGCATCTGCGTACCGCACAACCGACCCAGTTGGACGATTTGTTCCACCAGATTCAGAAGGGGGAACTGGACGAGATCAAGGTTGTGGTCAAGGGTGATGTCCGGGGATCGGTCGAAGCGGTCGCTGAGTCATTGATGAAGATTGAGCATCCGGAGATTCGCATCAACGTCATTCACACCGGGGTTGGTGGAATCAACGAGTCGGATGTCATGCTGGCGGTGGCTTCCGACGCAGTGATCCTCGGATTCAATGTCCGGGCCGATGCCAAGGCGCGGGAACTGGCCAAGCGAGAAAAAATTGATCTTAGATTCTACACGGTGATCTACGATCTGCTCGAAGACATGACCAGGGCCATGGAAGGTCGGCTGGCACCCACGCAACACGAGGTTTTACTGGGAATTGCGGCGGTTCGGGAGGTGTTTCGGATCTCGAAGGTGGGTAACGTTGCCGGTTGTGTTGTTACCCAGGGGGTCATTCCGTCCAGATCCCGGGTGCGTGTGCTGCGGGACAGTGTGGTCATCCACGATGGCAAGCTGTTGGCATTGAAGCGTTTCAAGGATGACACAAAGGAAGTGCGGGAGGGCCAGGATTGTGGCATGAGTCTTGAAAAATTCAATGATTTCAAGCCTGGCGACATGCTTGAAGCCTTTCTGGTCGAGGAAGTTCGCCAGACCATTGTTGGGTGATTTCCGGGGCTTTGCAGGGGGCGTGACATTTCGGAGCGGGGTGGGGTTTTCCAACATGTTGGGAGCCGCGTTGTCGTGACACGAGTTGGCTTGCTGGAGGTGCGCCTGGCACTGCATGGGGTTGGCTCGCTCAAGGAAAAGAGGGGAATCATCAAAAGCCTTCTTGAGCGCACGCGCAACCGATTTCACGTAGCGGTATCCGAGGTGGGCAGTCAGGATGCCTGGGGTACAGCGGATCTGGGGATGGCGGCGGTGAGTGGCGATGCTGTCCTGTTGCAGGGGTTGATGCAAAAAGTGGTGCGTTTCATTGAATCCGAAGGTCGCGCTGTGATTGTGGACTACCGTGTGGAGATACTTTGATGGGTGTCCGAGCCCAAATGGTGGGAGGCCAGATTCAAAGGGAGATTGCCGACATGCTCCTACGGGAGGAGATACACGGTGCCCGGAGTGAGGGTCTACTCTCTGTGACTGGGGTGTTGGTGAGCGGCGACATGCAGGTGGCGACGGTTTATGTCACGGCCTATGGCCAGCAGTCGCCACGGGGAATTGAAGCTTTGAAACGTGCCGCTGGTTTTATCCGGGCGCAGCTTGGCAAGCGCATGAGTTTGCGTAAGGTGCCTGAATTGCGCTTCAAGGAAGATACCTCCTTGGAGTATGGCAATCGGATTGAGAAGCTGTTAGGTTCTCTAGAAATCCCCGAGATGGACCGGTAAACAAGGAGACGCAAATGGGGCGTGGGGGTAAACGCCGAGGGAAGGCCATTCATGGTTGGCTGGCCATCCACAAGGACCGGGGCGTGACCTCTACCCGCGTGGTGGAGAGGGTGCGCCATATAACCCAGGCTGCCAAAGCGGGTCACGGCGGTACTCTGGATCCGTTTTCCGAGGGGCTGCTTCCGATAGCGTTGGGAGAGGCCACCAAGACGCTTGTGCATGTCTTGGAGGGTGAAAAAAGTTACCAGTGTTGGATCCAGTTTGGGTCGGAGACCGATACGTGTGATCCTACCGGCCAGGTGATACATGAGGGTGGAGAAATTCCTGGACCCGAGGCGGTTGCTGGTGCTTTGGGGCGTTTTCTGGGCGAGATAGAACAGGTTCCTCCCAATTTTTCGGCCATTCATATTGACGGTGAAAGGGCCTATGAAAAGGCCCGTAGGGGGGAAACCTTTGAGTTGGAACCCCGAAAAATCATGATTCACGACATCCGATTGGAAAGCATGGAGGGCGCGGTTGCGAGTGTTATGGTTCGTAGCGGCAAGGGGGCCTACATGCGAGCTTTGGCGCGGGATTTGGGGCGACACCTGGGCTGCCCGGCGCATTTGGCGCGCCTGCTCAGGACCCGAACCCTTGGGTTTTCCCTGGATGAGGGGATTTCATTGGAACGACTGGACGGAATGGTTCGTGAAGACCGTCTTGGAGAAGCGTTGTTTCCCATGGATAGAGTGCTGGACGACATCCCGGCACTGCGTCTGCGGGTGGAGGCTTGGCATAAGGTGAAAAATGGCCAGGCGGTTTGGCTTGATGCCGAGGGGTGCCGTTCTGGGACCGTCCGACTTTTTGATCCTGAGGGACGGTTTGGTGCCCTTGGGGAGCTGTCGGGTGGAACCTTGGAGGATGCCCGGCGGTTGTGCACGCTCAAACGCCTGTTTCATTCAGCCTGAGACTAAGCCGAAGGTTTTACTTGTCCATTGGCCTTTTTATAAGGAGATAACCGATGTCGATGACGCCCGAGAAAAAACAGCAGTTAATCAAGGATTTTGCCACCAAGGAGAAGGACACGGGTTCTCCGGAGGTTCAGGTGGCCTTGTTGACGGAACGAATCAACAACTTGACGGAGCATTTGCGTCAAAATGTGAAAGACCATCATTCCAGGCGGGGGTTGTTGAAAATGGTGGGTTTGAGGAGACGGTTGCTGGCCTACGTTCAACGGAAGGACAAGGGCCGCTATCAAAAATTGATCCAGAGGCTCAATCTACGTAAGTGATTCAGAGCCGACATTGGCACGGATGTGCCTAATGAAGAGAGAAAAGAGAGTATAATGTTCAAAATTCATAAGAAATCAGTCCAATTTGGACGCTCGACACTGACGATTGAGACGGGGCGTATTGCTCGGCAGGCCGATGGAGCGGTATTGGTAACGATGGGTGAGACCATCGTGCTGGTAACGGCGACTGCGGACAAGGAACCCCGACCGGGAATGGATTTTTTCCCCTTGGGCGTGCATTACCAGGAGAAAACCTGGGCGGCAGGGCGAATTCCCGGGGGGTTCATCAAACGGGAGACCCGGCCTTCGGAGAAAGAGATTTTGACATCCCGATTGATTGACCGGCCTTTGCGACCTTTGTTTCCCAAGGGATACTATCTGGACACCCAGGTGGTTGCCACGGTTATTTCCTACGATGGGGTCAACCAACCGGACATCGTGGCGATGGTTGGGGCATCGGCGGCACTGGCGATATCGGGGTTGCCTTTTGATGGTCCCATTGCCGGGGCGCGGGTAGGTTTCATTGATGAACAGATTGTGATCAACCCGTCTCCCGAAGAGATGGAAAACAGTCGCCTGGATTTGGTTGTCGCCGGGACGTCCGAGGCGGTGACCATGGTCGAGTCGGAAGTTGATTTTCTGACTGAGCAGCAGATGCTTGATGCGATCATGGCAGGTTTTGAAGCTTATCAACCTGTTGTAGCGGCCATACGCGAGCTGGCCAGTGAATGTGGAAAACCGCGCATGCAGGTTGAAGAGCCTAAGGAGGATCATCAACTCAAGGGTGAGATTTACGGTCGGTTTTCCGGGGACATTCGTGGTGCCTACGAAATCACCGACAAAATGCAACGGCAGAATGCTCTGTCTGTCATCAAGAAGAATGGGGTGGATGCCTTTGGCGGGCCGGAAAAAAGCCATGCGGGCGATGTTCGTACCCTTATGAAAAAACTGGAATCGAGTGTCATTCGGACGCGGATTCTTGAAGAGGGCAAACGTATTGATGGTCGATCCTTGACCCAGGTACGTGAGATTGCCTGCGAGGTTGGCATTTTGCCGCGTGTTCATGGCACGGCTTTGTTCACCCGTGGGGAGACGCAGGCGTTGGCGGCGGTAACTTTGGGATCGGGACGGGACGAGCAGATTGTTGAAAGTCTGGATGGTGAGTATCGTGACGGTTTTTATCTGAACTACACGTTTCCCCCTTACAGTGTGGGTGAAACTGGGCGTATCGGCGCACCAGGACGCAGGGAAATCGGTCATGGAAAGCTTGCCTCTCGTGCTCTGGCGGCTGTACTGCCGAGCAAGGAGACGTTTCCCTATACCATTCGCGTTATCTCTGAAATTACCGAATCCAATGGTTCTTCGTCCATGGCCACGGTGTGTGGCGCGGTATTGGCGATGATGGATGCGGGGGTCCCGTTGAAATCGTCGGTAGCTGGCATTGCCATGGGTTTGGTGAAAGAGGGGGATCGGTTTGCGGTATTGTCGGACATCATCGGCGATGAAGATCATTTTGGCGACATGGATTTTAAAGTGGCCGGCAACGCCGAAGGCATTACCGCCCTGCAGATGGACATCAAGATTACCGGCATCAACCGGGAGATCATGGCTGTTGCCTTGAAACAGGCGCGTGAGGGACGTTTGCACATACTGGAAGAGATGAAGAAGGGTCTTTCGGAGCACAGACCGGAACTTTCCAAGTATGCCCCGCGCATTTTCACCATTAAGATTAATCCCGACAAAATTCGCGATGTTATCGGGTCTGGCGGCAAAGTGATTCGCAGTATTACCGAGGAAACGGGTTGTCAGATTGATATTGAGGATGATGGCAGCATTGCCATTTCGGCGGTCAACGGTGAGAGTGCGGCCATGGCCGAGGCGATCATCAAGCGTATTGTGTCCGATGTGGAGACTGGCCAAGTCTACGAGGGTAAGGTGGTGCGAGTGACCGATTTTGGTGCTTTTGTCAACATTTTGCCCAACAAGGATGGATTGGTTCACATTTCCCAGTTGTCCAGCAAGCGCGTCGCCAAGGTGACCGATGTGGTCAAGGAAGGGGATGTGGTCAAGGTCAAGGTATTGGATGTTGACCGTCAGGGACGTATTAAATTGACCATGAAGGAAGTTGCCGATTCCTGATCATGGATGCAAAATCAACCGGGGGGGGAGTGCCCCCCGGAGCAAAAAAGATGTTTTTTCAGGTATCGGAAAAATAAAGTTTGGTAAAAATTATTGTGGGGGTCCGGGGGGGATTATCCCCCCTGGCGGAGGTCTGGAGGCGGCAGCCCACCAGGATTTTGAATTTGAACAAAAAGATGCACATAACCTTTGCTGGGGCCTGTTGACATTCAATGATCTCCTACCCCCCCCCCTTGGAAAATTATTGAAAGAAAAAAGGGGTCTGGGGGATTGCCCCCAGGGTTTTGACTTTGTTTTTGAATTTAAATAAAAAGCTTCATT
>JACSDG010000077.1 GCA_015660855.1 Magnetococcales bacterium
GAGAAGCCTCTTCTTCTTCGCCTTCTTCCAGGAGAGAAGCCTCTTCTTCTTCGCCTTCTTCCAGGAGAGAAGCCTCTTCTTCTTCGCCTTCTTCCAGAAGCGAAGCCTCTTCCTCTTCGCCTTCTTCCAGAAGCGAAGCCTCTTCCTCTTCGCCTTCTTCCAGGAGCGAACCCTCTTCCTCTTCGCCTTCTTCCAGAAGCGAAGCCTCTTCCTCTTCGCCTCCATCCAGGAGAGATTTTTCTTCCCCTCCTTTGCCCGCATCGAGGGATGCAACTTTCTCCTCGTCCATAGCATCTTCAGGGGGGACAATGTTTTCTGTATCGTCGGGTTCAGGGATGAACGATGCTTCGTCCTCTTCCTGCCCGGTTGCAGCTACGGATGGAAGCTCACCTTCTTCATCGATCCCATCTTCGAGAAGTGCCAGACTTCCTTCCTCGTCAACCTCTTCAAGAAGCGGAGATTCTTCATCCCCCCCATGAACAAGGGACGAATCGCCCTCCTCTTCTCCAAACTCACCCTCCAGGGAGGAAGAATCCAACTCGCCCGCCAAAGATTTCGTTACCGCAGCGACATCAACCGGGGTAGGAAAATCAATTTCCATCCCCGTCAGGTCGAGGACTTCCTCATCCTCTACGGAAACCGCTGCTGCTGCCCCCTTGGGTTTGACCACATCGTCAAGCTTGATGGTTCTTGGGTTTAGACCATCAGGAAAAAGTCCCGAAGTGTCCTCTTCACTCTCCTCACCATCAAGCATGCTTTCCAGTGAATTCAAAACCTCTTCCATGGAAGGAACCGCGACTCCGTCGGACGGCAATTGGTCCGGGAGGACATCTTTTGCTTCTGGAGACTGCGGTTCAAGACTTTCCTGGAGTTCAATCTTTTCCAGAGGGGCTTTTTTTTGGGCGGAACCACTGCCCGCTTTTTTTGCCGATTTGACCGCTTTGGGTTTACTTTCCTTGGTACTGGCCATTTTTCCTCTTTCACCCCTTACCGTGGGGATTGTCCGGAGAGAAAACACACCCCCTCAAGGCGATCTCATCCACGAACATGATGCCCTGCGGGCACAAAGTCAAAAGCAAAACCTTGGGGCGTTGCCCCAAACCTAAGCCGGGGGAATGATCCCCCCCGGACCCCCGCAACAGTTTCAACCTTAAAGGAAGATGGTGGAATTGAATGGTTACGCCGAAAACGGTAGCCGATCACCAACCAAAGCTCAGACGCAATGAATCCAAAAGGTTGCCGATGATTCCACCCGAAGGAATTTCCTTGGCAGCCACGACGGGACGGTTCAGCAGTTCCTGGCCCTTATTTTTGACAATGACCGCGCCAATTTTCTGACCTTTTTCGAGTGGTCCAAACATAGGTTCCTCGTAAACCATACCGACCTCAAGACCACTCCTGTCTTTCCTCGAAACGGTGACGACCACCGGCTTATCTACGGTAGCATCGACAAAATCCTCCGCCCCCTTCCACAGGCGAAGCTTGCGAATCACCGTACCCGGTTCGTAGATGCGCACGGTTTCATACATGCGGTTGCCATAGCGCAAAAGACGCAGGGCGTCTTCTTCGCGTATTTTGCTGCCGGAAGACCCCATGATCACCGCCGACAATCGTTGTCCATCCTTTTCGTTGGTAGCCACAAGGCAATAACCCGCATCCCGCGTGTGTCCGGTTTTCAGCCCGGTAATGGAAGGGTCGCGCCAAAGCAAGCGATTGCGGTTGTATTGTTGGATACCACTGAATGTATACTGTTTTTCCTTGACGAAATGACCATACTCGGGAAACCGATTCATGATGGCACTCGCCAGTTTGAACAGATCCCGGGCACTGGTATAGTGCTGCGGATCAGGCAAACCGGTCGGATTGACGAAGTGGGAGTTGGACATCTCCAACTCCTTCGCCTTGGTGTTCATGAGTTCGGCGAATCCAGCCTCCGAGCCTGCCAAGTGCTCCGCCACGACGATACAAGCGTCATTTCCACTCTGCACCGCGATGCCGCGAACAAGGTCATCCACCTTGATCTGGTCGCCGACCCGCACAAAGGTTTTCGATCCCGCCGTGCGCCAAGCTTTTTCACTGACGGGCAATTTTTGTTCAAAATTCAAATCGCCACGGGAGAGGGCATCGAAAATGATGTACAGGGTCATGATTTTTGTCAGCGATGCTGGCGGCACGGTTTTGTCGGCGTCTTTTTCAAACATGATAACGCCTGTGTCCATGTCGCCGAGTATGGCCGACACCGCCCGAACATCAAGCGACCCCTTGTCCGACCCTTTGTCGGATTCGACAGCAAAGGCCCCGGACGCAAGGATTATGGATATAATCGATAGCAATATAAATTTCATGATAGGCACGACGAAAAACCCCGAACTCAAGGGTCCCTGTTGATCAAGGTTTTTTCCCTGACCAGGCCACTTGGGCCTGATCCCAAACCAGACAATTTTCGGCGCGTTTGACGATGACCGGATCAAAGCCGGTACTGCAAGGGGTCGCGAAGCCATTATTCCGAAACGATCCGGGATTGCTTCAAACCAAGGTTTGACAGACGGGCCAACACGATATCAGCACCAAGCGGAGAAGGAAACGGGCCTACCAGAACCCTGAAAAAGTTGTCTCCATTCCTGGAGCCTGGTCGTACTTGGGCCTTGCCTGCCGTTTGAACGCGCGCTGCGAGACTTGCCGCATTGTCGCGCGAACGAAAAGCCCCTACTTGAACAAAAAAGGCAGGATCTGATCCCTGGTCTTGATTTTGGACTTTTTTGGTTTCATTATGCAAGCCTTGTTGGTACTTGCGTACCATTTTTAATCGGTTGGCGAAAGTTTTTGGCCGATATTGGCTGTAAGGGTGATCATGAGGCAGGGGATCGGCAATGCCCAGGACTTCGATTCTCACCTTGGCGGTTCCCCTGTTGAGAAATTTCAATTCCTCGGCTGCGGATTTGGAAAGGTCGATGATCCGATCACCAATAAAAGGCCCCCGATCATTGACGCGAACGGTGGTAGACAAGCCATTGTAAAGGTTGGTCACACGCACGGTGGTCGGCAGCGGCAATGTTTTATGAGCCGCTGTCATGCCGTACATGTCAAAAAGTTCTCCATTGGCGGTGTCCTCGCCATGAAAGTTGGGACCATACCAGGACGCAATCCCTTCAGCGACAAAATTTTCTGCATCGGTATCGGGCATGGGAAAGTAGGTTCGCCCGTTGATGGTATAGGGGTGCCCGGTTTTTACGTGGCTTAAGGATTTTGATTTGGGCGGCGTGGTTTCGATTTCCGCAACAGGTTCGCGTGGCAGACTGCTGCATCCGGCAATACCCATGCAGAAAAGAACCACCAGCGACCGAGTCAGACCAAAGGCAAAGGGCATGTTCATGGGGCGACTCCCTCCTGATTTTGCACCGCTGATCATCCCTTCCTGGGGGATCCTGGCTGCCAGACGAAAGACAGAGGTGCGCCGAAAGCATTGATTCCCTAACCGAAGAAAAACTTGAAAACCTATCAATTCGTGCCTCCCTGGTGATTCCCGGCCCAGTGATTTGCCAACATGATCTGGCGCATCCGTGCTTTTATGGACCCTGTTGATTTCATGCTTTCCGTCAAAAGCCTGGACTGGGTAAACCCGTCCGACAAGGCACCTTAAAAAATTAAAGCACCTTTGAAAATTAAGGCACCTTTGCAAGAATGTATCCAATTGTGTCAACACAAGGATCCTTCCCCAGAAAACACACCCCGGATGTATGGGGGGGAATCTTTAATAATTATCAAGTTAAAACAAAATCTTGTTTATCCATCCATCCCCAAGGAAACCCACCAGCGTTCCCCCCCGGCACCCGTCAAAAAAACGGCTCTGTTTCGCCCCTTGCCACTGGGGGCATAAAGGTTCATTCTGGCATTTTTGTGTCGAACATCCGCCACGGCGTCAACGGTCCGACACTATAACCCTCCTTGTCGAATACACGCCTTATGACCAACAGTCCGAACCCTGCCTCCAGCCTCAAGGGTTCATCCGAACATTGGCGTCACCGCCTGCGCCACGTCCTGCCTTATGTGAGCAACCATCGCTTCGACTTCGTCGTGGGATTTTTGCTGTTGGCCCTGACCAATGCCAGTGCCGCAGCCATTCCCTACCTCCTTAAACTCACGACCAATGCCATGACCTCGGCCCTCGGCCCTGGTGGCGTCGCCCCCCTGACCCTGGGCCTTATTCTCCTGGCCCTGGTCAATGCCATGGTCAGAATCCATGCCCGAACTCATATCTTCGGCATCGGGCGCAGGGTGGAATTTGAATTGCGCCAGCGTTATCACGCCCATCTGCTTGAATTAGACGCCCCATTTTTTGACGGAGAAAAAACCGGCGACCTGGTGGCACGCGGCAACAACGACATCACCTCCATCCGCATGTTCGTTGGCCCTGGATTTTTACAAGTTTCCAATACCATCATGGTTTATGCCATTACGCTTCCGGTGATGCTTGGCCTGGATATCCAGTTAACCTTACTGGTCCTCTCACCCTTTCCCATCGTCCTGGGGGGAGCCAGAATTTTGACCAAAAGGCTGTACCGTCTCAGCCGCAAGGTAGCCGACAGTTTTGGTGAACTGTCGAGTTTTGTGCAGGAATCCATCACCGGCATGGCGGTCATCCGTACCCATGCCCGCGAAGAGGATTGGTGCCAACAATTTTCCCAGGCCGCGCACCACCTCTACGACGCCAACATGAACCATGCCAGATTGCAAAGCATGTTTGCCCCCATGACCATGTTGAGCGGTGGCATCGGTGCCGTCCTACTATTGACATTCGGTGGCCAGGAAGTCGCTCAAGGACGCCTGACGGTCGGGGATTTTGTCGCCTTTTCAGGTTATCTGGCCATCCTGATTTGGCCAACGGTGGGGCTTGGCTGGATCCTTACCGTCATGCAGCGGGGATTGGCCGCCCTGGAGCGGGTCGGACAGATCCTCGATGCCCAACCTTTCCTGGTGGAAGTTCCCCAACCCGGACCGGCCCATGCCCCCCATAATCGCTGGCGCGGGGCCATCTCCATCAAAAACCTGGACTTCGCCTTTAAAAACGGACCCCCAATCCTCAATGCCATCCACATGGACATCACTCCCGGAAGCTTTGTAGGGCTGGTTGGCCAGGTAGGATCGGGCAAAAGCACCCTGTTGCACGGCCTGGCCCGACTCTATCCCCTACCCGAGGGGCGGGTGCAGATGGATGACAAGGATCTGGCAGGAGTGCCCGAAGAATCGTTACGAGCCAACTTGGCCATGGCCCCTCAGGAAAGCTTCCTGTTTGCCACCACCCTGCGGGAAAATCTTGATCCCAAGGATCGAAAACTCGACGACACAACCCTATGGTCGGCGTTGCGAATGGTGGCACTGGATCGGGAGGTGGCCGAATTTCCCCATGGTTTGGACAGCGTCCTTGGAGAACGGGGCATCACGCTGTCCGGGGGACAACGTCAGCGGGTGGCACTGGCCAGGCTATTGTTGGCCGATCCTGTCGTTTTGCTTTTGGATGACGTTTTTTCCAATTGCGACGCCCAGACCGAAGAAATTATTCTGCGCAACTTGAAAACCCTCGCCGGTCAACGCACCATCGTCATGGTTTGCCATCGGGTAGCCGCCCTGCACCATGCCGACTGCATTTACCTTTTGGATCGGGGGCGCATCATAGCCTCCGGCAATCATTCCCAACTCATGTCCATCAGTCCCCTGTACCAGAATCTGCACCGGATGATGGCACGCAAAGAAGCTTTGCATTCCATAGCCGCCGTCGCCGTGGAACGCCTGCCTGACGGTCCACAGGAGAGGTCCCTATGACCCCAGCGGTTCACGCCGATACCGAAGAGACCCGTTATGGAAGCTTCATGGATTGGAAACTTTTTGTCCGCTTTTTGTCCTACGCCAAACCTTATCGGGGCTGGATCGTCACGGCGTTGGCCCTTTTGCCCGTCAGTGCCCTGGTCCAGATAGCCCAGCCCATGTTGATCAAACGGGCGGTGGACAATCACCTGACCACGGGCAACATGGAAGGATTTTCCGTGTTGCTGTCCGCGTTCATTCTTCTGGTAGGGGTGCAATTTTTTATTGGTTATCTACAATCGATCAGCAACACCGTCCTTGGGCAAAGGGTGGTGCGCGATATTCGCAAGCATTTATTTTCGCACCTCATGACTTTGGATGCAGGTTATTTTAACCACCATGCCAGTGGCCGCCTGACCAACCGGATCACCAACGATACCGAGGCGGTCAGCCAGATGGTTAGCTCCGGACTGGTCAGTCTGGTGGGCGATTTTTTATTGCTGCTGGGCATCGGGATATCCATGGCATGGCTGGCCCCGAGTCTTTCTCTGGTCACCTTACTGGCCATGCCGGTCATCGTGGCAGGAACGGTCATGATCACCCGGAAATTGCGCACAATTCAACGCCGGGGACGCCTGCTGCAAGCCCAAATGGCGGGAAAAATGACCGAAGAGGTGGAAGGTGCGCGAATATTGCGCTTGTTTCGTTTGCAGGACAACCGCAGGCAACGTTTCAACAAGGTCAACCAGGAACACTTCGACACAGTCCTGGCCAGCAATTATCTGGAGGCGATGCAGTTCAGTTTCATTGATGCCGCCTCCACAATCACCATGGCCCTGCTGTTTTGGTATGGGGCGGGTCTGGTGGAAAGCTCCGAGGTGACCATCGGCACCATTGTCGCCTTTGTCGATTACATTCGCCGCATTTTTTTCCCGATCCGCGACCTGTCGGGAAAATTTACCACCATGCAGGCCGCCATGACCGCCCTTGAGCGTATTTTCAACCTGTTGGACACCCCACCCGCCATCCGCGATCAACCTAGCAACCAACCCCTGCCCACCTTTCGCGGAGAAATACAATTTTTGGATTGCGATTTCGGTTATGGCGATGGGTTGGTGTTGAAAAACATTCACTTGACCATTGCCCCAGGGGAAAAAGTGGCCATTGTCGGCCCGACGGGGTCGGGAAAAACCAGTTTGGTCAAACTCATCAATCGCATCCATGAACCTCTCCGGGGAGAGGTCAAAATCGATGGTTTGCCCGTAAGCCACTACCCATTGCGCACATTAAGGCGGATGGTGGGCATGGTGCAGCAGGAGACCTTATTGTTTGCCGGCACCATAGCCCAAAACATCAGCCTGAACGATTCCGCCATTACGTTGGAAAAAATTCATGCCGCTGCGGTAGAATCGGGGGCCATTGGATTCATCGAACGCCTGGAGCGGGGGATGGATACGGTATTGTCGGAAAGGGGAGGCAATCTGTCGGCCGGGGAAAGGCAATTGTTGGGAATTACCCGCATGTTTGCATTCAATCCGGCGATTCTGGTCATGGACGAGGCGACCAGTTCGGTGGATACCATCAGCGAAAGGATCATCCGGACGGCCTTGAAACGGCTCATGGAGCAGCGGACGGCGTTAATCATTGCCCACAGGTTGAGTACGGTTCAAAATGTGGACAGAATTCTGGTGCTGGTCAAAGGTTGCATCGTGGAGGCGGGAACCCATGACCAACTGCTGAAATACAATGGGGTGTACGCCCAACTTTATCAGCTTCAGTTTCAAGGTGAAGGGGGGGACTGAACAATTATAAAAATCATGAGGAGATTTTTCATGCAATGGACCAGGGAAAAACCGAAGGAACCCGGATGGTATTGGTGGCAACCCATGCCCAATTATTCCGAGGCGGTTTTGATTAAACAGGGATTTGTCTATCAGGTGGGCGTGGAAACAGGAAAGCAATTGGGTTTGCTGGCAGGCCATTGGTGGGGTCCTCTGGTGGCACCGCCACGAAAACCAGGGGAATAATGTCTGGCCCCAAGTGGCCGCATTGGTAAAAGGAAAATTTATCATGAATCGATCATTGTTATTGCTTGCCGGACTGTTGCTCTTTCCGGTTGGTACCCAGGCTGAAGAAATTGGCAGCGTTGATACCGTTTTCAAATTTTTGGGGCCTGACGACAAAATCGTCCTCGAAGCTTTTGACGATCCCAAAGTGGACGGGATATCGTGTCACATGAGCCGGGCCAAGACGGGGGGCGTCAAAGGGGGACTGGGGTTGGCGGAAGACCCTTCCAACGCTTCCATCGCCTGCCGCCAGACCGGCCCCATCAAGATGAAGGATACTTTGGAGGATGGCGAAGAGGTGTTCAGCGTTAAAACTTCGATGGTATTTAAAGAGTTGCACGTCGTCCGTTTTTTCGACCGCAAACGCAATACCCTGGTTTACCTGGTTTACAGCGATCGATTGTTTGACGGGTCACCGAAAAATTCCATCTCCTCGGTCCCCATCCGCCCCTGGGACAAACCAGGGTCATGAATCGTCGGTCCAGGCAAACAATCCTTTAATTTCTTCCGGGGTCAGCGTATTGCGACTGAGGGTGGAAAGAGAGTTCTGATGTGAAGCCAGCATGGCGTTGAATATTTTTACGTTGCGTTCCCAGGCACGCAATTTGGCTTCGAGTATGGTCTGGTTGAAGGGTTTGCTAATCAGGTCGTCACCGCCGGCATCTATGCAATCGGCAAGCAACTCATCGTCATAGGTGCCGGTCAGAAAAATGACGGGAACAAAACGCTCACCACAGCTTTTTTTAATTTGCCGCACCACCTCGATGCCGTTCATTCCAGGCATTTGCAAATCCAGGAGCACCATGTCGGGTCGCTCCCTTTCAAAAACCGACAGGGCCTCCTGACCGCTTTGCGTGGAACATACAACATAGCCCAAAGGCTCCAGGATGATTTCCAACAGTTGGGCTATGACAGGCTCATCGTCTATGGTAAGAATCTTCATCTGCTGACGCCTGCAAATCTGCGTTTCATGGTTGAGGCCTTATGGAAACCAACTTGAAAGAAAAACCTCATGCGGAGCATGATGGATCATCGACAGAAAATTTGGTAGCGTTTTAAAATTTTGTTAAAATTACGATAATAACCACAAGCAATATGTATGCCGTGTATGCACATGCCGGCACTTTGCGTCTGAACTCTGGAGAACTTTCATGGAAAAACCAATCCTCGGCTTGGATCTGGGGGGGACAAAAATCGCGTCTGGCCTGGTGGATTTGCGATCAGGCGGTCTGTTGGGAAAGGGACTGTTGACACGCAAAACTTTCGACCCGGACAGGGATGTGGATATTTTCGGGTCACTTGTAGCAGCGATCCACGAAACTTTATCCAGCAACGACATGCAAATGGCTGACATTGGGGGGATTGGGCTGTGCGTTCCGAGTCCAGTAGACCCGAAGACGGGTTTTTTGTACAACCCGCCCAATCTGCGCGGGTGGGCCAATATTCCGTTGCGGGAAAAATTGCAGAATGAGTGTGGAGTAGCCATCGGAGTGGACAATGATGCCAATGCGGCCGCTTTGGCAGAAACCCGGTGGGGGGCGGCACGGGGGTTGTCGCGCTCGGTTTTCTACGCCACCATCAGTACGGGAATTGGGACAGGCATCATCATCAACGGGGCCATTCTACACGGAAAAAACGGCTTGGCGGGTGAAGGAGGACATGTGCCATTGGATGGATTTGGCAGAGAAAAATGTGGCTGTGGCAATATTGGGTGTATCGAAGCGTTGGCTTCGGGAACGGCGATTGTAAAATTGGCACGACAACTACTACAGAGCCGCTCGGGTCATTCGTTGCTTTGGGATATGGCACAGGGCAACATGGATACCATTGACATGGTAATGATTGGAGAAGCGGCAAAACAATCGGATAGCTTTGCCCAGGAGATGATTGCCACTCAGGGGATGCGGTTGGGATTGTGGTTGGGGGGAATGGTCGCGGTCTTCGATCCGGAAATGGTTGTCATCGGCGGGGGGTGCGCAAATTTGGGGGAGCCATTGTTCAGAGCGATACGACAGACGATGATTCAGAGGACAATTCACCCCAAGGCCGATGAAATCCCCATCGTCCCGGCGCAGCTGGGAGCAGCATCCGGAGTCATAGGAGCCGCAAGCCTGCTGTAAACGTCCGTGCCGGTTTCACATGGCATGCAGCAGATATTGGATGGCAAAAGCAGTATCGAAAGCCTGCTGCCCGGAAAAACCATAGGTGTCTTTGACAATGGAGATCAATTTTTCTGGATTGGTACGGGCCTCCTGAGGAATTTCACTCAGCCATGCCACAATTTTTTCCCTGCCAAAAGCCTGGATGAGGGCGTCAATCCACGATTTGGAAAACTGGCGGGGATCCCTGGCATGTAATTGCATCCCCATCTGTACCAGGGCATTGAGTTCTTCCCTGGTAAACCGCATCAATCCGGCAGCATCGGCCAGATTTGCCGCGATGTTATCCACATACCCCTCGACCGTGGCACCGCACAGGTTGGAAGAAACCTCGAGGGATAAACGAGTTCGGGCTATTTTTCTGGCATCCACCCCCGGAAGCCGCTGCTTGAGTATCGCCCCGGCATCCACCACCACATGGCGCACATCTCCACTAAAAACTTCCTTGACCCTGATGGAATGCACCGTGTCGGAATTGGCATATTCATCCAACACGGCATTATAGTGATAGTATCGGATTTCCCCCAAAACCCGATCCTCATGGTCAAGATACTGGATTTTGACAGCCATCCAGGCCCGATCATCCTCCCCCCCCATGGCATAAAGCGGAGTCAGATCCAGTGAGAGCCGCATGATTTTTTTGTTGATGACACGCTGCACCACCACCGGACTCTGCCCGTCACCATAGTGCAGGTAAAGCATGCCATTACTGATTTCAGCAGTTTGTGGCCCAGGCATCCCCTTTGCCGTTCGCCCACCAGCCCTGGCCGCAGTCTCCTCGATTTCCTGAGAGATTTCGGAAAAAAGTTTATGATCTTTTTTAATGTCTTTGGCAACCTCGGGAGATTTTTGGGCCTGCTCATCCCAATTGACACACGGTTGCCGAAGGGGAATGGCTTCCCAACCTTCGCCCAGAAAAAGCCCGTCGGGACGATCAAACGTATCCACAAACTTGTCCCCGGCCAACACCAGACCTGCCCCAAAGATAACCTGGAAGACAACCAGGCAAACAACCAAGCAGGCAGCCACAAAACCGGCACCGGAGACACAAAACGACGACCGCAGCCCAGATCGGCAACGTCCCATCACCACCCCTTTCAAGCTATGTTTTCCAGAACGGCCCGGAAGCAAAGGTAGAGCAATCCCGCTTCACATGGCATAACGATATTGTTTGTAAAATTGGAGGACCTTGTCCACATAACGTTGCGTCTCCGGATAGGGCGGAACCGTGTTGCCATATTTACGCACCGCCCCCTCACCCGCATTGTAGGCCGCCAGAGAAAGCGTCAGATCGTTGTCGAACTGATACAGGAGATCCTTGAGAAATCGTGCGCCGGCATGAACATTGGCGTGGGGGTCCAAACGATTTTTGACACCGTATCGCTTTGCGGTTTCCGGCATGAGTTGCATCAATCCGACCGCCCCCTTGCGCGAAACCGCCAGAGGATTGAAAGCCGACTCGGCCCGAATGACCGCTTTCAGGAGAGCATCGTTGACTCCGGTCCGCTTGGAAGCCTCACGAATGATCCCTACATAAGGCTCAACAGAACCGCCCCAGGAATCAAATAGGCTGCCATAACTATTGCCGTATCCGCTGCCGCCATAGCCATAACCAAGACTGTTACCGGTATTAACCTTGCGTTTTTCGGGCTGTTGCATGGGTTGAGTACGCATGAGCAACTGATAGCGCGGATCGGTAGGGCGATCCGTCAAATGGACAACCCCCCGAGCGTCAACATAGGTATAGATGTCGGCATGGACGATTGCGCTGAAGCACAGCAGGATCAACGCGACCCCACAACCCGCCAACAACGGGTTTTCCTGTTTTCTTGTGAAAGAGCAACGCTTCATCTGGTCTCGATAACGGTTGTCTCTGCCTGGAATTGAAGAAGCCCTCACCTTTAAAAGCAAGCCTATGCGATTATTCTGCCATAAAATCTTCAGGATAAAAATTTCCTTCTTGACCGTCGGTCTGGACAAGGAACCGTAAGGCGATCCCATTCCTGTCGATGCGTACCACCTCGCATGGGAAACGCATCTGTGCCCCATCGGTGGGGTTATCGACCTCCAGGCCCACATCACCCTCCTCCCCGACCGCCAAGCCGAAAGGGCGATCCCGGGTGAAAAGAAACAGCCCCTTGGTACTCATGCTTTTCATGGAACCATGGACGACAGCACCGTTTTCCAGAACCAGGGAAATCCGCACATGAATAGGATAGCGACCGAGTTTTCGATCATCCTGGTTACGACGTTTTCTTTTGCGACGAAACAAACTCCCGAACATCAATCCAACCGACTCGTGATAAAATCGCGCACCGCCGACACATTCGCCGGCAAAACCTGACAACGGCGCGGTTTTTGTTCCAACCCTTCAAACACAGCGGGCCGATTGGGTTGGCGACCAATGGCCTTGTTGACGGCATCACCAAACTTGGCCGGATGGGCCGTTGCCAAGCAGACCATGCCTGGCCTAGCCATCGCGGCGGCAAACCCCACCGCCGAATGGGGATCCAGGACATAACCGCAATCCTGGTAGACCGAGCGAATGGCCGCCAAAGTTTGCTCTTCGCCAATGGAGACCGCCTGAAAATCGCCAGCGGCGTCAATAATCTCCCTTGAAACCGCAAAACCACCCCCGCCATCCAGTTCGGCCATTTTTTCCCGAACGCCTTCTGGATTCTCCTGCAACAGGTAGTACAGGTATCGTTCAAAGTTGGATGAAACTTGAATGTCCATTGAAGGACTCATGGTCGGATGCACCTGCCCCAGACGGTAACTACCGGAGGAAAAAAAACGCGACAGGATGTCGTTACGGTTGGTCGCTAACAGGAGTTTTCCCGTTGGCAAGCCCATCCGCTTGGCGACATATCCGGCAAAAACATCACCAAAATTACCGGTAGGGACGGAGAATTCAACCTGTCTTTCGGGATCCCCCTCCGAGATGCGCCCCCAGGCATAAAAATAGTAGACCACCTGGGCCACAATCCTGGCCCAGTTAATGGAATTGACCGCGCCGAGGTGATATTTGCCCTTGAAATCCAGATCATTGAACAATGCCTTGACGATGGCCTGTCCATCGTCAAAAGTCCCCTGGATGGCGATGTTGTGCACATTGGCATCCAGAACCGTGGTCATCTGCCGTTCCTGGATGGGAGAGACCCGACCGTGGGGATGGAGGATAAATATTTCCATCCCGCCCTTGCCACGGACACCGTGAATCGCGGCCGAACCGGTATCCCCGGAAGTGGCTCCAAGGATGTTGATGCGCCCCCCATCACGCTGTAGCAGATATTCAAACAGATTGCCCAACAGTTGCAGGGCCACATCCTTGAAGGCCAAGGTCGGTCCGTGAAACAGTTCCAGGACATGGTGCCCACCCACCCGAACCACCGGGGTAATCTCTGGATGGGAAAAGGTGCTGAAAGCCTTTCGCAGCAATCGGTCCAAATCCTGGCGCGGGATATCCCCCTCGCCGACAAACAAAGAAACGACCTCCAGGGCCAAGGGGATGAACTCAAGCCCGGCCCATTGTTTCAGGGTCGCTGCTGCAACGGAGGGGATCGTCTCAGGGAGCAAAAGGCCACCATCGGTCGCCAGTCCCATCATGACGGCCTGTGAGAACAGAATCGGTTCCACCCCACCCCGGGTGCTGATGTACCTCAATTGTAGGCTCCTTGTTCGGACGTGTCACCCTGGACCACAAACCCTGCCACACCCCCGTTAGGGTCTATTGTCCAACAAAATCAATCCAAAAGCAAACTTTGAATGTTGGGATGGTTTCAGGTTGTAACGTTGACGTAACAGGAGAGAGAAGCGGAGCATGGGTTCATTCGGACCCGACTTGCACTCCACTTCCACTTCGAACAAAGGCTGTGTTTTTCCCCCTGCCCGGATCTCACCCTGATCCAGAGCCAGTTCGGCCAAACATTGGTCTGCGAGGGTCAGCATAACGGTTTTGCGCAGGAAAACCGTTTCCACCAAAGGAAGCAGGGATTCCCCACCCGAGGCGACGGTCAGAGCTTGCTGCCGCAGGGGTCCATCGGGCAGCTCGGCCAGGTTATCCACCGGACCATCCACTTCCTGTTCCCATTCATGGCGCACACTGAAACCGTCGACCATGTGCCCTTCTGCCTTGAGACAGGCCCGCCAAAGCGGAGGGGTGCCGTACTTGCGAAAACGAAAACCAAATCTATGCGCCAAAAGCTGCCGCCCAGGGGTATCCAGGTAGGTAGACTCCAGATATTTGGACTGCCAGGGGCTACCTCCGCATTTTTCCAGGATATCCGGATCCCGCAGCATGCTCTCCAATGTCACCGCGTCGGGGGCCATCAACTTGACTTCCTGTTCCATCGAAGCGGTATCCAACATCATCATCCATCTCCGGAAAAACAGCGACATCGGGGGCGGGAAGAAGCTTTATTCTTCTAAGCATCACCCCCGTTTGACAGGGTAACCCTGCCCTTCCCAATGAACCATGCCACCGGCAACATTATACACTTTTTGTATCCCAAGCCGCTTCAGAGTCACCGATCCCATGAGGGAACGGTTGCCGGTGCGACAGATAACCGCCACATCGTTGTCCCGCACAATTTTTTTCAACTCTTCCGCCTTTCTGCCCAACCCACCCAGAGGATAAGACCTAGCCTCCCGAACATGGGCAAGGGCAAACTCTCCGGGAGTACGCACATCAATCAGCACAATGGGCGACGCCGTGGCCAGACGTTGCGAAAGGTCATGTACACTCAGAGTTTCAATCCGATAATAACGAGCAAGTAGCGGGCCACGCAGGGCAAAAACGAGAAAAAACAAAATCATGAAGATCGTCATGCCGTTTTGCTGCAACCACATCATGATTCATTTCCTCATTACTGAAGGCAGATATCAACGTTCTAAGGGGTGCAGAAGATGGACTTGGTCAAGGCGACCAATTCCAACACCTTGCAATCGCCCACCCGGTAGAACACCTGATTGGCTTCACGCCTGGAAGATAGAATATTTTTATCGCGCATAATGGTCAGGTGCTGGGAGACGTTGGACTGGGTCGTCCCCACCGCCTCCACCAGATCCTGGACACTCCGCTCTTTGTCGTTCAGGGCGACCAAAACCTTCAACCGTAGCGGATGAGCCAGAGCTTTCATGCAACGCGCCACTTTTTCAATGTTGTTCTCGTCAAATTCCATCGGCACGCCACAGTCCTTCCCAAGGAGGAAACGCTCATCGAACAATGTTTTTTGCCCAGCCTTGATTATCAGGCTTTCCTAATAATAAGAAGGATCGGCCACGGCGTCAACATTTCCGATAGAGCCGCCCCCTCTCTGACCTTCCGCATCGCGTAGATTTTCCTGCCAGCGGCAAGGTTTTTGCGTGTGATATTCAAAACGAGTCCCCCGCCACCCCACGCAAAAAGCGATCCCCAGGCCTCCCATGGACACCGTGAGTCAACCTTTTGCCTTTGATGAATTTTTAACCAGCCTGGAGTTGGAAAGGGGGGCGGCGCGCAACACCCGTCTGGCCTACCGACGGGATTTGATTCATTTTGCCGATTTTTTTCGGGAATCCACCGGACAGGATCTCAGCGTAGCCACGGCGGCCACCCTGCGCCCGAGCCATTTGCGGGCTTATCTGGGCCACTGTTTGCGGGAAAAATTGGCCAAGACCACCATGCAACGTCGAATTGCCGCCATCCGGGCATGGTTTGTTTATTTACAGCGGCACGGTTTGGTGACCAGCAATCCGGCCAAGTTGATTGCCACCCCGAAGACGGGGATTCGCCTGCCACGCGCACCCAGTGAAGAAGATACCGTCCGCCTCATCGAAACCCCCACCCCTGGAGAATTGGAACACGCCCACGACCAGCCATGGCTGGCTGCCCGTGACGCCGCCATCATGGAATTGCTGTACGGATCGGGATTACGTATCAGTGAACTGTGTGGTTTGGACCATGGCCGCCTGTATTTGCAATCGCGGGAAATTAAAGTGGTAGGCAAAGGCGACAAAGAGCGGATCGTCCCTTTAAGCCAAGTATCGCTCACAACTTTGGAGCGATACCTGGAACATTTAAAAAGCGTTGCCGGAGATTTCAAGCAAGAAACCCCCCTGTTTATCGGGCAAAGGTGGCCAGAACAACAGCAACGGCTTAATCCCAGGCAGGTACAACGATTGGTGCAACACCGTCGCCGCTGGCTCGGCCTGCCTGAAAAAACCACCCCCCACGCCATCCGCCATGCCTTCGCCACCCACCTGCTCCAGGCAGGGGCGGACCTGCGATCCATCCAGGAAATGCTAGGACATACCAGCCTTTCCACGACACAACGCTACACCCACCTGGATCGTGCCGGGCTGGCACGCATCTACGACGCCGCCCATCCCAGGGCACACACAAAAGCCCGTGAGAAGCTCCCCATTTCCTAAAGCTTATTAGAAAGATAAAGAAGGGGCCTAGGGCGTGTTGACATTCGATAATTTTCTGATACCCCCTGGAAAATTATTGAAAGAAAAAAGGGGTCTGGGGGATTGCCCCCAGGGTTTTGACTTTGTTTTTGACTTTAAATAAAAAGCTTCATTC
>JACSDG010000078.1 GCA_015660855.1 Magnetococcales bacterium
GGGGGGATCATCCCCCCCGGCGGAGGTTTGGAGGCAGCAGCCCACAAGGTTTTTCTTTTGACTTTGATTTTGATTTTACTGCCCCCCAAGGGGGGGCTAAGGGCGCAGCCCCAGGGTTTTGATTTTGTTTTTTTGCCCGAAGGGCATCATGTTCTACGCTGTTTTATCCCTTTGCTAACCATGTACGGAGAATTTCAATGACTCATCACAACACAAAAGGTTCCAGCACGGATGGTGCCCCTGAGCACAAAGAAGAACCGAAAACCAAATTGCAACAAGCCAACGCCACCTTGAAAAACTACATCAAAGGCAGCGGTGCGGTGGCTCTACTCCCCTTCCCCTACGTCGATATGGTGCTTTTGACCGGCGTACAACTCAAAATGCTGCAAAGTCTTGCTAAGATCTATCACATTAAATTCACTAAGGACATCGGCAAAAGCACTCTGAGTTCCCTGCTTGGAGGTGTGCTACCATCCACCGTTGGCATGGGGGTCGCCAGTTCTCTGAAATTTGTCCCCGCACTGGGAACGGCGGTTGGAATTGCCAGCACATCGGTCATAGCCATTGCCACGACTTATGCCGTAGGCAAGGTTTTCATTCAACATTTTGAATCGGGCGGAACGTTTCTTAATTTTGATCCGGAAAAGGTCAAAGAGTATTTTGCCCAGGAATTTGAAGACGGCAAGCAAATGGCCTTCGCGAGTAAACACGAAGCTGCCTGATCTTTTCGCAGTCAGGCTGGCTCAAATGGGGTCCAAGTTTTTTTTGGTCTGTCGCCGAAAGACGCCGTGTTGACCATGGGTTGGCCCGTTATTTTCAGCGAGGATGTGTCCGGTTTTGTGTCCACATCATTTTGAATGAGACGTTCAATGAAGTATTATTTGTCCTTTCCGATACTGCTTTCCGTGCTGACTCTCGGTATCGAGACAGCAGTGTCCGATGAAAAGGGTCGTCTTGAGGAGGAGATTTTCAAGACGATCACCCCATCGGAGGAGGAAAAAATTGGCCCCTGGAGCCTCGTGGACGTAGTGAAACTGGCCCTCGAAAACGACAACAACGTCGAGGTCATCATGGCCAAGGGGATGCGGGAGGTCGCTGCCGGGGAATACCAGGAGAAGAGAGGTGCGTTCAACCTCACGGCGAGCCTTGGCATGGACAACAGCCAGGAGATCATGCCCACTCCCGGTTGGGTGCACAGGGATCTGGTCGATTTGAAACGGGAGGAGGCGGCGTTGCCAGGGGGTTCGGCACCGGCACTGGTCAAGGCACTGGAAAAACAGGCCACCCTGGCAGAGCAAGGGACCGGTACCTTCAAGGGTACCGATATGAAGAGTCTCAGCGACGTGAAGTCCATGGCATCAGGGCTTAATCAACTGAACGACGCCTCCATCGAGAAGAACACCCATAAGACCACGGGTACCTTTGCACTGAAACAAAAATTCAGAATGGGTGCTTTCGCCAAGCTTGAGACCATCCTGGACCGAACCGATCCGGTCAATCACAACGCAGTCGCGTCCAACAATGCCGGGGCGACCAACATAGGTATTACCCAGTTTAATGTGCGTATTCCACTTCTGAGAAACAGCGGAACAGATGCCTATCTGTGGACGGTTGAAGAAAAAGAAAAAAAGCTGGAGTACGAAGCCAAGCAAAAATCCTATCGCCATGAGGTGGCCAACCGGGTACGCGAAATAGCCAAGGCTTATTGGGACTACAAAGCGGCCATGGAAAAGGCGGACATTCTGCGGGTTTCCGAAAGGCTGGTCAGCAAGTGGGCCGAGAATTCCAAGCAAAAGCTTCTCAATCAGGGTAATGTTGCCGTCAAGAAAGCCGGGAAAGGTGACGGAAAAAAAGCCGGCACGGGTAGCAATGATGAAGTCAACACCTTGAGTGCTCGATTGGCGGGAGAAGCCAGAGATCTGGAAGAGGGGTTGGCGGCGGTCTATGCTGCAAAGACCGCTCTGGCGCAGTTGGTCGGAATAGGGGTGGAGGAATTGACGGCCAAGGGCTATCCCGCCGATGAGTTTCCCACGGACCTGTCGGTCAATTTAAAGGATGATGCGTTGAAAAAGCGTCTTTTTGAATTGGCCCAAACCCAGAGGGCCGATCTCAGGGCCGCCCTGCTGGTGGAAGAAAAGGCCGGGGTGCAGTTGAAAAAGGCCAAGAATGACCTTTTGCCCGATTTGGTCGTTGACATGACGGTGGGAGCCATGGGGGGAGATGTCGATGGTTCCGGCCTTGATAATTCCATGAACGGTTTTACCGACAATCTGGTATATCCGCTCTGGAAGGTGGGGGTGACATTGGAGTATCCCTTTGGCAACGATGCGGCCAAGGGTATGCTTTCACAACGAAACATGGCACAAATGCGCGACTCCATGTTGGTCGCTGAAACTGAAAGAACGGTCAGGATGGGGGTCAAGAAAAGTCTCAACGCCCTGCAACACCAACTCCCCAGCGTAGCGTTATCCAGAGAGGAAATCAAAAACTATTGGCCGAGTGTCGAAGGCTCCCTGGAGAAATACGACGGCAACAAGGGGAGTGCCTCACTCTCGACCCTGATGGACCTGCTGACCCTTGAGGAAAAGTTGAAACAGGCACTCATCAAAAACGTTACGGCCAAAAGCGACTTGGCCAAGGGAATCGTTGATTTAAGGTTTGCGACCGGTACCATCCTGCCCAACAGCGAAATTGAAAAGGACGACGA
This sequence comes from Magnetococcales bacterium, assembly GCA_015660855.1. Lineage (GTDB taxonomy): Bacteria > Pseudomonadota > Magnetococcia > Magnetococcales > UBA8363 > UBA8363. Next base: position 2,708 of record JACSDG010000078.1, read on the forward strand.
GAAGTTTTCTGTCAGTAAAAATATTCTTGTGACGGTACCATGATTCGTAACCGTTCAATCCCCTTTTTTGAACATGATGCCCTGCGGGCAAAAAAACAAAATCAAAACCCTGGGGCTGCGCCTCTAGACCCCCCTTGGGGGGCAGTAAAATCAAAATCAAAGTCAAAAGAAAAACCTTGTGGGCTGCTGCCTCCAAACCTCCGCCGGGGGGGATGATCCCCCGATATTTGCGCATCACGCGATCAAACTTTTCTTTCTGCTCCGGACTCAAAACCAACTCCCCCGATCCTTTTTTTCCCTTCCGAATAAAGGCTTCCAATTGGTATCCGCGATCCAAAGCCAGGCCCGTGGTGTGATCGAACTTGTTCTCGTGGACCTTCATAAAAGAAAAGGCACATCTCTCTTTGACAACCGCCAAGCGTTGCGGGGAAACTTCAACGCCACAAAAATCGGCAACCTTGCGGATGGAATCATCTAAATTTCCAATAATTTCTTCATACTTTAAAAACAGGACATCAGGATCATCGCGATGCTGCCACCATTCGAGAACATGTTTAAACCAAGATTGAAACTGAACCCGTCCTGCCATAAAAGCATCAAAGAAATCGTCAAACGTTCCTTGAAAAGACAAATGGGACCGGTAGAAATGATAGTAGGAAACCATCACGTCCAACCCGTCACGCATGACATAAATATATTTTCCCTTTGTTTTTGGGGTATCCGAGTAAGGCAAGTGACATTTAAAAACTCTGGGCGATGGTAAAGCTGCGAAATAGCTTATTGCAGCTTCGGGGTTGGACATGATCCGCCGTTCATACCACGGGACGACCATACTGATATGCTGAAAATCCATGTTGCCATCCGTGGTCAGTTGATAGAGCATCATTTGCATCAACGTGGTTCCGGATCTTGGGTAGGTCACAATAAAAACATCATCAGGGCGGTCATCCCATTCAAAAGCCATCGTCCGTCGCATATCCACCTGCACGGCGACGACCTCGACCAACTCGGCCAAGGACCTCAATGATCCACTCAAAGTTTTGAGCAGGGTATTGGCCAACCTGTTACGAATGTTCTTCATCAACGGCATCCTGGAACCACGCCGGAAACCGGGTCACGGTTCATGAGGTAGGAATGACGGCCAGGACAAAAAGATTTCAACCACCATCACCACCCAATTGTCTTGGCCTTTTATCGGAAGCAAAAACGAGGATAATGCCCACCAAAGGGGACAGAATGATCGAGCCAAAAAAATAGCCCCAAAACCCAAGCTTTCTGTTTCTTCCGAGAATTCCGACAACAAGTGACGCCAGGATCCACCCAACGTAGAGAAACATACTCATACCGACTCTCTTTCGTGTTGACCAACAGTGAAAAAATACACACTTTTCCGGCTTTGTTTCTTCGATACATGAACATGATACCCTTCGGGCAAAAAACAAAACCTTGGAGCTTCGCCCCCAAACCCCCAGAGACTATGATACCACGTTAATCCTTAAATAGTCAGGAAACGGCGTCAAACCATTAAGATCATTCTCTAAGAGGGTCACACCCTGTGCATCGGTTTTAATCTCGCTAAAATTTGCAAATTTGTAAGTAATATACATCATTCTGTTGCGGTCGGTGGCAACAAATTCGGCCAAGAGGCGGACCCTTTGCTTTTTGGCTTCGTGACGAAGGTAACTGATCAGGACGGAACCTATTCCCCTGGACATGACCCGGCAGGATAGTAAAAGTAATTTGATGGTCCATGCGTCAAAATGGACTTCCAGCAATACCAAACCGATTTTTCCATAGGAACCATATTTATCATCAAGGCTGACGATCAGCAAACGGTGCTGTTTGGAAAGACGAAATGCATTCAATTCTTCGTAAGAGTAGGTGTATCCGGTAGCGTTGAGTTGATTGGTTCGAACAGTCAATTCTTCCGCCCGTTGCAGATCGCTTTCCTGGGCTGGTCCAATTGTGACCACCATGTTCAGACTGGCCAAAAACGCATCCTTGGCCCCCTCGAACGCCTTTTCTTCCCGGTGACGAACCATATCATCCCGGTACATCATTCGCCGTTTTTTGGAATCATCCGTGATAAATCTGGGCATCATCGAGGGCATGGACGGTATCAGATCGACATCCAGGGCATCGATGCAGGTCACCTCCGTGTGAGCCGAACGAACTTCGTCACGTTCAAACGGTTGGTCATCCACAAAAGCCAAAGAATCAATACCAATATTAAGGTCTTCTGCAATTTTTTCGATGGATGAGGATTTGGCATTCCAATGAATCTGTGGAAAAAGAAAATAATCGGCCAGCCCGAATGCCTGAAGCTGGGCCATGGCCTGCTCGTGGTTATTGCGACTGGCAATGGATTGCAAAATACCCCGCTCATCCAAATTTTTTATCACCGCAACAACATGATCACGAATACGAATCGGGTCATTCTCCGATAGAACCCCATCCCATAACGTGTTATCCAGATCCCAAACAACACACTTGATCTTCTTTTCCTTGGGATTACTCATGGCTGTTTATTGTTTTTTCCACGCGCTCTCCGATCTCTGATAAAATCCAGATGCGCATATTTGGCTATAATGGTTTGTTGAATCTGATTGCTGCCCTCGATAATCTCCATGATTTTGGCATCGCGAAAATATCTTTGCACAGGATACTCTGGTCCACAACCGTTGGCTCCGTGTATTTGGACCGCATCCGCAGCGACCCTTGCGGCCATGGTGGAGGCAAAATATTTGGCGGTGGATGTCGCCATGATGGATCTGGGATTTCTGTCATCCTTCATAAGACCCGCATGGATCCAAAGCATTCTGGCCGCATCGATATGGGTCGTCATGTTCGCGATCATCCGCTGTATCAACGGCTGTTCCCGCAAAAAAACCCCAAATTGCTTGCGTTGGCTGGTGTAATCCAGACAAGCTTCCAGACAGGCGCGCGCCAGCCCCACGCACCCACTGCCGACGCAAAAACGTCCCTGGTCCAGTGCAACTCCTGCGACATGAGAAAATCCAAATCCGGGACGCCCCACCATATTTTCCTCGGAAACCACGCACCCTTCCATAAACAAGGAAGCGAGCATGGCCGCACGAAATCCCAACAATCCAAAGATTGGCCTCCTTGAAAATCCTTGTTGCTCTTTGTCAATCAAAAACGCGACCGACTTGCCTTCCAACTGGCCAAACACCAGAAAAACATCGGCGATCTGTCCACAGGAGATCCATTTTTTTTCGCCTTCGATCTTGTAGCTCCCTTCCCCGTTTCCCGTGATCAAAGTCTCCACGGCGTTGGCGTCGCTGCCAATCCTGGGTTCGGTCAAGGCAAAAGCACCTATTGTTTCTCCAGAGGCCAGCCTGGGCAGTAAAACCTTCTTTTGCGTCTCGTTACCCCAAAACGTCAGGGCCTGACATACCATACTGTGCACCGTCAAAAGACTCAAGAGCGAAGCACTGCCTCGGCCGATCTCCTCACAGAGCAAACCAAAGGTGATACTATCCATCCCCCCGCCGCCATTCTCCTTGGGGATAACGGCCCCAAAATAACCCTGATGGGCAAGTTTTTGAATCGTCTCACGCGGAATTTTTTCATCACGATCCCATTGATCGGCATATGGAGCTATTTCCGTGTCCACAAAGGCCCGAAAAAATTCCTGACTTTTTAACTGTTCCCAAGTTAATTTCATTTCTCAATAGCTCCTCGAAAAATCGAAACGGTTGCACCTATTCAGGCTTTACCAATTCGGAAGCAATCCACGCATCGTTATCCAGATGCAACCATTTCCCATCTTCACTCTTTCCCACAACCTGGACACGAACTCCCACGCCGAGTTTTTTCAGTGTTCGAGAATTGCCATCCGGTTTTTCGCGCAAACGCGACACTTTCGTAAGCCGTACCATATAAGGAGCGTCTGTCACGGTTTTCTCTGAAACCTTGGAATCCTCTGGGGGCCTGACTGTTGGTAGCGGAGTCGAGGATTCTGTTCTGGAGGTTTCGGTTTTATTGGGCACACTTGCGGGTACACCGGTCAAGGCATCCAAGTCAAGAAGCCCCATGATTTTAAGCAACGAAAATTGAGAAATGGCAACCTCGGCCTGAGCAGCGACGGCATCGATCTGGGCATTGATCAAACCCGTTTCCCCCGAAAGCACGTCAATCAGGGAACGCCCTCCCTGTAGTCGCTCTTCCTTGGCCATACGTAAAAACTCTGCGGAAATACGCGCCTGATTTTCCAAAAAACCGGCATTTTCCTGCGCCGTTTTCAAAGACTCCCAACCATTGCGTGCCTTTTCTTCAACCTCATTGCGTGTATCCATCAACCGGTTCTCGGCAGCCGCCATGTCTTCCCGCGCCCCAGACAAGGAATGAAAGGATGACAGACCAAAATTAAATGATTTGCTCAATTCCAGCTTGGCCGTCAGTTCCTGCTGATTGCCATCGACCCCTTCGGCATCATCCTTGTATTTTTTCTCCACACTGGCACCAATGCGCGGCGCAAACTCGGCACTAACGACCCGCTCTTTCTCCATTTGGCTGATGGTCGCGCCGACCATGGCGATCTGAATCTGCACATTCCTGGTCCCCGCAGCTTCCAACACCCCTTCGAGAGAGGTCGGTAACAAATGCTGAGGACTTCCCAACGTATTCAGTGGGTCCGGCGATTCAGGTTCAGTGGAAAACAAATAGCGGAAACGATTGATCGCCTTGTTCAAAGTTCCTTGAGCACGGGCCTGTCGGGCCTGAGCACCGGATAGTTGACTCCTTGCCTGTAAAGCATCGGTGAGAAGCCCCCCTCCCAACTCCACCCGACTCTCCTCCAATCCGGTCTGCTTGCGTATGTTGGCCACCGACTCCTCCGCCATGGCCAGGCTGCGATAACTGCTCGACAGATTGATACACGCCGTAGCCGAATCCAAAAGCAGCTCATCGCGCTGATCGTTTAATTTCAGTTCTGCCTGCGTCAGGGCAAGGTCGGTCTTGGCAATCTCGGCGTTGGTCTTGCCAAAATCCCATACCAATTGGTTGAGAGTCACGGTCAGGGTTTGGGCCGTCATATCGGTCCTGGTGCCACCATTGGCCGATTTACGATACTCCGGACCCAAAACGCCATTCACACGCATATCGGGAAACCACCCTCCGCGCAACCGTTTAACATTGGCACTGGCAACCTGGACATCCCTTTTGGCCGCTTCCAAACGGGGATGCAGCACCAACATCCGCTCTGCCAAGGCGCGACACTCCAAAGCCCCTGCCTTCGGCATGAAAAGAAAGAAAGTCAAAACAAAGACGATAAACACCAATACGGTGTCAAGATCAAAACCTTTTTCCTGCCGCTGCCAATACCTGTCTTTCATTCCCTCATCTTTCCTGGAATGTGGCGTGAAACGTCCGCAGCCACGGTGTCAATAGGTATTCCATAACGGTACGCGTGCCAACCAAAATCAAACATACCACCTGAACCCCTGGGTAGAGAGAATAATTGGCCCCATTGTTATCAAAACTCTTTCTTTCTGTTACAATGCGGATTCGATAAAACGTTCTGCCTTCCGCAGAAATCAAGGCATCCGGACTGACACCTTCCACCCGGCCCGAAATCCGGCCAAACAAAAGGGCATCCTGGGAATCAAGGGTTACCCAAACAAACTGACCCGCATGGACGTAACCAATATCCTGCACGGGCAGTTTCGCGTCAATAACCAATTGATCCTCGATGGGAACAATATCCATCACCGTTTGACCGGGCTGAATAACCCCGCCTTCGGTAGATACCGCAATACTTTTGACAATTCCCTCCACTGGAGAACGTAATATTGTAAGATCTTGGACATGTTGAAATTTTCTTAATCTTTCCAGCAACTCATCACGGGATTGACGCGCCAGGGTCAACTCTTTGCGCGCCGTCTGGGCAAAATCGGAACGCAACGAGTCGGCCCGTTCCCTGGCCTCCTTGAGGGCCGCTTCCATTCGTGGCTGCGCCGTTCGATCTGCGGCAATCTGCCCCTCCATGGCCTGTTGTTGGCGCACCAGATCCAGATGCGTCATCTGACTGGTCAAACTCCGCTCTATCATCTTTTTGCTGATGCTGACCTGACTGGTCACGGTTTCAAGAATTTTTCGGTTGTTTTCCAGGCGCGTCCGGTTTTCCACCAATTCCTGTTCACGCTGGGTAATCAAACTGAGCAATATCTGTAGTTCATGTAAAAAATGCCTTCGCTTGGCAAAAAAAATCTCGCGCTCGGTTTGAATCAATGCCGGAACCGATTGCACCACTTCCGGATCAAAAACAGGCTCTGCACGATTTTCCGCTTCCGATTGTAAACGTCCCATCTCCGCCGTCAATCCCTGTAAGCGTCGGCGTAATTCTTCCAGGTCCGCTCTCGATTTGACCGGATCCAGCTTGAGCAACGGTTGATTGCGACTCACCGTTTCCCCTTCCTTGACCAGAATGTCCTGTACAATTCCCCCTTCCAGGTGTTGAATGGACTTGATGCGAGAACTGGGCATGACTACCCCCTGTGCCTGGGTTGTAACATCCAGGGGCGAAAAGAAGGCCCATGACATGGAAGCAAAAACAAACAACGCACTCAGGTAGAACAATCGGTGTGCAGATCGCTGCCTTGTTGTCGGATCGGTCTTCACGATCCGGCACCCTGTTGCGCTAGGTCGATAATCTGACTGGCACCCTTCATGATATTGCTGTCATGGGTTGCAATAATCAGCGTTTTTCCGGTTTTGGCCAAGGTAATCAAAAGGGTATAGACTGCATCGGTTCCCTCCCGATCCAACCCCACGGTCGGTTCGTCCAACAGCATGACCGGGCCATTTTGCGCCAATGCGCGCGCCAGAGCCAACCGGCGACGAATTCCGGGAGGGATCTCCCGGCCATCGTAACTCAACTGCAAATCCATACCCAAAGGATGTTCAGCCACAAAGCGGGCGGCTCCAGCGGTTACCAAAAGATGACGTATGGCCTCCTCGGTCAATCCTTCCGCAGCGGCATGAAAATTTTCCCGCAGCGTTCCAGCCAGAAAGGTGGGTTCCTGGGGCAAAAAACCCAGATGGCGGCGACGCCATTCCGGTGCCCGTTGCCGCATTTCGATTCCGTCAAGCAAAACCTGTCCCTGAGTCGGCTGCTGCAACCCCGCCAACACATGTAAAAGGGTCGATTTTCCTGAACCATTCGGGCCTGTCACCACGCAAATGCTTCCCGTGGGTATGTTCAAAGAGAGGGAAACAAAAAGAGGAATCGGACGACCTGGCCACTGCACGTTGACTTGCCGCAAGGAAAAATGCCCATGGCAGCGTTCCGATGAATCACCGGTTTCCGGTTCCGCTTCCACCGTCTTGGCAAAATTCTGGGCCGCTGTCATGGCAAATTCGGCCTTTTTGAAAGCTTCCGCAAGAAAAGCCATGCGCCCGAAAGGTGCCAACGCCCGACCAGCAAGGATATTGGCCCCGATCAAGGAACCAACGTCCAGTCTTCCTTCTACAACCAGCACCGCCCCGACAGCGATGATTCCCACCCCGCCCATGGCTTGGATTGTCTGCGCCATGGAGGTCATGGCACTGCTCAAACCCATGATGACATGCCGGATCCTGGCCGAATCTTCCATGACTTCGGTCCAGCGTCTGATGAGCAATCCTTTGCCGCGAAAATGGCGTACACTTTCAGCGGCCCGCAGGGCCGTCGCCAGGAGTGCTGCGGTTCGTGTGGCAACCCCGCGCCATTGTTGGACTGGTTTGGCCATCCGTTTTTGCCCGCGCCATCCCGAAAAAATCAGGACAAGCATCACCACCAGGGTCACCAACGCCAGCGGTTGCGACAGCAAAAAAATGATAAACAAAAAAAACAACACAAAAGGCAAATCGGAAATGGCGGCAATATTGGCAGCACCGAAAGCCTGAGCTTCCTGGTCCACGTTGCGCACCATGGCTTCGATCTCTTCTGCCGGACGTCGCTTGAGAGTATCCAGAGGTGCCGTCAGGATCAGACCATACAAACCGATGCTCATCCGAACATCTTCGTCGCTGGATATTTCAGCGGCCAGATGCAGCCGCATGGCACGAAAAGCATATTCCCCCGCAATGGCCAGCAATACCCCCACAGTCAGCGTCACCAAAGTACTGGAAACACCGTAGACCACATAGCGATTGAGGATGTGAATCATGTACAGCGAAGAGGCTATCCCCAACAGATTGACCATCATCGAGGCAAAGAGAAGCCGCGCCAATGCGGCGGGGTTACGCCGCAACCGGTCAAGAATGACTTGCATCGGATGCCAACTCAATCAAAACATTCACGCAGGTTTCATCTCTGGTTTAATGGCAGCAAAAGATACATCACCTCCATAATTCTGCCAGTCGATCCCCTGATCGACAAACCGTGGCCACAACAACTGCCACAACTCCTGGGCAGCCGCTTTTTTCTTGAGCCGATGCACAGAATAACCCACCGTATAATGGGAAACCCAATGACCATCAACACACTCCACCCCAACAAAAAAAACCAACGGATCGTCATCCGGGATTTCCCGCACGAAAAGCTTTACCTGGGGCAAACATTCATTGACAATCCCCAGAACCTTGTTGGGGTTGTGTTGAAAATCGGTATATATTTCCATATTCACCCTGATACACCGCGAACGGGTAAAGTTTTGGATTTCCGCTTCGGAAGCCTTGCCATTGGGAAAAGATATCAATTGCCCGTCATGGGCGGTAATTCGCGTGGTTCTCCAGTTAATATCGGTTACGATACCCGCAATGTTATTGATCTTGACCGAATCACCAATATTGAATGGGCGTTCGATGTTCAAAACAATGCCGGAAACGATGTCGCGCAAATTTGCCTGAACCGCCATACCCATGATCATCACCAGGACACCGGATGTTGCCAGCATGCTGGTAATGGATTTGTCCATGACAAAAGCAACGACTCCGATAAACGTAAACACGTAAACAAGCATAGACAGCGTCATACGTATCACGTTGGGTACCTTGCGGTGAGTGCGCGTTTCCAGAGGAACCCAGATGAATCGCTCCATGGAGATGGTAACCAGTCTGGCCGGAACAAACCACCAAAGGATATCAAACACCAGGACAATCATGTCCACCGTTGAGTTGGCAAAATGGGCCAAACCATAGTCACGAGCAAGATTGCCCGAAGCCACAAGAAGCAATGGCCAAAAGGTCAACCGCAACAAAAGAGTCTGGATGCGCCAGAACTGCCCGCGATCCCGACCATCCAGTACGAGTGCCAGAACACTCATGACAAACGAAAAAATGGCCAGATAGACATAGCTGTCCGTGTCGGAAATAACGTCACGGGAATCGAAACGATCCGGTTTGAGGATCATTCCCACATCCAGCATTGAAAACAAAGGTTGCGGCTTGCCAAAGCCAACAAAAAGCGGATTGCCATCGACACCACGAGCGATCACCTCTTGGGAGATCCAGCCACGCTCGATAAGCCACCCGCTCTCGGGAGACAACACTTTGTCACGTATCAAAGCTTCCACGAAAGGATCGTCGGTAGCAGGAGAAAATTTTAGTGATGCACGCAATTTTCTGAGCAGCCCGTCTACGCTGAACTGACCAGAATCCTCACCCATGGCCAGCACAGGCACCGGCTTGACAACCTTTTGCGTCTTCGACGGATGGTCCAGCATATTCATCCCAAGGATGTCATTGACATACATAAGATTATTGCTGCCCAAATCGTGATGATGGAAAGACAACCCTGCCAACTTTGTCCCGTATTTGCGTTCCACATCGGAATACCCAAGATAAAACTTACCCTTGACGCGGTAGGCTCGATAGGACATGTCACCATCCTTCCCCTCCCGTATCGGGTGATCCAGGGGAATCGGGACGACAGCATTGGTGAAGACCACGTTCTGCGGTTCAAAATCGCCCTTCCAGCGAAACCAAATGGCAAAATCAAGATCGCATGTGTTGGCTGAAATCTCCAAAGCAGACACTTTTTCCAGACGCACACCGGTATAAACCACGTTGGTCTTGTACATGAAGCGATCATTGACGTACAAAGCGCGCCCGGAGGTTACTTCACCGAGAAGATTGGTGACCCCCTCTTCCCGAATGGGCGATAATTGCGTCAACGCGGCAACCAGATCGATGCCGTCATACATACCCGCCATGGTAATCCGCGAGGACATCCCTTTTTCATTGAAAAACAAGGGTCCGTTGACTCCAACAAAAGCATTGTCCACCGAATTGCTGGCCGCCACGGTATCGCGCACACTCTGGCGAATCTTGGTCAATGGAACTCGTTCAACTTCAGGAGGAAGAGCCTTGGTCAGGGCAGTGGAAATCAACTTTGCGCTTTCATAAGCGTAAGCAGCCACCCAATCTGGGCTGGTGTCGAAATTGCGGATGTAGGCGGTCCGAAATTTTTGTGCTTTTTCTCCCGCCATGTCGAACAACATCGGCGTCGTCACAAATACGCCGTTGAGTGCCGATGCTGCGGAGCCTGAACCTTTCCAGTCGGCAACAAAACTTTCCTGAAATCCTTGGGTCGCCAAATGACGCAAACCGACGATACGCTGCTTCACGCCACCTTTGCGCAATGCGGAAATCATCCTGGCGGCACTCTGTTCATTGCCAAGGACCAGGTAAGTGCCAAAAAGCTTTTTGGAATCGATTTCCGTTACTATGGCTTTCAGTTCCCCATCCATCGTTGCGTCATCCGGGGTAATAGGCCATTTGTACAGAATCTTGGTCCCAAAACGCTGATAAACTTCGTCAAATGTAGTGGCTAGATGTTCTCCGCGTGCCGTTGCCTCGTGAAGAATGAAAACAGTTTTCTCTCCAACGACATTACGCACATAATTGGCCAGAAAACGAACTTCCACCGTTTCATCGCTCAAAGGACGAAATACCCAGGGATTATCCGGCAACATTCCCTGGGGACCACTGGCCAACACCATGGCCAACAGCTTGTTTTCACCATAATAAGGGATGGCCTTGGCAGCGGCGGCAGAATTCCAATGCCCAACCACGGCAATCACCTCGCTATTGGCCTCCAAGCGTTCGGCGATTTTGAGTGCCTTATCCGGGTCGTTGCCATCATCCACGGGCATGACATGCAGTTTAAAACCGTTGATCCCACCTGAATGATTGACCTGCCGGGTCAATAAGGTCACTCCTTGAACCATGGCCTTACCCTGAGCCTTATCCGGGCCAGTCATCGGACCAACGACAGCAATTCGAAAAAACCGTGTTTCAGGTTCGTATAGAAAAACAAACCAGACAAGAACTGAGACCACCGTTGCCACAATCGCGGAAACGATAAATAACAATATAAAATATTTATGCTTTGGTAATGATTTTATTCGTTGAGAAATATTAAATCTGTCCATAGCCTTCGTTTCTTGAATTTAAAAATTATTAAAAATGCCGGAATACGGTTGAGTCTCCATCAAGTCTGGCATGGCTCCCCAGGGGATCTGTATTTCAATCGCTCCAGCCTGATGTGCCGATGCCGTATCCAGCGGCGGAAAATCAACTCTCCCTGCGGTATCCAACCCAAGCACCATCTCCTGGTAGGGGCTGACCTGCCCATCCATAACACTGAAACCAGGGGACACAATACCACCATCGCCCTCATCGTAGTGTATCCCTTGATCCTGGTCACGCAAGATTTTCACTCCGCTGCGAACGTTTTCCCAAAGGGTTTTTTCATCCCCGGAAAGACCACCACCGTCCGTTATTGAAGTCTCTTTACCTGAAGTAGATGACAAACTGTCTACCATGGCTCCATTTGCACCGCTATCCTTTCCGGCGTCCACCGGATTTGTCTCGGGATTCTCGGCCACTTCCTTCCCATCTGTTGCGGTTTGTCCCTCTCGAAGCGAAATGACGGTGTCGGGGCTTGGAAGTCCATTCGATAGATCACTCTCCAGGCGGTCTGTTTCACGCGCATTGTCCCGGCTGGCTGTGGCATCCCGATCGGGTGTGATTGCCAATGGACCATCGCCATTGGCGATATTTGGCAGGATCTCGTCGCCTGGCGCATATTGAAAAATGACCTCGGCCATGACCCCGGTTACGCCATCGGCCTTCTCAAAACTGGCCAAGCCGGTTATGGAATTTCCAGCCAGTTGGGTCACCTCGATCCCGGCCTGTTTTTGCAGTGATAATGCGGTGATACCCAGATCGGTCAGGCCAGCCAATTTTCCATCCGCCGTCATGACCTGCAAGTTACCAAAAGCGGTGTCATCCCCGTCAATCCGCAAATCCTGATTGTCATCCAGAGTTGCCAAGGCCTCCAGACTGGAACGGCTTCCAGGGACAAAATACTCGGAAATTATTTCGCGAATATCATCGATCTGCCCATTACCATTGCGATCCATCACCAACAAGCCATCCCCGCCACGGATCCAACCCGTTGCATCCGGCAAACTGTCGGCGTTCATGTCAAATTGAAACGGGTGACTATCCAGTGAGGAAAGCTCCACGCCATTGCCATCCAGATCCAGTACCAGAGGATCACTGCCACCTGTCGTGCAAAAATCGCTTGCCGTCAGGTTGCGGGCAATGTTTTTCACCAGGATGGTGACCTGTTTGCCTGCACCATCGGTAAATACAAGGCTGCGATCCGCACCACTGGTGGACTGGGCTGCAATCAAGGCATCGCGCGTCGTCGCAGAGATTCCCGTTCCCCCCTGGGTGAGTTTTAATTTGTCCGCCTCGGCATTTTTGTCGAAATCCCAAACCGTATCGGTATCGACTGCCCCGGCATCGTTCAATTCAAAAATAAAAATATCGTTGCCACCCAGGCCAAACAAATTATCGGAACCGGCACCACCGTTCAGAATATCCGCTCCGTTCCCATAACCATTCGTTGTCCCAGCGGTGCTGGTAAAAATATTGGCCAGTTGACTATAAACGTCGTTATAAATGGTCGCCCCTGCATCGAACAGACTGACCACCGAAGTATCGCCAGCAGCTCCTGCAACGCTTGCGTTGCCACTAAGATAGCTACCCCCGGCACCACCTGCGCCGCCAGCACCCGCATCGAGTCCGGCACCACCACCCGCGCCACCACCTGCGGCAGACAAATAGGTCGGATAAAGATACGAGTCCCCACCAATGGCCCCCTGACCGACGGCATTGCCTTGAATCGCAGCACCACCATTACCACCCGTTCCCGATTGCGTGCCATCACCCAAAGTTCCACTGCTCCCCGCACTACCCCCGCCAACGCCGGCGGCACCCCCAGCCCCTACCGAATACACATACACGTTAGGTGCCCCACCTCCGCCGCCACCGGCACCAATGCCGCCACTCCCCCCATTCTGACCCGGTTGCGCCGGGGCCCCACCGTTAACGCCCCCAGAACCGCCACCGCCACCACCGCCACCCAAACCTCCAGCTCCGCCAGTGCCCGCAGCAACGTTATCAAAATAACCCCGCACACCGTTGAAACCATCACCAAAAATAATATCGTTGCCTGCCCCCCCCTGAAGGGTATCCACACCACCGCCTGCCACACCACCGTTGTTCGAACCGTAGTGCTGACAACCACCACCGCCGCCACTGCCATCTCCAAAAATGACATCGTTTCTGGCGGTGCCGTTCAGGGTATCGGCACCGCCGCCACCGGCACCGCCAGCACTTGCACTGATATTATGGTTTCCGCCACCACCACCGCCGCCAGATCCATCACCGGCTATGAACAAACCATCGACGCCATTATCCACCGCATCGGACGCAACACTGGTCACACTCTCGGCCGTACCTCCCAGGTCGGTGTAGCCTACTGTCACCGTAATAGCTTTTGTCAACTCGGATGCAGTCAAAAGGTAAGTGCTTCCCGTTGCCCCACCAATATTTACGCCGTCGGCCTTCCACTGATAACTGCTGAATGCCCCAATACCATCCACATCCACCAGAGAGGAAACCACAACAGACAAGGTTGACCCCTGAGATGTCGTGCCGCCAATGGTCAGGTTACCTGTCGGAGAGTCGTTCGTCGGAGTAACCGTAATGGTTTTGGTACCGGTTGCAGAAAATTCTCCATCACTGACCGAGGTTGCGATTGAAAAGTTTTGATTCCAGTTTGCCGCAGGGGTAAAACTGACTCCAGCCAACAAAATATTGACATTCGCCAAGGCACCGCTGGCAGTCCAGACCGTACCGTTGAACGTGGAAGTCACCAAACCGGAAGTCGCCGTGGACAAACTTCCCGCAGAACCGTTTGAAAGGGTCAGGGTAGCGGTAATCGTATCGCCAATTTCGGGATTGCTGACAACGATATCGTTCAAACTGAATGCCGCCGCGTCTTCGGCAAACGACTCGGCGGTGTTTAAATTGGTCGCGGTCGGGGTGTCGTTAACCGGAGTGACGGCAATGGTAGAGGTCGCTCCAACACTTGTTTGCGCCCCTACTCCATTGGCATTGGCATCGGTAACTGCCCAAGTAATGGTCCGGGTGGTAGAGGTCGCTGTCGGATCGTCGCCGGTATTGCTGAAAGTAACGGTTTGCAGGACCGTTTGATAATCGGCAAGCGTCCCGGCACTGGCACTTGTCAGGGTCAGAACGCCCGTATTGGGGTCATAACTTCCGGAGATGCCAAGTTGGGTGGCAACCGCCAGAACGTCTCCCGTGGTACGCCCGGAACTGATGGTCACCGTAGCACCGGAAACATGGGTATCGTCCACATCACTCAAGTTTATGGTGTTACTGATGACAGCGGAGGCGTTCCCCTCGGTATAGGTGGCTGAAACACTGCCACCCACCTCGGTGTATACCGAATCCATGGTCACCATTCGCGTCCCTTCCGCCGAGAAAAACCAATACAGCGTGCTGGCATTTCCGACATTGGTATTGGTCACAGCAGGACCGATTCGTACAGGATCTCCACCATTGTCCGTCATGGCATGTTCGGTAACGAGAGTACCCAAGGTTCCACTGCTGTCAGAGTTATAAATTTTCAGGTTCAAGCCATACGTGTTGCTTCCCGTTGCCGTAACCGTATAAATGAACCTATACCATAAACCTGCAGGAGAAATTCCCCCGTTGCTCCATGTGATCGGTTGATTTCCCGCTCCAGCGGTCCCATCGGTATTGATGGCCCCATTGCTCAGAAAACCACCGCCACCACCATGGAAAAAGGCCCCCAAATGTGAACCACCAGGGGCACCATAATTTCCAGTATTTGCATCGGTACTTTGGGTTGAAAAACCAATGGCCCCATAACCCGAGTTACCACCACTCAGGAAATAGGCCGACAAAGTATAAACACTGCTAGACCCGACAGAAAAACCTTGCTTGCTGGTCCACACCTGATCCGAACCGGAGGATATGGCAATTCCCGGCCCACCGTTCAAACCTTGATTGCTTGTCCAAGTAAAGGTACCCGTCGCAGGAGAGCTTTGGTTGAAATTGTCGGTCAGGGAAGAGGATAGATCAAAGGATTGCGTTGCACCAACGGGGAGCATCGTGATTACCGGACCGTCGTTGACCGGTGTGACCGTCACGTTTTTGGTCCCAGTCACTGCTGGGGCCACGCCATCGCTTACCGAAGTGGCGATGGAAAAATTGGAACCCCAGTTGGCTGTCGGAGTCAAGGTCACACCCGCCAACAAGGCATTCACATCGGCCAGGGGACCACTGGCACTCCAGGTTTGACCATCGAAAGAAGAAGTCACCGAACCGTTCGTCGCTGTAGACAGGACACCCGCCCCACTATTGGAAAGAGTCAAAGTCGCGGTGATGGTCCCCCCGGTATCGGGATCGGTGACGACAATGTCGGTCAGGCTGAAGGAGGCTGCATCCTCGGTAAAACTTTCCGCCGCACTTAAATTGGTGGCGGTCGAGGCGTCGTTGACGGCGATGACCGTCACGGCCTTGGTCCCAGTCCACACCGCCGGGGCCACGTTATCCATGATCGCCGTGGCGATGGAAAAATTGGAATCCCAGTTAGCTGTCGGAGTCAAAGTCACACTCGCCAGCAAGACGTTCACATCGGCCAGCGGACCACCGGCACTCCAGGTTTGACCATCGAAAGAAGAAGTCACCGAACCGTTCGTTGCCGTGGACAGGACACCCGCCCCACTGTTGGAAAGGGTCAAGGTGACGGTGATCGGGTTTCCGATGTCGGGATCGGTGATGACGATGTCGGTCAGACTGAAAGCCCCCCCATCTTCGGTAAAACTTTCTGCGGCATTGAAATTGGTAGCGGTCAGGGCATCGTCGACAGCGATGACCGTCACAGTCTTGGTTCCAGTCACCGCCGGGGCCACGCCATCGCTTACCGAAGTGGCAATGGAAAAACTGGAATCCCAGTTGGCTCCAGGAGTCAAGGTAACCCCCGCCAACAAGGCATTCACATCGGCCAGGGGACCACTGGCACTCCAGATTTGACCGTTGAAAGAGGAAGTCACCGAACCGTTCGTTGCCGTGGACAGAACACCCGCTCCACTATTGGAAAGCGTCAAGGTGGCGGTGATGGTCCCCCCGGTGTCGGGATCGGTAACGACGCTATCGATCAAACTGAAAGCCCCCCCGTCTTCGGTAAAACTTTCCGCCGCACTTGAATTGGTGACG
>JACSDG010000005.1 GCA_015660855.1 Magnetococcales bacterium
AAACCTTGGAGGCTCTGCCTCCAAACCTCCGCCGGGGGGAGAACCTCCCCCCGGACCCCCGCAATAATTTTTGCCAATAACAACGTTAGCGCATATGGGATGATCCCCCCCCCCTTAACCTCCGGATTTTTTTTCCAAGCTCTGTTTGCGTCAGGACATCCCACACATGCCCGAGCCACAGCTTCCCATACCACACGGGGATGAAGGTCCGGACGCAGGTGAACGCGACATCCCACCGCTCATGACGCCTCCCGTCGATAATATTTTGCGTACCCTTTCCTGTCCACAGTGCGGGCAGGTTTTTACTGGCGGAACCGACATGGCGTGTTCCTGTTCAAACTTTGTTTGACAGGCATCGCATTTGTAATCGTACAGAGGCATGGTGTTCTCCCATCAAAGGTTTGCGCAAAAAAACAATCAACTGGAAACACGACGTTCCACGATCACCTTAACTACCGGAATGACATCCGGGTGCAGACGAACACGAATGGTGTGTTCCCCCAAGACGCGAATGGGATGGGGAACGTCAATTTGGCTACGGGGTATGTCCAATCCTTTCTCTTTGAAAAAACCGGATATGTCCGCATTGGTTACCGATCCGAACAATTTGTCGGTCGTTCCCGCCGGGCGATCCAGGACGACGGAAATTCCTTCAACCTGCGCGGCGAGTTCTTTGGCAGTGGCCAGAATCTGCTCCTGCCGTTGCTGGAATTCGGCTTTCTGTTTTTCAAACCGCTCCATGTTTTCCTTGGTTGCCGGTAATGCTTTGCCCTGGGGAATCAGGAAATTACGGCCATATCCACCGCGAACCCTCACTTGTTCGCCCAGACTCCCAACACGACTGATCTTCTCAAGAAGTATGACTTCCATGCGATTTTCTCCTGGAAGGATGATGACCTTCCCTAAGTTTTTCCAAAACGATGGCGAAAATTTAACCAAGTATCAAAGAATCCCAGAAGAACGATGATCAGGGCAATCTTTGATGACAGAAAAATGATCACATAAAACAGATTCCGCCAAAAAGCGGCAATCTTGAAACGAACAAACAGTTCCTGAACAATGGCCCATCCCTGAAAAAAATAGGGGATGGCCATAAACATGCTGATGTTGGCACTGAAACGCAACCAAAGTTCATCAGCCACCAACATGACAAGGCCAAAGCCAATGACAGGCCAGACCATAAAAAAAGGAACCCTGAAGCCCGCAAAATTTTCCGATGGCAGGCTCTGTCCGTCCCACCTTGCAAACAGGTATCGGGTCAACACCAGATTGCCCAGTTGCAACATGTACCACCCTGAAACCAGGATGGCCGGAAAGAGAAACCCCAAAAGGTGGAAAAATTGCCCCAGTGCCTGTTGGTGCTCAAGGATGGTCTTGGCATCGGCTCCCTGGCCTTGCGCCATCGTAACAAAACGTTCCTGGATGGACTCCAGCGAAGTGGTCAGATTTTTTTCCATCGCCAGAGGCGTATGGGCTGAGACAAACAGCAGAACGACAAGAATCAACAGGCCAAGAAAAAAACCCGACCCTGCACTCTGGGAAAAGTTCCATCCCTTGTATAGCATCCAGGAAGCCAGGAGTGGAAATGCCGCCAACAGCAAAAATACCATCAGCGAAAACTGCAACTCCTGCGACAGAAAAAAGGCACCTCCTGCCAATACCAGAGCCGCGATGACACCAGACTTAAGCCCCCGCTTCAAACTGACGAGAAAAATGGGCAACGGGGTGATGGCCTGAAAAGGCAACGCCAGCATCATGACCAAACCGCTCGCCTGACTGGAAGGGGCGGACACAGCCAGAAAGGTAGGCAGGGCCAACAAGAGAATTGACAACAGCCCAGCGGCTACCGGATGTCCGGAAATCAATTTCATCAGCATATCAGAACATCATGCCCTTCGGGCAAAAAACAAAACCTTCCAGGAGTGCCGCACCAAACCGCCGTAACGCCGGTAGCCGTAACTTCTATCGGACACGACACCGTCCTCATTCCAGGCGATGCTGTCGCAACACCACAAAAGACCGCAGCACTACGAAGCCACAGGGATGCCACAGCTTCCGATCACGCGCCTTTCCCACAAGCACTCACGGGAAACCCGACGATTTTATGAACCCAGACAGAACGGTCAAAAGCGACCTATTTGACCAGGTTGGGCAGCAGGGCAATGTTTCTTGCCCGTTTGATGGCCTTGCTCAGGTGGCGCTGGTGGGGCGCACAAACTCCAGTGATCCGGCTGGGGACCATTTTTCCCCTTTCGGTGATGAAACGGAGCAAAAGCTTGGGATCTTTGTAGTCGATTTTGATGGCCTTGTCGGCGCAGAACATGCAGACCTTCCGTCTCCTGAAGAACGGACGTCTGAACCCGACGGGGCGAGCCGTCTTGGATTTGTGTGCGTCGTTGTGGCCATACCCATTATTTTCATGTTCAGACATGTCTGTATCCATCTCTTTTCAGGTAAAACGTGGCTTTAAAGGTCAAGGTTGTCCCGACTCCGGGGGAGGGCTTTCCGGTTCTGCTTTATCCTGGGGGGCAGGGAGGATATCCCACGCGGTGGCGATCAACTCCACCTGGCCCCAGCGTATCCGGTTGTCCCGTATCCACCGTTTCTGGTTCAATCTTCCGATCACCCTGATTCGGGTTCCCGCTGGCAGCTCGGCACATCGTTCAGCCAAGGTGTCGAACATGACCACGGGCACTTTCAATTCAAGCCGTTTGATTGGACCGGTATCGAAAAAATGAGACTCATGTTCCAGTTCCAAGGTCGCCACCGACAACCCCGTTGGGGTCCGGCGGATTTCGCAACTTCCGGCCAAGGTTCCATCCAACTGAACCTGATTGGCCAAACGGCTTGGTGTGCTCTGGACGGTCAAGGCTGTCTGGGAGCGAGAAAAACTCCCCAATCAGATACGGTCGTCCTCATCCAGGTCATCCTCATCCGGAATTTCCAGATCGTCCAGGTCATCCAGTGCCGCACTGGCTCCATCGGTGCTGGCTTTGGCGCGATCATCGTTGCCGGACAGAGGCGAAGGGGTCCGATCAGGTTTGATGACGCTGACATTTAAATATTTAAGGATGTCTTCGTCAATCTTCAGTCGGGCTTCCAGGCTGGCGATCAACGATCCTCCCCCCTCAAGCAGGTTGAAGACGTAGTATCCCTTGGAATTTTTTTTGACCTGATAGGCCAGTTGCCGGCGCCCCCAAAGCTCTGTTTGCAGGATCTGACCGCCATTATCGGTGATGATGGCGGCTATCCGCTTGTTGACCTGTTCGAGTTGTTCGGTGGTAAGATCGGGTCGTACTATGTAGATGGATTCGTAAAAGGCCACGGCCTCTCCTTTCGGTGTTCCGCCCCGGTCCGCTTCAAGGATCGGAGCAAGGATAAATTCAACAAAACGGGAACTATAATGGACAAGAGCAAGCAAGGTCAAGATCAACCTGTTTTTTTATCTCTCCCCGACGCAATTATGCCGCCAGGGGCCTATCCCTTTTTTACCACCCGACGGGGGGGGGGGAGCCTGGGAGTCTATGAAAGCCTTAATTTGGGCCTGCACGTTGGTGACAATGGCGATTTGGTTGCACATAATCGAGAGCGTGTAAAACATCTTTTGCGCCCTAAGGCCCGGTGCCTTTGCCTAGTCAACCAGGTCCATGGGATCAAAACCGTTATCGCCGATCCCGGTAATTTTCCGTCCGATGCCGACGCCTTGGTTACCCAGGAGACGGGGGTTGCGGTGGCTGTCATGACCGCCGACTGTGCGCCTGTACTCATCTACGATCCGGTGCAGCGGATCGTAGGGGTGGCCCATGCGGGATGGCGTGGTGCTCTCAACGGTATCGTCGAATCCTGCATTGACCTCATGGAAACCCTCGGTGGCGACGCCCGGCGCATGTCAGCCATCGTCGGCCCGACCATACGCCCTCCAAACTATGAAGTCGATGAACAATTTTTCCTTACTTTCAAACAGCATCCCTACCATGACAGCAAATTGATTGTGGAAAGGTTTTTTTTATCACTTGCAATTCGTGGACGTTTCCAGTTTAATCTCACTAACTACATTATCGAGAGACTACATGAGCGGGGGATTCCCCAGGAAGGCATAAAAGATGTTGGATTATGTACTTTCCAAAACGAGGATTTGTTTTTTAGCTACCGCAGGTCAACAGGACGGGGAGAGAAAAGCTGTGGCAGGCAGATGGGAGGGATCATTCTGGTCTGAACGTAGGTCTGGATCTTCTCTGACATCGAAAGTCGCCTGTGTATTGGGTGTCATGGCCCTGGTGGGGCTGATGGCCATGCCTAGTCACCTCCATGCCTCCTCTGGTGATATTTATCGCCTTATCCATCGAGTTGCTGGCGAAGAGGGGGTGGATGCGGGTCTCCTTCGGGCCATCGTCGATGTGGAGTCTGAGTTTCGCGCCGATTTGGTCTCTGAAAAGGGGGCAGGGGGGCTGATGCAGCTCATGCCGGCCACGGCGCGCATTCTTGGTGTGACCAACAGGTTCAATCCAGAACAAAGTTTGCGTGGTGGTGCTCGCTACATCAAAAGACTTATCGGCACCTATCCCAGCCTCTCTTTGGCTTTGGCTGCCTACAATGCGGGCCCTGGGAATGTGGACAAGTTTGGGGGGATGCCGCCTTTCCCTGAAACCAAGAGCTATGTGCGGCGTGTCATGGCCAAATACGCCAAGGAAGTTCCCGCCAAAAAAGGTATCCCTCTGCGCCCGGTTCGCCCGATCTCCAAGGAGCAGTCATCCAGGGATCTGGCTTCCAGGGATTTGCCTCTCAGTGAGCCGCGGAAAAAAACGGTCGGCGACCATAAAAGTCCGCCTGAACTTCCCAAAGTGGCACCTGTTGCCAGCAATACACAGGGTTTTGGGGTTTATGGTTTCCTTCACCGTTCGTCCTACTTGGCCAAAAGGCATGCTGTTGCCTCCGACGCTATGGGTATTGAGATGACGTCCTTGAACGGACTCGATTCGGACGGCAACGGGATGACAACGGAAATCCCAATCATCCGCATGGTTTATAATTGACCTTTTTGAACGCATGGTCCAGTGGCGGTCTTAAATGATGACCCCGGATAGGGTTGCTCGTTGTATTCCTGCTTTGCATGGATTGGAACCGTTGGTTGCGACCAATGATGGACAGGGGGTCGTTTCCTCGGTTCTTGTGCCTTTGATCTTTCCCGCAGTCGGTTCTGGTTGTGGACTGGAGGAGGGGTGTCGGGTGCTTTTTATCCGCCGATCCAATGAAGTTCGTCACCACAAGGGTCAGATTGCCTTTCCTGGGGGGCGGCGCGACGTCGCCGATGCGACCATTCTCCATACAGCTCTTCGTGAAACTGTGGAAGAGTTGGGTCCTCAGGCCCGTCCGTTGCGCATCCTTGGAATGTTACCTCCGGTTCCTACTGTCGCGACGGGGTTTATCATTCATCCTTTTGTTGCAATGATGCCGGAAACCATGGACGTTGAACCCGAACCTCGCGAGGTTGCCGGGGTGATGACCATCCCGTTGAGTTTTTTCTTGTCTGAAGGGGGTGGTTCTCGCGACAGTTATCATTATGGACCTCATGTTATTTGGGGGGCGACGGCTCGCATTGTCAATCAATTTGTGGCTTTTTTGCTGGGGGGTACCTGAGCATGCGGTTGTTCTTCATGGCGATCTTTGGAGCCACTGTGTTGTCGGCCATCGCCGTGGGAATTCGTATTCTATGGCGTTATTTTTATCCCAAGGAGGGAGAAACTGTGGGAGTTGAAAAAAGTTTATGGTTTCATTCGTGGAATGGACGCGTTTTTTTGGTCATGTTGGTGTTGATGTTTGTGGTCATAGGTTGGTATCGGATGACGACGGTGCAGCAGACACCTCAGAACCTTGAGCGTCCCCCATCTCGGGAGGTCATGGAAAAGGCTCCGGTGTCGTCACTGGATACGTTGAAAAAATAAAGTTTTGTAAAAATTATTGCGGGGGTCCGTTGGCGAATTTTTAAAGGTTTTGTTTTTTTGCCTAAAGGGCAGCATGTTCAAAGTGTTGATGTGATTGTCGTTGGTGGAAAATCACGGATTCGGGTAGAAACCAGGGGGGCATGGTATAAAATCCCTCCATGGGTCTGAATTATTTGTGGTACCATTGCCTGGAGTTCATTAATGGACTAACGCGCTGCAACCGGGAAATGGATGGATGAAAATGAAAAATCATTGGTCAACGGAGGGTGCCAACTCGTTTGTTCTTAAGTTTGGACCCCACTTCGGAGAAAAACTGGCCCTGAGAACCTACACCTCCAGACTGTTGGGACAGAACCCCCAATGGGTGCTTCACGGCGGTGGCAATACCTCGGTCAAGGGAGAGACCACCGACATTTTCGGGCAAAAGGTGGCGGCTGTGTTTGTCAAGGGGTCCGGGATCGATTTGGCCCGGATCGAACCGGAGGAACACCCCGCGCTCAATCTGGAAGCGTTGCTGCGGCTTAAACAACTCACCACTCTTTCCCCCCAGGCCATGGTCAATCAACTGCGCCTGAGCCTGTTCGATGTCGCCGCTCCCACGCCCTCCATCGAAGCCTTGATGCACGCTTTTTTGCCGCATGCCTTCATCGACCATACCCACCCCGACGCTATTTTAACCCTGGGCAATCAGCCCGACGGTGCCCAACGTCTGCACGCAGCTCTGGGACCGGAGGTGATTATCCTTGATTATATCCATCCCGGGTTTGAACTGGCCAAGGAGGTTGCGCTGGCATGGGAAAAACAACCCAATGCCCGGGGTATGGTATTGCTGCACCATGGCCTGATCACCTGGGGCGATTCCGCGCGCCAATCCTACGAGGCCACATGGGAGCTGGTCCAACGCGCCGAAACCGCCATCAACGCGCTCTTGCCAGGCTCTGCGACAACAATCCCCTGTACCATTCCCGCCTCGGCATCACCGCCATGGACCCAGTGGGCACCGGAATTGCGTGGTGCCCTGGCCGACCCTACCGGACAAGCCGACCATCCCTTCAAAAGATTTATCCTGCGTCCCCTGGATGATCCGCAAACCCTGGCCTGGTTGCAGCACCCGGATGCGGCTACCCATTTTGTCGGACCCCCTCTGACTTCCGACCATCTGATTCGTTGTAAACCCTGGCCCTTGTGGATCGATGACCCTGCGCATATCCGGCAGGCGGTTCAACGCTACCGGGAAGAATACGGGAACTATTTTCAACGTCATGCCGCCTCCCTGGAGGTCGGTGTCCTTTCTCACGATCCTTCGCCGCGTGTGGTTCTGATCCCTGGAGTCGGAGCCTTCATCGCCGGGGAAGATGCCCACAGGGCCAACATTGCCCGTGACATTACCTGCCAAACCCTCAAGGTCAAAGCCATTGTGGCTGCCATGGGGCGTTATTCGGGCCTGGATGAACAGCAACTTTTTGCCATGGAATATTTTTCGTTGCAACAGGCCAAAATACAAAAACATCCCGCCGCCAGGTTGCAGGGATGTGTGGCGTTGATTACCGGGGCGGCAGGAGCCATAGGTTCGGGTATCTGTCGCCGGTTGCTCCTGGAGGGGGCGCATGTTGTTGCCTCCGACCTGGGAGGCCCTCCCCTGGACTCACTGGTGTCCGACTTGCAATCGGTGGATCGGGATCGCATCATCGGGGTCGCCATGGATGTCACCGATGAAAATTCGGTGGCCATGGGACTTACCCAGGTGATTCAAACCTGGGGGGGGGTGGATCTGGTCATCATCAATGCCGGATTGGCCCATGTTTCCCCCCTGGCAACGATGGATATGGACAGATTTCGCAAACTGCACCAGGTCAACGTCGAGGGAACCCTCCACCTGTTGTCCCATATGGCCCGATTGTTCGCACGTCAACAGACGGGGGGGGATGTCATTTTGATTTCCACCAAAAATGTTTTTGCGCCAGGAGCCCACTTTGGGGCCTACAGTGCCACCAAGGCGGCCTCTCATCAACTGGCCCGCATCGCCAGCCTGGAACTGGCTTCCCTGGATGTCCGCGTCAACATGGTCGCTCCCGATGCTGTTTTTTCCGATGGCGCACGCAAATCGGGTTTGTGGGCCGAGGTTGGTCCCGATCGCATGCGTGCGCGCGGTCTGGATGAGGCGGGATTGGAAAATTATTATCGTAACCGTAACCTGCTCAAAGTGGCGGTCACCTCCGACCATGTGGCCAACGCAGTGATGTTTTTTGCTACCCGGCAAACCCCGACAACGGGAGCCACCATTCCGGTTGACGGGGGTTTGCCAGACGCCACGCCGAGATGACCTTTAAATCCATGTCCATGTTCTCCCATCGCCGCGATAAGGTCAGATTTCTTGATGAAGAGCTGTTCCATAACCTGACCTCGTTCGCAGAGCTTGAGGCCAGAATCGTGCGGCTGGGTGATCAACAAAGGCGGCAAAATGCTTTTGCCATCTTTGCTGAAGGTTTTCTGGCCTTGAGGTTTATCCCCAGGACGGTTGAAGTATTGCCGGCCCATCGCCTGACGGAAAGCCATCATCAACGCCTGAGCATCCCGAAAACCCTTCCGTGGGCGCATGGGTTTTTGTTCATGGCCGAAATGGGCTGCCATCCCTACCATCTTTTGTTTCACGGCGAGGCTGCGGCACCGACGGCGGAAGTTTTGGCCCCTTTTGCACAACTGTTGCAGCGAAGCCATTGGCCTTTGCTCTTCACCAATCTGCGCCAGTTGCCGGAGACTTGGTTGAAAATGGAAGGTTTTCAACATGTCACCGGTGCGCAACTCGATGGCTTGTCGGTTTCCTGGTTTTCCCATTTTTTACGCTGGTTGCAAAGCGGATCTCCCACCCGCCGCCCCAGTCAGCCTGCGTCGTTTTTGTCCGAAAGTTTGCAACGCCTGCGCGCCCTGCCTCCGGGAACAGCCACAATTATTCTTCCCGACGGCCCCGAACAGGATGAATTGTTGTTTCATCTGGCCGCCCAGCCCGGTCAACGGCGGTTGACCCTGGTGTTGACTCCAGGGGTGGGCCGCATCATGAGTATGATGCATCATTGGCGGGAACTCGTCCCCTCTGCCCCTTTGTCTTGCGTCTGGGTGACCTCGGGACGGGAAATCGATAAGAATGAAAACATGCTCCCTGGGGAAA
This sequence comes from Magnetococcales bacterium, assembly GCA_015660855.1. Lineage (GTDB taxonomy): Bacteria > Pseudomonadota > Magnetococcia > Magnetococcales > UBA8363 > UBA8363. The sequence continues at coordinate 9,109 of JACSDG010000005.1, forward strand.
TGGATTTTCCCCGCATTCTGGATGTCGGAGGTATTCGCCATTTTTTTACCAATCGCGATGGCAATCCCAGAATTCTTTGGGCCACGTATGCCGCGATTCCCCTGATTCAACAAGCCCAACTGGGATTGCCTCCCATCGAACTGACTCTTCTGCCCGACAGTCATGTCCTGTCGCAACAATCCAGACTGTTGGAATCCCTACTGGAATCAGGGTTGCCCGCGTCCCGTCTGCGCCTGCATGTCACCTCGATGCCCCAGCAAACCCATCCCTTGAAAAAAAATCGCCAGGAACAACCGGCCATCGTTTACACCATGGATGACACCAGCCGTTTTGGTCATCCGATTCGCCTCTCCACCCTGTCCCAAACCCGCAACCGCCATCTTGGCAGGGATTGGAAACTGTTGCTGGTGCCCGTTGAGGAAGCCGTTTGGCTTCAGCCCGAAACACGCCTTGTTGACACCCTTTCGGCCTGTCTGAAAAAATATCCCACCATCCGGCATTGCCATGTGGCATGGGAATCGTCTCTTTCCGACCCGGTCGCGATTCCAGATCATGGAGAGTTTCCGGTTGTGACCCTGGAAAACGCATCGGATGCCCTGGCCTGGTTGCACATGCTGCGAAATTTTTCTCGTATGGAACGGGGGCTTTTGGCATATAAAACACTGCCTAGCCATATCCGCCACCATGCAACGTGTGACCTGACCGTATTGCCGTCTCAACCCGAGGCCGGCCTTTGGCCGGAACGGTTGGGAGCCATTCTGCGTCCCCGTGGGGAAGAAAAAATGGGATTGGCCGCCCTGACGTTCACAGGAAACGCCCCAGAGGACTCCGGCGATCTGCCGATCCGTCTGGTCCCTCTGTGCCTGGCAGTTCAGACCTTGCGTGACCTGGACCCCGATTTTGATCAAACCATCCAACAGGCCCGCCTGGAACGGGGGCGAACCGGTTCCTGGAACCTGGTCCCTCTGCGTCGATGGTTGGATTTTACCGAAAATTCCTTGTTGGACGCTTCCGGGGAAAACGCGCTTCTGGAATGGTTGCTTGTCCGTCTGACTTCGCCATGGCAGCAAGGTTTGGGCGAACTGATGCGCTTTCACGAACAATGGGGCCATGGCGAGGTTCCCGCCGATTTTCCCGACAATCCATCCCTTGCCGCCTGGGTCGATGCACAACGCAAAGCCTATGCCCGTGGTGGACTGACAGCCGAACAGATGACCCGACTCGACCAACTGGGTTTTGTCTGGGATCCAAAGAAAGCGGCATGGGATCACATGTTCGCCGCCCTCGGAGTGTTTCATGCCCGCCATGGCCATTGCCGGGTGGAGCATCCTTATCCCGAAGATGGATCCCTGTCGCAATGGGTTCTCAAGCAACGGCGAGACCATCAACAACAACGTTTGGAGCCTGGCCATGTGGAACGCCTCGATTCTTTGGGGTTTGTCTGGGATCTGGAGGCGTGGGAGTGGGAAAACAATCATGACAAACTGGTCAAATTTAAATCCTCTACCGGCCATGCCTGGATCACCGATCCCTTTCCCAGGGATCCCGAACTGGGCGTTTGGGCCGCCCGCCAGCGTAGTCTGCTGCAAAAGCAACGTCTGGATGAAAATCGGCGGCTCCGCCTGGATGCCGTTGGTTTTGTCTGGGATTTGGAGGTGGCCGAATGGGAGCAAATGTTTCAACAAATTACGGTATTCAAGCGTTTGTACGGCCATGCCCAGGTGGAAGAGGATGATCAACGTTTTGGGCCATTGGCGGCGTGGTGCGGGCAGCAGCGGGATCTTTGCCAGCGTCGGCAATTGTCACCTGATCGTTGGCAAAGGCTTGAAAAGATCGGATTTGTTTGGGATTTGCAGGCGGCGCATTGGTTGGAAAAATGGCAACAGTTGCGTGATTTTCAGGCCCGCCATGGCCATTTGCACCCGCCCGAAGGGGATGCCGCCGTCGCTCACCTGATCCCATGGATCGAGGAACAGCGACAGTTGCGGGCAAAAAATCGGCTGCATCCCAACCGCTGCAATCGTCTCAACGCCCTGGGCTTTGTCTGGTCGGCCAAGCAGGATCAATGGGAAACCCTGTTCCAAAGATTTTTGATCTTTAAACGGTGCCATCTCCACGGCAATGTCCCTGATCGGTGGCCGGAAGATCTTGAATTGTGCGGTTGGGTTCAGGATCAACGTCGGGAACACCGGCGCGGTACCATGGACGATGATCGCCGCTCACGCTTGACCATGGCCGGCTTTGTTTGGGATCCCCAGGCGTTGCATTGGGAACGGATGCTGACTGCTTTTGCTCGATTTCAGCGGCATCACGGCGATGCGGATCCTGCCCGTGTCGATCCTTCCCTGGCTACCTTGAGTGATTGGATGGCCAGCCAAAGACGCATGCGGGGATCCGGACGGTTGGCGGCAGACCTGGTTGACAGACTCGACGCCCTGGGTTTTATCTGGGATACCGAGGTCAAGTTTGAAAAAGACATGCTGTGTGCCTTGCAACGATTCATGGATCAACACGGCCATAGCCATGTCCCTCCGGACTACACCAAACCCCAGGCACTCTCTTCCTGGGTTCGCAAGGTGCGGACCCGGAAGGCCACGGGTGCGTTATCGGAGGCCTTGGAGAAAAAACTGGAAACCATGGGATTTGTCTGGGACGCCAGGGAAGCGGAATGGGAAGAAATGTTTGCCGCCATCCAAAAATTTGCCCAGGAACGGCTTCATTGCATCGTCCCGGAGTCTCTGCCCGAGAATCCCAGGTTGCCACAGTGGGTCAACAGTTTGCGCAAACAGTATAAAAACAATGCCCTGGATCAGGAAAAGACCGACCGTTTGAACCAATTGGGGTTTGTCTGGGACGCCAAAGCCATTTTTTGGGAAGAAATGTTTGTTGCCCTGACGGGTTACCATGATCGGTTTGGTCATTGTCTGGTTGCGGAAAATGATCCTCAATATACGCAACTGGCTTGGTGGGTGGTGGCGCAACGCAAGGCCCGGGCCGGGGGACAGTTGGATGAAAAACGGATTCAACGGTTGGACCGGTTGCATTTTGTCTGGGATACCCATGCGGCCCAATGGTTGGAGATGTATCGGGAACTGTTCTTTTTTCACCAGCGGCATGGTCATTGTCTGGTAAGAAATGATTCACCCCAGAATGTTCGTTTGAGCGATTGGTGTGGTATTCAACGCAAGGCAAGAATGATGGGACACTTGGCGGTGGAAAAACAAGAACGTCTTGACAAGATGGGCTTTATTTGGGATCCCAAAGAGGTGGTCGTCGAAGAAATGCTGATGAATCTGTTGCGTTACAAGGAACGTTTTGGTCATTGCAATGTCCCGGTGCAATGGTCTGAGAATCCACCTTTGGGACTATGGGTTCAGTTTCAAAGACAATCCCACAAAAAGGGGACGCTGGATCCGGGGCGCAAAGTCAGGTTGCAGATTTTGGGGATGAATTGGGAACCCGATGATCAGGAGTCGGTATGATTGGCCATATATGGCCCGCTCCACTTTGCAAGAGAAGAATATGGTGCCCTTCGGGCAAAAAAAATCAAAGTCATAAAGAAGAACCTTGTAAATCTGGGGACACCGTACCGATTAATTTTATAGCCATAAGGGAAATCGGTAAGGTATCCCCAGATTGTGCTCATGTTTTCTTGGTTCCATTCACCAGAGCGTCGCCCTGCTGTCATCGTAATCCAAGAAAATGGGGAGAAAAGATGAAAACGGAGTTTTTGGTAACCGACAGCATGCTACAGGAAATGGTGCGGACCATTGTTCGAGAAGTCGATCCAACACGAATCATATTATTCGGATCACGAGCCATGAATATAAATCGCCTCGATTCCGATATTGATTTGCTGGTAATCGAAGCAGGGCATTTTGGTCCCACACGCAGCCGTCGGGCAGAAGCGGTAAAGCTTTGGTCTGCCCTGGCTCGTTTTCGTGTACCCAAGGATATTTTGGTATTTACGGAAGAAGAGGTTCAGCATCTAAAAGATGTATTCGACCACGTCGTGTATCATGCCATGAAGAATGGGCGAATGCTTTATGAGCGGGTATGAACAGACGCGTAACCGTTCACCCTCCCCCTTTGACAAACGTCATCCCCGCGAAAGCGGGGATCCAGGGGAGTCCCGCAAATCCTAGATTCCCGCTTTCGCGGGAATGACGGGGTCTGAATGGTTACGTTTGAACGGTTATGGGTTACTTGTCATGACAGGTAAGACATAAAGCACTTTCCTGGTTTTTTACACGCAAAAAGGTAGGGTTTATTTCGGAGCCATTGGCTGCCATGACCCCGTGGGGGTCATGGCAGGATGCACATTCCACACGGTAGGATGACCCGGTTTTGTAAAAACGAACCTCGTTGGGATCGGCTTTGTTGTTGGAGTTGATGTCAAAAAAAGCCATTTTATCCTGTGTCACGGAAGGACCGATGAAATCCTGGCCTACGCGTGTCGTAGGCAGATCTATCCCAATAGGATGTTCATCGCGCAAATCGGTTCCAATATTGCGCAGTGTAAAATCGTGTGCCACGCCAATGTCCGTGTTATGACAGGACATACATCCGGCGTTTGATTTGGCGGGGGAAGACGTGCCAATGGCCAGATGATTGGGAGACACCGTCGTCCCGGCGGAATTCACCCAAGAGTCCAAAAAGGATTCCTGATGGCTGGTTTTACTGTTGGCGTTATACCTGCTGGAACCGGGCATGTTGATGATGGAGTCGATGGCAACCGTTCCATCATGGCAAGACAAACAGGTAAGAGAAGTGATACCCGGCTGGTTGACTTCCGATGTCAGAGAACTGGTCCCCATCTGGCTGTAGGTTTGGTAGGTGTTGTTTTTGATGGTACGGTTCCATAACGGGACGTCAATGTTTTCATTGGCACCGTGGGGCGTGTGACAATAGACGCAGACCTCACCATATTGGTTGCGGGACGTGACCATGGCCGACTGGCTGACGTTGCCGGAGAGGGAAAGATTGTGTCGGGTGGAGGAGATTCCCCGATTGTTAGAAAAATTGGTCGGAAAATCTTCTGCCATCAAATTGTGAGAAATTGTGTTTGTTATTATTAAAGTAATACAAAAATAAAACATTCCTTGTGAAGATCTGTAAAAACTACCCATTTCCAATCTCCTGTTTCTGTAAAGTATTCAGATGATTTGGAAGCTAAAATTTAACATTCTCTGATTATGGTTGTAAATGAGGCTTGCCGTCAAGAATTTTCTGACCTTCCGTCTCTGATAGCTTGCGAAGTATTTCCACCTTTTTAAGCCATTGATCTATGACGTATACCCTTCCTGTTTCATCCGTGGCCACTCCGGACGGTGCGGCAAAAGTTCCCGGACCGTCTGCTTTGGATCTTTCGCCTATGGGAAGCAACAGTTGGCCCTGGTCGTTGAAAACTTGCAGATTGGCAAATGCGCCGTCCAGAACATACACCAGGTTATCCTTGTCCACAGCGATGGCACGGGGGCGTGCAAACTGCCCCAGACCCTGGCCGATCTTGCCCCATTTTTTCAGGAACCTGCCATCCCGATCAAAAACCTGAATCCGGAAATTGCCAGAATCCAACACATAGACCCGCCCGTCGGTTCCAACGCTGATATCGGTGGGATAATTGAATTCTCCGTCATTTTGACCGCGCCGCCCAACAGGCGCATCCTGTTGCTTGCCTTCCTGGTCAAAGATGACCATGCGATGCGCCTGACTGGAGGGACCACCATTATCAAGGGCATAAACCCGATCTCCTGTGGGAGAAACTCCAACGGCAACGGGGTTGGTCAGTGTTTTTTCATCCCCGATAAGTTTGACCCATAAACCCAGTTGATCATACACAATAATCGATTTTTTCTTTGAATCTGCCACATAGATCAATCCTTTCTGGTCCAGGGCAATGCCCAGAGGTTTGTCCACAGCCCCTTCCCGACGGAAGCCGAACTGATAGTAACGTCTTCTTCCTGCGTCAAAGACGTGAATCGCTCTGGCCATGGTGTCGGTCACAAAAATTCTTCCCCCCTGGGCTGCTATGCGCACCGGTTTTATAAAAACCGGCTTGTCTTCATCGGTCTCCGGGAAGAGAAAGCTCAGTGCCTTGCCCTGGTCTTTTTTGTTAAGTTGAATGTCTTTTACTCCATGAATAACCGACTCCCAGACATATCGGGGCAATTCCGGCGGTCTCGGCCAATAGATTTCCGAGGTCTCAGGCTCATTTTCTTGCGGGGTTACCGTAACGCACGCAGACAGTAGCAAAAAGATGATTCCGCCACAGGTTTTTGCACAGTAACGTTTGAGCCATTTGATACACATTCATTGCCCTACTGTCAAAAGATAACTAAGGATCCAGAAGTTCAGGTATCAGAAAAATAAAGTTTGGCAAAAACTATTGCGGGGGTCCGGGGGGGGATCATCCCCCCCGGCGGAGGTTTGGGGGCAGCAGCCCCCAAGGTTTTGTCTTTAAACTTAAACAAAAAAAGCTGTTTTTGATCTTGATTTTTGCCCGAAGGGCATCACGTTCTCGAATTTCAATCCGGGGCCGTCTGGCGATTGTCAACGGCCTGGGTTCGTAAGCTATTGGGTTATACTCCGCCAGTGCTGGCAATAATCTGTAGATAACCACGCCAGACCATATCCACAGCGACGTAAGCGATGATGGCCAGACCGATCCAGGCGATCCAGGGTCGCTTTTGAATCAACTTGGCGATGTAGTTGGCGGCGAAGGCCATCATAATGATGGCAATGACCAATCCCGCAACCAGGATTCCGGGATGGTCCTTGGCTGCGCCCGCGACGGCCAGGACGTTGTCCAGTGACATGGACAGATCCGCCAGAGCCACTTGCCATACCGCAGCGGCCACGGTCTTATTTTGTCCCTGGTTTTGGGCCTCTTTGAGTTTTTCTTCGGCAGTTTTTTCCCGGCCATGGGAGCGAATGTCATGATACATTTGCCAAGCTACAAACAGGAGTAAAAGACCTCCCGCCAGTGTCAAACCGACGATTTGCAGCAACTGGGTGGTAATGAGTGCGAAAATGATGCGCAAAAAAACGGCGGCGGCCGTCCCCAGGACAATGACCCGTTTGCGGTGTTCTATCGGGACCGAAGCGGCGGCCATTCCTACGACGATGGCGTTGTCTCCGGCCAGTACCAGATCGATGAAAATAACCTGGACAAAAGCGGTCAGCTGACTGACCAGTTCAGTTTCCATGATTACCCTGCATTGCTAATGAGTTGAAGTTGCGTTCCATAGAACGATAAACACCAGGCAACCGGCCCTGGTCCGATTCATTGGGGGCAGAAGGACCGGGGTGACGTGCACCGGGGTGAAATTTTATACAGCTCGCATTATAATCACAAGCGAGGTTTGTTGTGCAATGGCAACCTGGGTCGGTATGTTGCTGTCCCATTCTGGGCCCATACTCGCATTAACTGTTGAAAGTACATATAATTTTTTCAGGACTGGCTTATTGGTCGCGAATCTTAAACAAAAATTTAAATTGCAGTATCGTAAACTGCGATTGCAGGCTATTCGCCGATTTCAAAGTTTTGGAGTCGGGGAACTGGCCGATTTTCTGGCCCGTCTGGGGGTGGGATCGGGGCGGGTGGTGATGGTTCATTGTTCCTGGGATGGCTTTGAGGGCTTTTCCGGTACGCCACGGGATTTGATCGAAATTTTGCAACGGGCCGTGGGTCGGGAGGGGACTTTGTTGATGCCGACCCTGCCGTTTACGGGGTTGGCACGGGATTGGGCTGAAAGCGGTCAGGTGTTTGATGTGCGGCGGACCCCGAGCCAGATGGGGTTGGTGACGGAACTGTTCCGGCGTAGCCGTGGTGTGGTTCGCAGCCTGCATCCTACCCATCCCGTTGCCGCTTGGGGTGCCCTGGCCGAAACAATGACGCGCGATCATTATCGTTGTCAGACCCCATGTGGGGCGGGATCCCCTTATGCCCGCATGTTGGATTACGATGGTATCAATCTGCTGCTGGGGGTGGATATTCGCGCCTTGACTTTTTTTCACGCCATCGAAGAAATCATCCGGCCAGCGTTGCCGTTTGATCCGTTCACCAGGGAAACATGGAATCTGTCAAGCCGGGATGCCGATGGTCAGTATTGGACCACCACCACCCATCTGTTCGATCCTGACCTTTCCCGCCGCCGGGATCTGCGTTTGATTGTTCCCGATCTCATTGATCGGGGGTACTATGTGAAAGAACGATTGCAACGCCTGGAGGTTGTTGTCTTGGGATGCAAGGATGTGCTTGAAACCCTGGACGAGTTGGCGCAGAAAGGTCGTACCTGCTATCGTTAAGTGGCCAAAGGAGGATGGGGGCGGGGACGGAAAAATGGATAACGAAAACAAAACCTGCGATCCGGATCACTCTGTCCCTGGCGGCGATAGGTCCGCGTCGTTTCCGGCTACGGAGCCAATTTTGGAATACCCCGTATGTTGCATGGGGCTTCAGGATTGTTTGGATGAAATTGTTTCCTGGTTGAACCAAAGGAATCGTGCGCGTTATTTTGTTTGTGCCAATCCCCATTCATTGGTCGTGGCGCGGACCGATGCCCAATTTCGTCAGGCCATCCTGGAATCCGACCTGATCGTTGCCGATGGCGCGGGGATTGTTTTGGCTTCGCGTCTTCTTGGCGGCACCATCCCTTATCGGGTGACCGGCTTTGATCTGTTTATGGGCGTCAGCGAGGTCCTGTCGGCAATGTCGGGGATGCGCTGTTTTTTCCTGGGTTCCACACCCGATACTCTGGAAAAAATCAAAGATCGGATGGCGGTACGGTTTCCCAGGCTGGAAGTGGTCGGTTGCTATTCCCCTCCGTTTGTCTCCGATTTCAGTTCTGAGGAAAATGATCGCATGCTCCAGGCCATTCATCAAGCTAGGCCTCATGTGCTTTGGGTGGGGCTGACCGCTCCCAAGCAGGAAAAATGGATTCACGCCCACATCCATCGCCTAGAGGTTCCCATCGTCGGTCCCATCGGTGCCGTGTTTGATTTTTTTACCGGAAAAGTGCACCGCTCTGCCCCTGTTTTTCAACATCTGGGCCTGGAATGGCTGCCACGTCTGATACAAAATCCACGGCATCTTTGGAAAAGAACCTTTGTTTCGGCACCGATTTTTTTGTGGGCGGTCCTGCGTCAAAGGTTGTCATCACTCCTTTGAAGCACCTTTTCCAACCCGGAGCGGATGTGAACATCGGTTTGTGGGAAAGGAATTTCAATCTTTTCGGCCTGAAAGCGTTTGTTGATCAATTTGTTCAGTTGATCCCGGATGGTCAGGCGCAGATCGGGATGATTCAGAAAAACACTCAGTTCAAAATCCAGGGAACTGGCTCCGTGTGCCATGAAATAAACCTCCGGGGCGGGGCTGGTCAATACTTCCGGCAGGCTGTTGGCCAGCTCGCGCAGAATGGTGCTGACCCGATCCACATCGGAACCGTAAGCGACACCAATGGGGACCACGATGCGTATCCGGGTATCTCCTAGGGTCCAATTGGTGACTTCCTGGGTGATCAATTGTTTGTTCGGGATCAAAATTTCCTGCTGTTCAAGATTGCGCAGGGTGGTGGCGCGAATGTTGATTCGGGTAATTCGCCCCGACATGGCACCCACGGTGATCATGTCGCCAACTCGGATGGGACGTTCCACCAGCAAAATGATGCCGCTGACAAAATTGGCGACAATTTCCTGGAGGCCAAACCCCAGCCCCACGGAAATGGCCGCCGCCAACCAGCCGATCTTGGCCAAATCAAGTTTGAGAAATGAAAAGGCCATAAAAATTCCGGTCAGAATCACCATATAGCGTGTCATGGTGACGACGGCGTAGCGCATGCCGGGATCGGCCTGCATGCGGGAAAAAACAAACCAGCTGAAAAGGTTGGGCAGGCGTCGGGCGATCCAAAACGCCATGAACAGGCAAAACAAAAAGGAGCCCCAGTCGGCCAAGCTGACAAATTGAATCTGTCCGTCGCTTCCCGTGATGCTGTAGAGGGTGATGTCGCTCAATGAGCGGATGACGCTCTCATTGATTCCCCAGAAGCTTGCCAGGGTGTATGTCCCCGTTAAAAAGACGATCCAGCTCAGAGGTTTTTGGATTTGTCGGGTCAGATGTTCGGTTTTGGCCGGGTCGGGTTGGTGGGTGTCGGTTTGCAAATGATCCGCTCCCCAGCGGTGGATCATTTTTTCCGAGGTGACTGCTATGATCCGGTAGGTGCCGGTCATGGCGATGACGGTTACAAAGCTCATCAGACCGTTGGTGGCCAGGTAACGGGCACCAAAATGATAGCCGGCAAGGTCCATGGCGACAATGAGCAGCATGAACAGGATCGCTGGCAGTATGATGAAATTCCAGTTGCGCGCCAGGACACCGGTTTTGTCTCCCAGGTGCAAAAATTTTTTTACCAAACTGGAGCGCAATCGTATCAGGCGGTAAATGGCCACCATCACGGCAATTTGGAACAGGGTCAATCCCAGGCGGGGTAAAATTTCAAAATGAAACGGCCAATCGGCGAAGATCATCCACGGCAGCAGGCAGACCAGGTAGGCTAAAAGCACCATACGGATGGCGCAGTAAAGGTCATGACAGACCTCCTCGGAAATTCCTGCGATGGCGGTCAGCACCGCCGGTGGGCGCAGAAAGGAGACATTGATCCGCCACAAAAACAAAAACAGGGCACCATGGATCATGGATCGGGAGACGACGGTGCCCAGAGCCACCGGAAAGCCTATGGAGCTGATGGTCCAGGCCACGGCGAGAAAGTAAAACGGGGTCAGACTCGCCGTTATCAAACCAGACAAATGGGCCTTGACGATTTTATGGGGATCCTCAGAGTGGTTTCTGGGGTTCGTGGTTGTGACCCGATGGATATGCCGGCGCAGCCAAATCATAAACAAGGGCAGGCCGACCAGAAACAACACCCCAAGAAATGCCATGCGACCGCTCTGAATAAAATGTACCAGGGTGGACAGGGTTTCACGGGAAAGAATTTCAATCCACCAATTGACCATGGAATAAGGGCGATTGAGGGAGAACAATTCGTTGAGCAGTTTGCGCACCATCGCCAATCCCAACGGCAGGTCATCCTGAACCCAGAAAATCCGCGTCAATACGAACGTTTCCAGTTCTGCCAACACCTCTTGCCGCTCCATGGGCAAAATGTTCATGCGTTGGCCCTGAAGGCTGATTTCAAGCAAAATACGTTTTTCATCGGCCAGTTGTGAGCGATAGCCGTTGAAAACCTTCTCCGCTTTTTCAATGAAGGGTTTGAGTTTGGGATCTTCCAATCCCTGGGATGCGGTTTGCAGTTCCGTTCGCCATTGACTGCGCAATCCTGGAAGCAGGGCAATAATTTCAAATTGCCGTTCCAGGGCTTCTTTGACGCGCTGGTCCATCTCCTCGGTGTCTATGGTCTGAATTTCTTTTCTGCTGCTGCTGATTCTCAGGTAAGCCGCCTTGAAGATTTCCGAGGCTAGATCGTTTAAACTCGAACCTTGTCCTGCCATACCACGTAAATTTTTTATTTCTTCGCGCTCCGATTTCAGTTTGTCTTCCTGTTCGGTGATGCTGGCGCGAATGTCGTTGAGCAGGGTGGTGTAACCCGTGACGTTGCGGCGAACTCGGGCGGTATGGGCTTCCCATGTGGCCAGAAACAGGGTATCGGCACTGGTGGCATTTTCAATGGCGGCATCCTTGCGGTCGATTTCCGCTTCCTGGGCCTTTAAGGTTTGGTCCTGGGCTTTGTTCAACGCTTCCTGGTAAAGGGTAACCTCCACCTGCATTCGGTCCAATTCCAACTGGGCCAGTTCCAAACGCCGGTCCCGGATCCCGATGGTAAGTTTTTCAAATTCTTGTTCTGCCTCCAATTCCTTGAGGATTTCCGTGGCCACCCGTTGGGACAGCCTTTCATTCTCCACGCGGGCCACGACGATGGAACGATTATCGGGGGGAGGGGTGCCGTTGAGAAGTGCGCGAAATTTTTCCTCATTGCGTAGCGTTTCGCGTTGGCGTTCCCGCATTTTGGTAATGCGGTCGCTCAAACCCTGCATAAGTTCGGCGCGTTCGCGCATCTCCCGCTTGAGTTCTTCCACTTTGGCCGAGACCGTGTCCAACTTTTCCCGCAAAGGTTCAAAATTTTCGTTGGTGGGTGTCTCGGGCGGGGTTGCTTCGGGTTGTTTTTTTAATTTGGCCAGGGAATTGGCTGTTTCCCCTTCCGATTGCAACAGTTGCGGAGCCATTTTTTGCAGCATGGTCCGGCGTTTGAGGGTTTCTTCAAGCTCCACCAGTAATGATTGGCGTGTTTTAAGGACGGCACGCATCAGACCATCGGGGCTGGTTTCTTTGGCATCGGCGGGCAACGCGGCCAGTGTTTGTTCCGTTTGGCTGCGGGCCGATGCCAGAATGTCTGGTGAAAGTGTTTCAACCTCCCATATCGGGCGGGGGGAGGGTGGTGGCGGTTCCCCCAGGGCTGGATGGGCCAAAAACAGGGCGATAAGGGTTAACATGCGGATAAAACAATGATACATATTTATGTTTTCCAGTTATCCTGTGGTTCGATCAACGCCCTTGATGGCATCATGCTCCAGGTTGCGCCGTTCATAAGCCACCCGGATGGGACTCTTTTCCTTGCGGGCCATTATCGAAACTTGGCTGTGGGGAGGTTTTTGCGGCTCGCCTGATCGTGGGTCAGGGTCTCCACCTGTTTTTTTGGGTCACGTGCCATTATTCGGTCTACACACTGTCGTCTGAATCTTTTGCTTTCGGTTTGCCAAAACCGCTGAATAAACCATCAATATGTTCAAAAAGCGATTCCCCTACGGATTGCCACATGGGATCGAGAATAATTCGGATCCCTTCCCGACGCGCCAGTTTGGTGGCAGGAACAAAATCGCTGTCCCCAGTCACCAGAACAATGGTGTCAGCCTGCTTTTTTAAGCTGATTGAGGCGATATCCACCCCTTTCTGTCGGAAACCGGGCCAGAAATCGGCATCGGTCAAAGAATCAACCGGCCTTCTTTTGGCCAACAAATCTTTCTGCGCTCGTTCTGACAACACCCATGCGCGTTCACGGCGTACTTCACCAAGACGAAGAGCAAAATTTGATCGTCGGCGTAACAGATCAAACAGTTTCAGACGAAATACCGCCTCATCCGATTTGGCGTAGTCAATGGCGGAATGGCTGACAGGAAGATGCCCCTTATTGGCGTAGGGATTGGCATCGTAGTAAAAACAACGATAAAGCAAAGAGAATGGATGGTCTGCACAGGCCACTTTGTTGAGGTAGGACAGATGGTTGTGAACGAGTTGACCTATGGCCTTATCCACCTGGATGGGGTCGTGGGCGAAAACGTCGGGACGCACGGCATGAATGCGCTTGAGGAAATAGCCTCCATCAATCAGGATCGCGACTTTCACAGGTTGCATTCCAAAAAACGAAAAAGCCCCAGGGGATCAGCCAGCCCATGATTGCGAGGGGCGTGGCTTACTGCCAAGGGGCGGATGCGACGGCAGTATACGATACAATATTTTTTATGGCAACGATTCATTGCAATTTCTTTGTGCCATCTTGCTCGATATCGGGAAAATCCGGTATGGTCCCGGCGAAAAGGTCCAGAAAAGCCTGGGCATTCCAACTCACGGCAGAAAACGCTTCCATGCCAAGCGAGTGACCAAGTGTCTGTGCTACAGTCGCGTCGCTCCAACTTCAACGCGACCAGGGCCAAGGCCGCGCACCTCCGCAGCTATGACCACCAAAGCCTTCTTCTCTGCTCCTCGACCAATGGTTCAACTGACAAAAATTTCGGCGATGGTCATGTCGTCTTTCTGCCGTCCGGAATCGTTGAACTTGACGAGTTGGCTGTGAATGTATTGCAAAGGTTTGTCTTGTTCCACCATGGTAGCAATGACCCCTGCCAGTCTGTCGATGCCAAATTCCTGTCCTTGGGCGTTGTAGACCTCGACTAGGCCATCGGAGAGAAAAAAAATCCGGTCGTTTTTGGCAAGGCTTAATGTTTCGGGATTGCCAAATGGGCCGTTGATGATTCCCAAAGGTTGAAACCGGGACAGCAGGCGGGCAAACAGGCGGTTTTCGCGGAAAACCAACGTGTCCGGCATGGCGCAGTTCCAGATCTCCATGGTATCCCTGCTGCTGTTTATACTGATGAAGCATCCCGTCAGAAAAACATTGGGCGGTAATTTGGAAACCAGATAATGATTCAATTCGTTGACAATCTCTACGAGCGAGCTGCCACGATCGGTCATGGAGTAGAAAATGTAGGAAATAATCGGCCCTACCACTGCCGAAGAAAGACCATGTCCAGTAATGTCTCCGAGAAAATAATATTGAATGCCGTTCGGGTTCTCCGCTACCATCAGGAGATCTCCTGAGGTTTTTTCCACCGGCTGCATCCAATATCGCATGTGTGGACTCTGGATTTCCTCCGGGCCTACCATATTCTGAACCACCAATTCGATAAATTGCCGTTCGGTGAGCAACTCTTCGGTAATCTCGGCCAGTTGCCGATTCATCCGTTGCAGGGCCAACTGGGTATTGACTCGAGCTTTGACGACTGCGGCGGCAAAGGGTTTGGTAATGTAGTCGGCAGCACCCATTTGCAGTCCGTGTACCTCGTCTTCAGCGGTATTTCTTGAGGTTAAAAATATGATGGGAATATCCTTTATTTTCGTATTGGACTTGATCTGTTCCAACACCCAATAGCCATTCATTTCCGGCATGACAATGTCCAGCAGGATGATGTCCACATTCTGCTCCGACAGCAATTGCAACGCTTCAGAACCCGAGGTGGCAAAGGATATGTCATAGTTGTCCGAAAGAATGGAAGCCAACACTCTGATATTGCTTGGGACATCATCGACAATCAAAACTCTGGGAGAATTGCTGGAGGCGGTCATGGGTGATCCTTGTCCATGGGAATGCCCAAAAGCAGATAAAGTTTCTCTAAAACCTCCAGTGCAGGCTGGAATGCCAGATCCTCAATATGCTGTTCCATCTGTTTCATTGCCTTCTTGATTTCCGGAGAACTGCCTGACAGCAAAGGTTTGAGCTGCTCAAACGATTCTTCGGCGTTTATTTTTTTAATTTTCAAACGGTTGTACAAAGTTTTCATGACGGGGGTCAGCTTGGCCACGTCGGGTGCGGTATCCGACAGATAATGGTCCTCCAACGGCTCCAGACTTTCTTCCTCGGCAATGAGCATGCCGATGGAATGATGTACTTCCTGGAACGCGGTTCTGAAATTTTCAAACAGCATGGGGTTGAATATTCCGGTTTTTTTAATCTCTTGTTCCAGTTCCATCGCTGTTCTGGACAACCGATGGGCACCAAAGTTGCTCGAAACCCCTTTGATGGTGTGCAGTATGTCCATGGCGGACTGATTGGCGGCAGCATCATTGGCACTGCCAATCTGGAAAACAGTTGTGTCCGATTGGCGGAATTTGCGATAAAATTCCTTGAGTATGGACCTGAGCAATTTGTGATTGTTACCAAGACGCAGCAAAGCCTCCTGGGTGTCAATGCCGGGCAAGGGGGGGAGGATTTCGTTGGGGACGGATTCGTCCCGGGGGGCGACGGGGACGCTCTCTCTGCCCAATCCTTTGCGCCGCACGATCCACCGCAGCAAGGCCTCATAAAGTCTGGCCCGGTCGATGGGTTTGGGCACATGGTCGTTCATCCCGGCGGCAAGGCATTTTTCCCTGTCTTCGTTCAGGGCATGGGCCGTCATGGCGATGATGGGAAGATTTTGATTGGCGGGATTGTTTCGCAGGTGCCGGGTGGCTGTGTAACCATCCATGAGAGGCATCCGCAGATCCATCAATACCAGGTCGTAGGTTTCGCCACGGGTGTTGATGTATTGAACCGCCTTGGCTCCATGATTGGCAACCTTCACGATCATTCCCACTTCTTCCAACAGTTCTTGTGCCACCTGCTGGTTGATGGAATTGTCTTCCACCAGAAGAATTTTGGCACCATGGAGCTGCTGAAATACGCTGGTGGACAGATCCTGGTTCGGGATGGTTTTGGGTGTGCCGGCACTCGGGTTGAAAAATTCCTGAATGGCACGCAACAACACAGCACTCCCAACCGGTTTGAAAATCAGCCTGATCCCGGGGGTTGACATGGTCAGTTGGCGAAGACGTTCCTCATGGTGAAAATGCGAAAGCATGATGACGGCGTTGGGTTTTCCATCGGAGTTGCGTTTCTTGGACGCGGACTGGTGTTGCAACAGTTCCTCAACAGGCTCTTGCGAACGGGGCAAATCGACGATGGCCATGGATCCTTCAAAACCAAAAACCAAGTCAGGCCACGATGAATTTCCATCCATACCCCGTTGCAAAACAGTCATTCCCATGACTTCAAGGAAACCGGCGATGGTGGAAAGCATGGTGGGTGAGGATCCAACCAACAAAACCGGTCTGTCTGTCGGTGACCGGGGCAGGGCAACGGCATCGGCTTTGATTTTGGACGGCACCCCAAAAACGGAGGTAAAATAAAATACACTTCCCTGGTAAAGGTTGCTGGTTACCCAAATGCGACCGTGCATCAATTCAACAAGTTGCTTGCTGATGGCCAGACCCAAACCTGTGCCGTCGAACCTGCGGGTCAGGGAGGGGTCTACCTGCGTGAACGAGTTGAAAAGGAGATGAATGTCTTCCTGGGCGATGCCAATACCGGTGTCGCGGATGGTGAACTGTAATTCCACCCCCTGGGGTGTTTCTTGCAACACGGCCACCGAAATTTCTACCTCGCCAAAATCGGTGTATTTGATGGCGTTGTTGATCAGGTTGATTAAAATTTGTTCCAGGCGCAAAACGTCCCCAAACAGGGGCAAAAAGCACACCTTGGAGATGTGTATCTGGAGGTCGATATTTTTTTCATCGGCCTGTTTCCAAAACATGTCCAATAGATGGTCCAGGAGATCCTGAAGATTGAATTCTACGGGTTTAAGGTTGATTTTTCCCGCTTCAATGCTGGAATAATCCAAAACATCGTCGATGATGCGCATGAGGGAACGTGAGGAGCGGGAAATTTTTTGCAAGTAGTCAAACACCGCATCTGTTTTTTTTCGCGCCCCCAAATCGGCAAACCCGATGATGGCATTCATTGGGGTGCGGATTTCGTGGCTCATCCGGGCGAGAAATTCCGATTTGGATTCACTGGCGGCACGGGCCTGGTCGAGCTTTTCCCTTTGGCGTATGTTGAAAATGGCCAAGGCTGTCTGGGAGGCCAGGGCGGAGAGAACCAGAATCTCGCTGCCTGCGAACAATCCGTCGCCGCGTTTGTTGATGATTTCCAGTACCCCGATGGTATGATTATTGACCCGCAGGGGGGCACTGAGGATCGATCGGGTGACAAATCCGGTGAGCTGATCCGTCGTGGCGTGAAAATGATCATCGTTGCTGACATCCTGGATGACAAAGGAACGGTTTTCCCGATAGGTGCGACCTACGATACCTTCGTGAATGCCAACACGCATGCCGGTGATGGATACCGGGCCGGAACAGGCGTAGCAAACCAATTCCAGTCCCTGGTCATCAATCAAAAACAACGAGGAGGCCTCACATTGCAGCTGCGTGCGTATGTTGGAGACGGCGGTTTGGATGGTGTCTTCCAGACCGGGGGCGGCGGCAAAGGCATCGGCGGTGCGTACCAGTATATCGACCATCATGTACTGGGTAATGTACAATCCGAATGAATTGACTTCGTCGATAAACCTCAGGGCAACTGTTCGTTCCACGGCCCGCGCCACAATGCAGGAAAACCGCATGTCGTAGGGGTCGGGGTCCAGGCTGAGTTCGCCCTTCAGTCCCTCCCTGAGTTTATCGACTTCATCATCGACATGGATCGAGATCCCCCCCAGTCCCACGTTTAGGGTATGCCCGCGGATGACGCGGTTGTCGGTGAGTACCAGGATGATCTTGGCAAGGTAGTCTGTTCGTCCCCAGCTGCGACGAAATGGATGTTTGCGTCTTTCAACGGCGGGGGTTGTCATGGTGCTCGATAATCAGGTTGATTATGGTGGGGTTGATCATGGTGGGGTTGATCATGGTGGGGTTGATCATGGTGGTGGCCCGGTCCTGAGGTTATTTATCGGACGCAAAACCAGAAACTGTCATGCTGGTGATGGTATCTGAATTCCCACCCGCCACTATAACGTTTCCAAAAATCGGATCAAGCTCCATATCTTCTTTTCCGAAAGAATTTCCTTGAAGGGGGGCATTTCGGTTTCCAAGGGCACGCCACCTTCGGCAATGGTCCAAAACAAAAAGGCGTCTTTTTGCAGAATGCCGGAACCAGACAGGCTGAGTCGTCCTGGGGTGGAGTGCAAGGTCGCTGCATCGGGGCCGTCCGCATTACCCATGGAACCATGACAGCGGGTACAGTAATGGCGATAAATCTCGCGTCCTTGATCGATGGCATCCAAATCCCGTGCCAACGGGTTGAGGTGCAGCGAAGCACCATCGCAGTTTCCTCGCAAGTATTGGTTACAGTAATAGTTGGCAAGCTGGTGGCCGAAAAAATAGTGTTTCCGGTTTTTTGTGGTCGCCGTGCGTGACGATGGGGTGGCACCGTTGGCAGGTGGTGATGAGGTTTCTTCGGTTTCCGGCGTGGGCAGGGTCGTCTGGCGGGCCGACCGATGCTCCGGGGTGACTTCGTGATTTTGTTGGCTCAATCCAAAAACCACCGCCACGGTGACCAGGATGACCCCGGAGATGTTGGCAACCAACCAACCCATGGATCGTTTCCTGGGTTTTTCGCCCCCTGACCTGGGAGGACGTGCGGGTGCTCGGGCCGTGATCATCGGTGGGGGAGTCCACTGGGTTGGCGGCGCACTTTTGTCCGCCTCGGTGTTGCTGGGGCGGGAGGTATCGATGGGGGCGGGGGGGGCGGGGTCGGCGAAGGCCAATTCCACCATTTTTCGGGGATCCTCAGGAAATGGCTTGGAAAAAAAATGGGTGGCCCCCGCTTCCCTGGCCTTGGCGGTGTTTTCTGGTGTCAATTGACCCGACAGCACCAGAATTCGACCGCGAAATCCTTTTTCCCGCAGGATATAGATGGTCGGGATGCCGTCCATCACCGGCATTTCCAGATCCATGATGATTAAATCCGGTTGCCAAACGGTCGCAATGGTAATGCCGGCTTTGCCGTTCTCGGCAGTGCGGACTTCATAGCCCGCTCCCAGTAATGCGGTCTCTAACACGATCCGGAAATGCCAGTCGTCCTCAATGATTAAAATGCTTCGTGGCATCAGAACCCGTTTTCCTGAGTTAAATTAACGATTGCGTGATTCTTGGGGGTTGTGTTCCTGGACCGCCATCATTCAAAGAGCGACCCGATAATTGCGGTAACGCTGCCTTCAAGCGGCTTGACCAGGATATGGTTGGCCCCTGCTTTGACCGCCTTGACGGTGTTGCCGCCCCCAGAGGCTCCTGTCAAAACGGCTATTTTACCACGGTATCCCTTTGATCTTAACGTGAGGATGGTGTCAATCCCGTCGGTGACCGGCATTTCCAGGTCAGTGATGATTAAATCAGGATGCCACTCAAACGTCAGCGAAACACCCGATTGGCCGTCGGTGGTTGTTTTGACTTGATGGCCTGCGGCTTCCAGTGGGGTTTGCAGGATGGTCAGGAAATGAATGTCATCATCAATAATTAGTATTTTTTTCATCTATGTACCCATGCAATAAAAAAACGGAGAATGACCTATTTGTTTAAATGAGGTTATGGGCGGCTTTTTTGGGTTCCTGACTGTTGCAGACACGTAGCGAATATATCGGAAAGATTATTTTCAAATGTTTCGATTTTAAATCTTTCCAGGAATCTATCTCTCCCAGATCTCCCCATATCCCTGCATAGTACTTTATCTTTCGTAAACAATTCAAGTGCGACAACAAGTTTTTCCATATTTTTCTTTGGAAACACAATCCCTGTGATACCATCATCCACAATGGCGGGTATGGCCCCTTCCGCTGAGGCGATGATCGGCAGGGCGTGGGCCATGGCTTCCAGCAGGACAACCGGGAAACTGTCGCGATGGGTTGGAAATACAAAAACGTCGGCACTTGCAAACAACGCGTCCTTATCGCTTCCAAACTTGGGGCCAACATATTTAACTATTGTATCGAGATTGAATTGTTTGATAAGTATTGTTATTTCATTGAAACATTCCTGGGATGCTATCGCTCCGGCCACGATGCCGCGAAATTGAATTCCTTTGGATTTCAGTATCCCAAGGGCCTTGATAAAATCCAGGGGACCTTTTTCTTCGGTAATGTTGGAAAAAAATAAAAATCTGATCGAATCGGCTTGGGGGGGGCGATCTGCGGACAACTCCGGTTTGATATGTTTCCATGGGATCCCGTTGGCGAGAAAATAAGTTCTCGCCAACGGGACGTATTCCTCGATGTCGTAGAACAGCAACGGTGACAGGTGGATGACATCCACGCCATGAAATGCCCGGCGGTAAAGAAAACGATGGATCCATCGAGAGGATGCCGCTTGAATTCCCAGTCCATGCAGGTGCAAAACAGGACGAATGCCCAGCCATTTGATCAGGGTCAGCAGCATGAAATCCCGATAAAAGGGCATTCCTGTGGGTACCAGAGTGAAATAGACTAGGTCAGGTTTAAAAGTCAGGCAACGATAAACAAGCTGGGCTGCGAGAAGCAACAGTCGCAGCAGTTTTCGCACGTTGTTTCGCCCAAATTCTTGAATGGAAGCGGCAAAACGAATAGGAAGAACAAAAATATTAAATTTTTCTTTCAATACGCCCGAGTCGCAAACCGCCTGACTCATCACCGTGACCCCATGCGTGGGCGGTGGCAGTTGCGCCAGTATGAGCAGTCTGGGTTTGTCGCCGGTCGTCTTTGGTGAACTGTCCGGGTCTGTTGGAGTCATGATGCCTTCTTTATGAATCGATGAGTTTTTTTTAGGGGGAGCCGACAGTCTATCCATTTTCTTTTGGAATCTGAGGGGGCCATGGCAACCTCCGGGTAAAAATATCAAAATCAAAGTCAAAGTCAAAAGAAAAACCTTGGAGACTCTGCCTCCAAACCGCAGAACGGGGGGATGATTCCTCCCGGACCCCCGCAATAGTTTTCGAAGAAAGAGGGGAGACTGATCGGTTGCGGATGAAATCCCCCTTTGACAAATGCGACCGGGAGAAAGATTATGCAACCGTCTGGGCCTTATTTTTAAAGAAAATTTAAAATGTTCGACAAAACCCAAGAGACATCCCGGTGAAAGTTAACCGCATAACCATTGAAAATTTTCGGGGAATCCGGGAATTATCCCTTAATTTGGCCTTCCCCCTCACGGTGTTCACTGGAAAGAATGGCGCGGGAAAATCCTCCATTCTCGATTGTCTTGCAGCACTCCTCTCCTGGTATCCAGCACGGTTGGGTTCCCCCCGGGGAAGAGGTTCATTCTTCAAAAAAACCGACATTGGCAATTTCCAAAATACTACCCAAGGGCGTATTAGCGTCGCTGTTGCAGGAGACGTAGTTACCGAATGGGGTCTTGGCATAGATAGGAAAGCCAACAAGAAATACTTTCATCGAGTGAATTCTGAAGCATTCTCACAAGACAATCCTGGCCCTAACATTCCTCTGGTTGTGCATTATTCAGTGCATCGAACCGTCCTGGACATCCCTTTGCGGATTCGCGGAAAGATTGATTTGACATCGCCACTCACCGCTTTTGCAGGGGCGTTTCATGCCAGCAGCAACTTTCGTGCATTTTTTTCCTGGTTCCGGCAGCGGGAAGATTTGGAAAATGAAAAACGGTGGGATCGCTTGGTGGACGCGGACCTTCCCGATGAAATGTTGGCGCAATCCATTCGCAAGCAACGGGATCCACAACTGCAGGCTGTGCGGAGTGCAGTAACAATCTTTACGGGATTTACCGATCTTAGAGTGTACCGCGACCCCCTGCATATGGGGGTGAAAAAAGCGGAGAAAAAAATATGGGTGGATCATCTGTCGGATGGTGAAAAATGTTTACTCGCTTTGGTGGGTGACTTGGCTCGGCGTTTGGCCATTCTTTCGGGATCGAGCGGGCAAGATCCCTTGTCAATGGCGGGCGTTGTCCTCATCGATGAAATTGATCTCCATCTTCATCCAGCGTGGCAGCGGGAAATCCTGCCCAAATTGGTGCAAACTTTCTCCAACTGCCAATTTATTGTCTCCACCCATTCACCGCAAATCCTCAGCGATGTTCGCCCCGAAGCGATTTTTCAATTGCACCAGACCAGCGATGGCATCAAAGTCAGTCATCCCCAGGACTCCTACGGTCAAACCAGCAACCGCATCCTGGAAGACACCATGGATGTCCCCGAGCGACCGGAACGGATCAAGGAAAAGCTGCGTCTTCTTTTTGATTCCATCGCCCAAAAAGAATTGCCTGTGGCCAGAGAACAGGTTCTTGAATTGGAAAAGATTCTTGGCAGCGATCCCGATCTGGTACGAGCCAATACCCTCATTCGTCGCTACGAGGTGTTGGGGCAATGAAATACATCAGAAAAAAAGCCGAACCACCAAAATTTACCCTATGGAAAAAACAGAACATTCCCCTTGGAATGGGATATGGTCAACTCCATTCCGATGTAAAAAAGAGTCTTCACACGAGCCTTATTCAGGAACAGGGAGGTCTTTGCTGTTACTGTGAATGTCGTGTCCGCCAGGAAGGGAGCCATATTGAACATTTTTGTCCACAACAGACCTTCCCTGGTATGGGCTTGAAGTACGACAATCTCCACGCCTCCTGTCAAAGAGAACTGCAACCAGGAGAACCGCTCCATTGTGGTCATGGAAAAGCGAATTGGTTTGATCAGGATCTATTGGTTTCACCACTCGACCCAGGATGCGAAGCACGCTTCAAGTTTACAGCAATTGGCAAAATGGTTGCCGCTGATCCCGAGGATGTCGCAGCCAGGGAAACTATCGACAAACTGGGGCTGAACATTGAAAAACTTCAAGCCCTGCGCAAGGGGGCTATCGATGCATTGATGGACAACTCCCCGGACCAGATTTATCAGATTTTAGATATGCCGATCAACGGTGAATTCCAGGAGTTTCTTACAACAATTCGGGCGGTTCTGACATAATCCCCCCCTTCTTCACCCAGCAACGGCAACGGGGAGTCGAAGATTTTCTCGACAACACCTTTTTAAGTATTGTTGGGACTTCGTTTCCATGAGGATTCCGGACCCTGGGTCTGCCCCCCCCCCCTTGATGGGCGGCGGTAAAATTAAAATCAAAGTCAAAATCAAATTTGGGGCATATTATTTGCAAGTCAGACATTGTTGGTGTTGGATCATGGGGTATGGGGCCTGAGGCGGATTGCGGATGGTGTTAACTTTTACCCGGAATAGACCGTTTATGCGTGTGTTGCTGGTTGTCGCTGCTATTTTGACGGTTCTATCCTCTGGTTGTCAGAAAACCTCAATGCCTGTGTCTGTAGGGCATCTGAATCCCGTTTCGGATCCACGCCAGGGGAGTGAGGGGGATATTCCCGATATCGTCCATGCGACCCCCTACCTGCCACCGGCGCACCCCCAGGAAGAGCGATACACCATCGTGGTCTTCGATGTCCCGGTTCGGGAGGTGCTTTTCACCCTGACGCGTAATTCCCGTATCCAAACCGATATTCACCCCGCCATTGAGGGACATGTGACTCTGAATGCGGTGGAACAAACCCTGCCGGCCATCCTGGAAAGTCTATCTCGGCAGGTGGATCTGGTGTACGAGTTGAAGGGGGAAAACCTGATCATTCGGCCCGATCACCCGTACTGGCACACCTACAAGGTGGATTATCTCAACATGAAGCGGGAATCCTCCGGATCCATGAGTTTGAGTCTGGAAAGTGGTGCCAATCAAGGGATTTCTGCTTCGGGCGGTGCCGATATTACGGCCGAATTTGAAATGGATTTCTGGGAACCCCTTGTCGAGGGGATCAAAAAAATCATCAAGGTTGATAATGCCGAGCGCACCAAGTGGCGTGCCAAGTCCATGGATGCCTCGAAAGAGGTTCAGGAGGCGGGTTCTGGATCGGATGGCGAGCCGAAAAAGGGGAAGGGTAAGGAAAAAGGCAAGGATAAGGGCAATGAAAAACCGGAAGAGGAATCGTTGGTGGTTCACAAGGCCACTGGGGTTCTTTCCGTGTCGGCTACCAAAGGCCAACATAAGCAGATTCAGGAATTCCTCGACATGATTGTTGCCACGGCGCATCAGCAGGTACTCATCGAGGCGACGGTGGTGGAAATCAGGTTGAACGACTATTACATCCATGGCGTTGACTGGGGGCGTGTGACCGGGGGCGGATCGGGTACCAGTTTGGGGATCGGGGAGAGGGTTTTGGGGGAGGGGGGCAGCTCGGTGATCGGGTTGATCGACTCTGGACAAATGACCAAAACCTTTGGTGGGGCGGATGGCTCTCCTCTCTTCGGGATAGGTCACCAGATAAAAACGGGTGCCGGCAAAAATAATGTGATCAGTGCTTCTCTGCGTCTTTTGAACGAGTTTGGCGATGTTACGGTCCTGTCCAGCCCAAAGGTAATGACACTGAATAATCAAACGGCGGTCATGAAAGTGGGTGACCAGCATATTTATTTTGAAACCAAATTTGAAGAAACTTCCACAGAATCGGAAACCTCCAACACGGTCAGAAAAAAAGGAAAGACAACATTCAACAAAAAGGAGGCTTTGGAAGGGTTGATTTTGTCTGTCACACCCAATGTGGAAAGTTCGGGAATTGTTTCCCTGCATGTCCGTCCGGTGCTTTCGCAAAAAATTGGTGTTTTCGCGGGTCCCGATGGTAACGAATATCCACAGTTTCAGATTCGGGAAATGGATTCCGTTTTGCGGGTGACGACCGGGCAGGTCGTAGTTTTGGGGGGTCTGATGAAAGATTTTGCTGAGAGTAAAAAAACCACCTTGCCTGGATTGGGTGAACTTCCTTTGGCCAGTTATCTTTTTGGCACCCAAAGTCGCACCCTGAGCAAAACCGAAATGGCCATTTTTATTCGTCCCACCATCATGACACCGGATACGCTGCGGGAACAGATGGACCGAAACCATTTTTCACTGGGCCAGGAGGATGGTTTGCGCGACCGGTCCGGGGTCGCTCCGGCATTGGAATGAATGGGTGGATGCTATGGCGACTGGTATCATTTCAGGCAAAAGGTTGCGCAAGCCATGAGTATGTTGCTCAAGGCCCTGGAAGGGGTGGAACGCGACCGGGGGGAGCGGGAAGGGGGTCATCCGGGGGACATTCAAGATGCGGGGGAGCCGGCATTTCTAAAAAAGAAAAAAGGGCGTGAGGCGGGGTTGTTGGGAATCCTGGCCATGGAGGAAAAACGGGAGGATCGGTTCAGGGGACCGGATGCGGGCAGCCCTGTCGGCGATGCGGGAGGGGCCGGGGGAATTGCCGGAGCGGCGACGGTTTCATCATTGCTGTTTGAGTTGGATGATGGGGTGAAACCAAAGGCTCCGATGGGTGACGCTGCGGAAATGGTGTTGCCTGGTCAAGGGCAGGAGCCACTTCTGTTGGTCAATGCGTGTGCAGGAAAACAGGGGCCAACCTGTGACCATCGGGAACTGGGTTGGGATTCTCCCGACAAGGCCCGTTTGCTCAGGGAGGCTGCCTCCAGAGAACCGGTCCGGTCCAGAAAACGGCTATACATCGGCGGTGGTGCGTTGGCCATGCTGGGGGTATTGACCTATGGGGGCTACGTCTATTGGCAAAGCATGATGCTGCCGTCGTTTTCCATGCCCCGGCCGCCGCTGGCCAAACAGATTGCACCACCCGCGCCGCCGCCGGGGGCTTTGACCGTTTCTGCAACCGCTTTGTCTCCTGTTTCACCGCCGTCTGTCCTTGCCCAGCCCCCATCATCGGGCTTGGCACCTGCCGCATCACCCCCCCCAGTGTCACCTTCGTCCAATCTTGTGGGTGTATCCCAGGTCCAGATTCCGATTCCTCCGTCGGGGTCGGCGGTTCAAAAGGTGGAAACGGCGATGGCCCCTTCATCGGCCGGCTTGTTTGCGGACAATGGGGAGAATGAGGAAAATTCAGAGCCTGGAAAAGGCAAGCGCAAAGGTGATGTTGCCATTGCAGATAAGGGCTATGCGGGGGAGCGGGTTGGGATCAAGTCCCCTCCATCCGTATCTGGAGAGGAAAAAAAACGCCCCTCCTTGGAGTCAAACGGGGTGGACGAAGGGGGCATGGTCAATGCGTTGATCAAAAAGAGGGCGTTGGCACTGCGGTTGCTGCGCTTGCGTCAGGCTTTTGATCGTGGGCGGTTGGAGGAGGCGGGTCAGGGGTTTAACGCCATTTTGGTACGGGAGGGGGAAAATAAGGATGCCCTTTTTGGCATGGCGGCGGTGATGATTCGCCAGGGTCGATTGCGGGAGGCGGAGGGGTATTATCTCAAGCTGCTGCAACTGGATCCTTCCGATTCGATGGCGATGGCGGGACTCTCGGGTATCCGTGCGGATGTCGATCCGTTGCGGCGCGAATCGATGATCAAAACCATCTTGCAGCGCGAACCGGACGCCCACCACCTGTATTTTGCATTGGGGGGATCGTATGCGGCGCAAAAGCGTTGGGGCGATGCCCAGCAGGCGTTTTTCCGGGCCATGTCGGGCGTGCGGGACAATCCCGACTATGCCTTTAATCTGGCGGTGAGTCTGGATCATCTGGGACAACGGGGACCGGCGTTGGAATACTATCGCCAAGCGGTGAAGTTGGCGTCGATGCAACCGGGTGGATTTCTGGTGGCTCAGGCGGAAAAGCGGATCAAGGCGTTGGGGATGAAGCCTGAAGAATTTCCTGAAGCCAGGCTACAGGCCATGGGGGATCCGCTCTAGATAACGCGTGTGCGGTGAATTTAAGGGAGCGTAAATGTATGGAACCACGTCCTAAGGTGATGCTGGGGGAACTGCTGGTTGGAAAAGGTGTCGTCAGTCAGGACCAGCTACGCATTGCCTTGACGGAACAAAAACGCCAGGACAAACCCCTGGGCCGGGTGTTTGTGGAGATGGGGTTTGTGACCGAGGGGGTGATGCGCGACATGCTGGGCGAGGCTTTGGGCCAGCAGAGTGTCGATCTTTCCAAGGTGGTGGTGGACGGTGAGGCGGTCAAGCTGGTCAGCAAGGAATTTGCCAAGCGGGTCCGTATGTTGCCCATTTCCTATGACAAAGTGGGAAATCGACTGGTGGTGGCCATGTCCAACATCTTCGATGTGGTGGCGTTGGATCAAATGCGTTCGTTGTTGGGGGATGAGTGCAAAATCACCACGCTCCTGGCGGGGGATGTGGAAATCGATGCCGCTATTGATCAATTCTTTGGTTTTGAATTGTCGGTGGACGGTATCTTGCGGGAGCTGGAAACGGGAGAAATCGATCGGGTC
The DNA here is from genome assembly GCA_015660855.1 of Magnetococcales bacterium. Lineage (GTDB taxonomy): Bacteria > Pseudomonadota > Magnetococcia > Magnetococcales > UBA8363 > UBA8363. Next base: position 36,540 of record JACSDG010000005.1, read on the forward strand.
AGCTTGGCCAGTTACAGCAACGAGTACAGTCAGCCGTTGGTCAGGCTGGTGGATGCGATGCTGTCGGACGCGGTGAAACGCGGGGCTTCGGATATCCATATTGAACCGGAGGAACGGTTTTTACGGATTCGTTATCGTATCGACGGGGTGATGCGGCAGATCCGCAGTTTGCATTCCAAATATCAATCCATGATCACGGTGCGCGTTAAGGTGATGGCGGGGCTTAACATTGCCGAGACCCGGGTGCCGCAGGATGGACATGTCTCTTTGCAATTGTTTGGTCGGCCCGTGGATTTTCGCGTTTCCTGCATGGCGACGACTTTTGGCGAAAATATTGTTTTGCGTATCCTGGATCGGCAAAAGGGCGTCCTGTCGTTGGATGATATGGACTTTACCGAAGATTCCTTGGCCAATCTTAAGTTGATGATGGCCCGCCCCGAGGGGATTATCCTGGTGACGGGGCCTACCGGCAGCGGCAAGACGACGACGCTGTATTCCCTGCTGGACGCCATCAACAGTGAACATATCAACATTATGACCCTGGAGGATCCGGTAGAATATCCGATGACCCAGATTCGCCAGTCCCAGGTCAATCCTCTGGCAAAAATGGGTTTTGCCGAGGGGGTGCGGGCGATGCTGCGTCAAGATCCGGATGTCATCCTGGTGGGTGAAATACGCGACAGGGAAACAGCCGAAATGGCCATGCGTGCGGCAATGACCGGCCATCAGGTTTATTCCACCGTGCATGCCAATTCGGCAGTCAAGGCTGTCAGCCGACTGTTGGATATTGGCATTCCCAGGGAGTTGCTGGCGGGCAACATTATCGGTGTCCTTGGGCAACGGTTGATTCGGCGATTGTGTATCCAATGTCGGCAACCCTATGCCCCAAACGCCGTTGAAAGGCGTATGTTGGGCCTGGAACGGGAGGGGCCGGTGGTGATGGTATTTCGTCATGTTGGATGTCCCTCGTGCGATTATCAGGGGTACAAAGGGAGGCAGGCCATTTTGGAGGTATTGCGCTTTGATGAGGAACTCGACGACATGATCGTCCACGCCGCCTCTTTTCGCGATTTGGAGCGGGCGGCGCGTAAAAAGGGGTTTCAATCATTGGCGGATGACGGGGTGCGCTGCGTGCTCGATGGGCGTACCAATATCAGCGAGGTGTCCCGGGTGGTGGATCTGACGCAGCGCATACGGCAGGGCTGAGGTCATGCCCGGATATTGGTATAAGGCCATGAATCCTGTGGGGCGTCTGGTCACAAGTCGCATGGATGCCAGCAATGTGGATGACCTTGAACGGCGATTGGCGAAAATTCAACTGGATCTGGTCAACTTCAAGGAAGTCGAAGGGCATTCCGGCAAAATTCATGGTGGCAAAATTGCCCGCCAGGATGTGATTACGTTTTGTTTTCATCTGGAACAGGTGATGGGGGCGGGGGTGCCGCTGATCGAAGGTTTGGGGGATTTGCGCGATTCCAGCGACAATCCGGCCATGCAATCGCTCCTGGCCAGCATCATCGAGGATATCGACACCGGTTCGCAACTTTCGGAAAGTATGCATCGGTTTCCCAAAATCTTCGACGAAGTGTTTACCGCATTGATCAAGGCGGGTGAACAGACGGGAAATTTACAGGAAATCCTTGCTAACCTGGCCGAAACGGTCAAATGGCAGGATGAACTGGCGACAAAAACTAAAAAGTTAATGATGTATCCCATCTTCGTTTTTACCATCGTCATGGGAGTCTTTTTCTTCATGATGACATTTCTTGTTCCGCAGCTGGTTACCTTCATCAAAATGATGGGGATGGAATTGCCGCTGCATACCCGGATGCTCATCGAAACTTCCCATTTTATTGTGCAACGATGGCCGTTGATCCTCGGTATTCCAATGCTCCTGGTTTTCCTGGTGGTTTCGCTGCTTAGGGTAAGCCCTATGGCAGAATATGCTTTTGACTGGATCAAGCTTAGAATTTTTATTTTTGGTCCCATCGTGCAAAAAATCATTATGGCCCGTTTTGCCAACGTGTTCGCTATGATGTACGGTGCCGGAATTACGGTGTTGGAATGTTTGGTGATCAGTGAAAAAGTGGTGGGCAACAAGGTGGTCGGTCGGGTCGTCGCGGAGGCGCGTGACCGGATCAGTCATGGGGAAACCATTAGCGAAAGCTTCAAGAAAACAATGATTTTTCCACCTTTGGTGTTGCGGATGCTGCGTGTGGGCGAAACGACGGGAGCGTTGGATAAAAGTTTGGTCAATGTGCGCTATTTTTATGACCGGGAGGTCAAGGATTCGGTGGAAAAACTCCAGGGTATGATTGAGCCGGTGCTGACATTGTTCTTGGGGGGGCTGATGGCCTGGGTCATTCTTTCGGTGCTGGGTCCCATTTATGAGATCATGAATAAAGTGGGCCGCTGATGTTTGAAAAACGGCTATTGTTTCTGACCAAGGATCTTCTGACGGTCTATCCATGGCAAGGTGGGGGTGTATCGGGTCCGCCGCAGCGGTTTGAGGTGACCGAGGCGGGCAGGGCGGGGTTGGTCGAATTTTTATTGGCAACGCCAAAGATCCCTTTGCATGTGCTGGTGGATCTGGTGGAGGAAGAATTCCGGACCGAGACTCAGCCGTATGTCCTCGGGCCGGACCGCAAAGTTTTGGTGGAACGGCGTTTGAATCGGGCTTTTTCCACAACACCGTTTCGGCGTCTTTCTTTCCAAGGCCGGGAAACCAAACCGGGGCGCAAAGATGCGGTGACGCTCCTTTCGGGGATTACCGATCCTGATTTGGTCTTGCCGTGGGTTGAATGCCTCCGTGAGCATGGGCTGTTGCTGGTGGGCATTTATTCGTTGCCTATGGTGTGTTCGCGTTTGCTCAAAGTGCTGGATGTGGTGACCCCTGCCACCTTGATGGTGAGTTGGCAGAGTACCAGTGGGTTAAGGTTTTCGTTTTATTCGGGCCAACACCTCAAGATGAGTCGGATGGCACCGGTCCCTGGTCAGGATCCTGAGAGTTATGCCAAGCTTTTTGTGACGGAACTGGAGCGCACCAAGGGTTATTTGCATTCTTTGCGCCTTGTTCCCCAGGGGTCTTGCATCCGGGTGATTTTATTCACCAGTCCCGAAATGTTGGATGCGGTGCGACCTTTGTGTCAGGAAAGTGCGTCCATTGGTTTTGACCTGATGACGGTGAACGTGGTGGCAGGCAAACTTGGGATCAAACGGCAGATTACCACCCCTTTTTCCGATTCGTTGTTTATCCAGATGCTGGGGGCGTTGCGGCCTGAAAACCATTATGCCAATGCCGATATGACCCGTGCGTATTATTCCTGGCTGGTAAAAAATATTCTTTATGTCGCGAGCGTGGTATGGATCATCGTCGCTATGGCCGTGGGGGGGTGGAACATGGCGGAGGGTTTTGGCCTCCGGGGGCAGTGGCAGGCGAAGGCTCGGCAGTTGACAGAAGTGCAAGCCCAATATCGCGCGGCGGTCGATCAGGCATTGCCTGTCAAAACCAATCCCAACGATGTGCGTGTGACGGTGCAAATCCTTGAGCATATCAAAAACATGGGCAGAGGGCCTGCTGCAGTCATGCAGGAGTTGAGTCGGCAATTGGCAGGGTTTGGCCATTTGCGTCTGGATTCCTTGACGTGGAAGGGACCGATGCATCCAGGTACCCTGGGGTTGTTGGAGCGAAAATCAGGCCATCGTGGTTTGTCCGAGCACCGGGTCGTCGAGGGAGAACAGGCCAAACCCAAAACGGCCCTGACGCCAACCGATATTTTGGAGGTGGTAGAATTCAAAGGGACGGTGGATGATGTCAAGGGTGATATGGCGCATGCCTTGGATCATGTCTATAAATTTATGGCGGCTTTGTTGGGCAATCCGGAGGTTTACCAAGTGGATCCGGTGGAGGTTCCCAAAAATGTGGAAAAGGAGGATGTGTTGGAGGGGGATTTGACGCAGATGAAAAAAGACATTGTCGATTCGGTACCGTTTGCTTTCCATGTGATTTTCAGGAGAAATCCGGTTGAGCGTGAGCATTGACCTGAAGGTGATACGCACTCCGGCACTGATGCTGGGGGTGGCTGTGTGTTTGTGTTATGGAAGTCTGTGGGGGTCGGGCCGGTTTCGCGAGGCGCAGGAACAGGAACTCAGGCGTACCGAACTTGTGATCCGGGAAATAGCGGTCAAATACGATGCCATGGCCGAAAATATTCGGTTAATCAACACGTTTTATCCACGATTTTCTGACTTTGAACGCCAGGGGATCATTGGTGAGGAAGATCGGGTATCCTGGGTGGAAAGTGTCCGGCGGAAGGGGCACGAAGGGCGAATTTTCAGCCTCAATTATTCTGTTGCGCCACCCGAACCGTTTGCTTTGCCGTCGTTTGGTAAACTGGTGGGGCCTGACCTGTATGCCAGTGGCATGTCCATTGACATGGAATTGTTGCATGAGGGGGAAATGATGGATTTTATCTCTGGGTTGCAGGCGGATGCCAAGGGATTGTTTGTCGTCAACGAGTGCCATATTGAGCGCAAAGGGAAGGGGGGACGGTTGGATCGGAGTGGTTGGGGGGGCAATTTTACGGGTCGTTTGCAATTGTTATGGTTCCACGTTGAGGGTCGTGGCAAGCATCGGGGAAGGAAATCTTGACGATGGTGCGGCGCGGGGGCAGACAGTTTGTGTTTTGGTTGGTGATGATGCACATGTTGCTGCTTGGGGATGTGCTGCGGGTGCAGGCGGAAGAATCCGGGGGACCGCCTGGGGGGTTGGGGCGGTTGTTTACCTCGTCCCGGGAGCGGGTGGAGCTTAATCAGGCCCGCAGCCAAGCTTTGGAGGTGGGTAGGTTGCGGCAGGAGGATGTTCGCAGCGAAGATCCACAAAAAGAATGGGTGGCTGTCAATGGTTTTTTGCTGCGTTCGGGAGGACCACCGGCGGTGTGGATGAATGGGGGGACCGCTTTGGTGGCATCCGGTGGGGTGTTGCCGGAGGGGGTGCAGGTACCAGGGGAGGGGGCAGGGGGGGTATCGGTCCTGTTGCCGGTTCGCCGTGTTCATGTGACCCTGTGGCCGGGTCAGCGGTTTGATGGTCGTGAGGGACGGGTGTTGGAATCCTATGAGGCGGCAAAGTTGCGTGCGCAGGAGATGAAAACAGGGCCAAAAAATAAACGCAGGGAGGCCAAGTCTGTGGGTAAAAAGGGGATGGCTGGGGAAAAAAAGGGTGGGGCCGGGTCGCTGGACCGTTATGGCTTGGGTGCGGAGGGGGCGGCATTATCGGAAATGACAAATAATCGCGAGCAGTTTCAAAAACGTTTGGGGGGGATGGCATCGATTCTTGGCCATTGAGTTGGGGGATAACTATTCAGTTCCACTTTTTGCACCAGGGGAGTCGGAATATTTTCGTCGATCTTGATTTTCATGCCACTCTGGGAATGCCCGGACAGGGCAGATCCTCCCTGGTCGAGGCGGCGGCAAAGGCAATGACGGCGCGGACATCTTCCAGCTTCAAGGAGGGGAATCCATCGACGATTTCTTCCGGGGAGCAGCCACTTTCCAGGCTGGCCAGGATGGTGCGCAAGGTGACCCGGGTTCCTTTGATGACCGGCGCGCCGCCGCAGATGCGGGGGTCGCTGACGATGCGTGCGTTGTAATCCATGGTTTGGGGCCTTTTCCGGGAGTGGACGTAGTTTCGATGGTATCATTAAGACTTTCATGGGCAGAATAACGGTTCCCGACCCGGAAGTGAACCCTTGGAAATGGGCTTTTTCTCCGTGGTCCGGTCACGGTATCAAATGAATCGAGGGGTAGAACAGTCATGGGGGTGATGGAACATCGGTTCAACCGGTTGGGATGGATGACCGCGATTGCCTGGGTGACGGTTTTGGAGGGGATTCGGACGCGGTTGGTGGGCCTGGTGGTGGCGGTATTGGGGGTGGGGCTGACTTTGGCTTTTTTTGCCGGGGCCTTGGCGGTGATGGAGGTGCGGGAAATCCAGGTTGCGGTGCTGGGTACGTTTTTGCGTCTTGGGGCGGTGTTGGTCATGGCCCTTTTTGTCCTCAATGCCCAGGTCAGGGAGTTGGATGACAAGGGATTGTATCTGGCGTTGTCTCTCCCCATTCCGCGTGCGGGTTATTTTTTTGGGCGGCTCATGGGGTTTTCCATGATTGCCTTGGTTGTGGCACTGCTGTTTACGGTGGCGGTCCTTTTTTTCTCTCCGGTGTTGCAGGGGGCTTTGTGGGGGGTATCGCTTTTTTTCGAGTTGTTGCTGATTGTTGCCCTGGCACTGCTGTGTCTGTTTACCTTTAATCAGGTTCCCCCCGCTTTCGCCATGGTGATGGCAGTGTATATTCTGGCCCGTTCGGTGATTGCCCTGCAATGGGTGGGGCAGGGGCCGATCAATGTCTGGTTGATGAATCGGTTTATCGATGGCCTTGCGTTTGTCTTGCCGGCCCTGGATCGTTTTACTCAAAGTGAATGGTTGGTATATGGCAACGGCGGCTGGCAAGACCTTGCCTTCGTGGTGGCGCAGGGGGTGCTCTATCTGGCACTGCTTTCGGCGGCGGCGTTGATTGATCTGTACCGGAAAAATTTTTGATGGCCCGGATTTTTAAATCCCTCCAGGGGCGTGACCGCCCTTGGAATGCCGTCCCCAAGCCGGTCTGGTGGCTGGCCTTGGTGGCCCTGGCCCTGCATCTGACTCTGCATGCCCAGCACTCCAGACCGGGTGCCCGTGCCGAGGCTTTACCGGTTTCGCCCGGTCAGGGGGTACTCAGGTTGCTGGCCTTGGGTGATCCCGTGGCCATGAACCGTTTGGCCATGCTCTGGCTCCAGGCGTTTGATTATCAATCCGGGGTGAGTGTGGCATTCAAGGATCTGGATCCCCACCGATTGCGGCAATGGCTTGTCGATATCATCGCCCTGGATCCCAGGTCGCAATACCCCTTGATGGCTGCCAGTCGCTTTTACGCCGACATCCCCCGTGAAGACACCCAACGAATTCTGTCCGATTTTGTGTATGAACAGTTCCATGATGACCCCAACAGGCGCTGGCCATGGCTGGGGCATGTGGCCATCATCGCCAAACACCGCCTGCATGACCTCCCTTTGGCCTTGAAATATGCCCGCGCCATCCGTAGTGAAGCCACCGGCACCGCAGTCCCTTCCTGGGTCAGGCAGATGGAAATGGTCTTCCTTGAGGATATGGGCGAGTTGGAACAGGCCAGGTTGTTCATCGGTGGGCTTTTGGCCAGCCAGCAGGTGAGCGAACCTGAGGAAATTCATTTTCTCAACCAACGCCTGGAGGAACTTGAGGCGCGGGAAAAAGAAATCGGGGGAAAAGGACGCCCCGTCGCGGAAAGGGAATAATGGTTACCTATATGGTTTAGATAATGCATCTTGTCTTCGGCTATCGTTTTGTGGTAGACGGGGCCCGTTATGTTGGTGCACTTTTAGTGAATTTATAAACGTGCAATGATTGGGATTGCCGGCGGGAAAGTATGTATGCCATTGCCATTGACTCCTGCGAAATTCACCAAGAGACTTACCGAGTTTCCCGGAGGTCTGATCATCGTATGTAACATCCTGGACGGAATAGATCAGAAGTTACTGGATGACAACTATGCTCAAACCCTGTTCGATTGGTGGCGGACGCTGGTTAATTGGAAAGGAGATCGAACCCCTCCGCCTGGGATTTCTGACTCTGACCTGCCAAATGAGATTATGGGGTGTTTCAATATCCTGCTTTATCACCCGCTTCCAAACGCCTTTCGTCCAGGCGAGTCCAGACCAAACTTTTTCCTTGCCGGAATTCATCGCAGGCTTAGAAACATCAACAATTTCGGTAAATTTATCAATGTCACCGATGGGAATGTCTTTCTCCAACATGTCATCCATGAGGACGAGAGACGTCGGCTGTTCGGTTCTGTAACAAGCCATTTCACCAAGACGCCCAGCCATGAATTGAGCCTGTTCATGGGGCATGGTACCATCTCGGTTGTGCTCAGAGATTCATCTACCGTTGGCAATCCTGATCGACTGCTCTGGATTGCCCCGGACCGGTACAATGGTACTTCATTGTCGGACGTCTTTCCTCGACCAGATGCGGCCAACCAGCTTCGGGATCTTTTGGGTCTCAATCATTATACCAAGGGTACCGGCTTGGTAGCTCTGCACCTGCCGCTAGACGCGGTTAAAGCAGGGGTTCACGCACGCCCCACTGTGGCGGATTCCGGTGGTCACGTGCGCTTCAAATCCCGCCCGGATCTCCCCAAACATTTTAAACAACGGGCCTGGGGCTTTACCGTGGATCTTGCAAAATTGTCTGCCAATGCCGATATATTGGATGGGTGGCCCGAACGCGTCGTGGAACCCATCCCTTGCTGGTGGTTTGGAAACCTTACCATCACCCCATTAGGATTCTTAAGTGAGACCAGAGGTAAAATAAAGGGTATGGATGACGACGCAACTTATGCGAAACGACTCAGGGTTGCCCATGGAACCCAGAAAGATATTCTTAAACGTTTGCGGGGCTACATATAAATGCCAACCAGAAAATCGCGTCAAAAAGGGGATCAGGCAGAGAAACAGGCAGCGGGGATTACAGAAAATCTCCCCGGTGACGGTATCTTTGTCGCGGGAGTGGCACCCCCTTCCTCGTTCAATGAATATTCCAAAGAAATGTTTGAGTCTTGGTTGCGGGTCGGACTGGAAGGGTTCCTGTTGGAAGGGGAAGACATCTGGGCTTTTCCAGGGGCCGAAACAATTTTGGCCGGACCGGAACCTTTCATCAAAAAACTCGGCAACTTCTACCGTGCCCTTGCTTCCCAACAACGGGCGCGGTTTCGCCAAGCCACTGCCGATCTTTTGGCCATTCTCCCAAGCCAAGAGCGTTTTGTCCCTGTATTTGAATATCTGCTTGCCTTGGCCCTGGAGATTCGTGCCTACGAGATATTGCCGGTCCTGCCACGCCAAGTGGGCAGCGGTTTTTTTGGTCTTACCGACCAACGGGATGGAGAAAGCCTGTTCGTGCAAACCCTTCTCACCGTCATCCAGTTGGCTGCTCCGCGTTCTGATGCCTTGAACTGCATTCTCCGACTCATGGGTTCCGACCACTTTGATCACGCTTATGCGGGCGTAACCTTGACCGCTCTGTGTTATTGTGATGGGGCGAATCTTGTCCCCCATATTGAGCGCATGCGCACTCCCCTGGACGCCATGTTCCGTGAATTTTCCACCGGGCAGGCAGGTAAACGCGTCTTGGCAACTTCGATACTGGAGGCTGTTGGTATCCATCCTGTAGTGAGTGCCCTGCCCCATCTCACCTATTTCAACAAGGAGAGGGAGGATGCTCCCCTGGACCTGTGGTTTCTCGATGCCTTGTTGACCGGGGATGCTCCTCTCCTGATTTGTGAAGAGACGGAACATCGATGGTTTCGGTTTCTTAATTCAATGAATATGAAATCCGAAGAGTTGTTTCCGCGTGAGGGGCCGGGCATGCCCGATTTAATCGACTACATACACAGAAAACGCCTAGTCAGAAATATTTACCCAAGCGCAGCGGTTATCAATGAATATTTTTTACATATAACTCCAAGGGATAGTTCTTCTGGCAGATTTATCCACGCCTGGTTTCCTCAAGTGAGGATCGGTTCTGCCCCTTCATCCTTGGGAGCTACATCGTGACCGCCTCCCAACAAAAGGAACTGGCTAGGCTTTTCCATGCAGTGGCCAAGCAGCGATATTATCTTGGAACCAGGCGGGCGGATAAAAAACTTGAGTCCGAAGGATGGCGTTTTTTCTACGCCGTAGATACGGATGTGATCATCCTTTACACCAATCCAACCGATGAGGCGGTTCCAACCCAGCGACGAAAGGAGGGTTATACCCATATCTTTCCGGGAGATTCCCCCGATCTTTCCGTAAGTCTGGGCCGATTCTTGGCCGATTTTATCTTTGAACAATTGGATCCCGACCACCCGATTTTGAGCATCCCTCCGATGGATCAGGAGCTCCAAAGGGTGGTCGGAGATTTAGTTCAAAAAGCTGAAGTTGAACACGGAAACGTGGCAATGGAGTTGAAACAACTTCATGTTGAGCTTGAAAAATTGAAACTGGAGGGAGAGACCCGGTCTGTCCTGGAGCGTCTGGATCGGTTGGCCCCCAACCTTCACACCATCCTGGCAGGAGGAAAAGGTCCCTCTGTGCAGCTGGCCCGCATTGGTCATCTTATGTCCACGCAATGCATCGTCCCCCTTGATTTTGCCTTGGATGCAGGGAGGGTCAATAACCCAACTCTGTCTGCTCTCTGGAAGGAGATCGGTTCATTTCAGACCAGGGTGACCTTGCATGGCTTGCGGGAAAGATGGTTTGACCGGCTTCGCTTTTTCAAATCGGAAGCAAAAGTTTCAAGCTCCGTATACGATGACGCTGCGGTATTGGCTCACCTGGAGTGGATCAACCTCCACCTTGCTCCGGAAAAATGTCGTCTTCTGTATCTTACGGGGGACCGTTCCATTTTCCGGGCTGCCCAGGACTATTATTCCGATGGAATGACGCACTCCTTTGCCGAGTTGTGCCTGCGCCACCCCCGCTCGTATTTGGTAGAACCGGCAATATTATTCCCGGGCGATTACACAGAAAAACAACGCAAAAAACAAGGACAGGATTTTCATAACTGGCTGGATACCTTTTTGGCACTTTCCGACAGCAAACAGCAGGAGCAACTTCACCCCATTCACGACGATTCAGAAGGGGCACACTTCACGGCAGACGCTGCCGAAGTTTTGAAAAGACAACCCGGCATTTTGGGAGAATTCTATCAACAATGGACGGAGTACACCAAGAACATCTCTCTTGCCCATGGTCCTGGTACCGTGCCAGAGCATCTTGGTCGGTTTGACCCCCTGGCGGAATTGCGCGTTGCCACACGTAGCCTTCGGGAAATTTTGGACAGGCTGGGAAAAGTCTACGACGAGCGAGTCACGGAGACGTGGGAAACTCTCTTCGTTACCGCGACGGAAGCGGGATGGTGGTTGCAAAAACACCGCAGCGTTACCAGCCAAATCCCGCCACGTAACACACCTGTGTTGTCTTTTAAAAGCCTGCCAATCGCAAAAGAACTGGTGGATCATTTCATCGATGATGTCTTAGCTTCCCGATTGAAAAAAACGGATATTCAAAACTCGCAATACAGCGTTAAGTTGAAACAGTTGAAGGATGAAGATCCCTCGCGCTATTCTGTTTTTTTGATCTATGCGCTTTTGTTTGCTGCCGAGGGAAACTGGCACATCACCGTGATTCTTTCCCGTCGCGCTCTGGACATCGCCAGGAACAGTCCCAAGTGGAATATCTCTGGCCGGGAGGCCGCCTACCTTCAGGCTGTGGCTTTGCGTCACGGCAGTCGTTGTGTGAACGACCTGGACAAGGTGGATGAGATGCTTGACCTAGCTTCCCAGCTTTTCGCTAAAGATCGGGAACAGCGGTCTGAACTTACTGGTGGTGCAATCCGTTTCGATGCGGAACGTTTGGCTGTAAGTCTGACTCGCCACCATTTCCGTCTGTTCACATCCCAGGATTCAGGTGAGTCTGGTGATCTTCCCTCGTTGACGGAACTGGAGCGGAGTTTCCGTTCGCTTTTGGAAGACGAAGCGCGGTTCAATGCTGAAGAAGACTCAAAGATTCGCAAGACTACGGAGCGCAACTTGCTGACGAATTTGTTCATGACTGCCTTGTTGCGCTGGGGCAAGGCAGAGGAGACTTTGGATCCCAGCCATTACCAGGATATCATGAACCGTTTTCGGGTCAACATGGCTTCATCTCAAGAAAAGCCTCAGGTAGTCGAGTCGTTTCTTGTCCGGTTGATCTTCATGGTAACCGATTGGTGGCTTGAGTTTGACGACATAGAGAAAAGGAAGAAGCGTCGGGATATCCATAAATTTATGAATCAAAAAGATATTAAAAGTAAGTGTGTGTTTCCTTACGATGAAAACAGGTTTAACTTTTTGCTGGGGCTAACCGCACAGCAATAGACGGTGAAATTCCAGGTTGGTTTGGTATGTTATGCGCCAACATGCAACCTGTTGAATGTGCTTCAATTCTTCGTTGTGACGCAGGATCTGAACCGGAAGTTCTCTTAAACGGGGGGGCGTTGACATTTTGTTGTCATGTGTTTTACAATTTCGCCCTTGCTGTTCGGAGTTTTTGTGCTGTCGCCGGAAGGTTGGTCCTGTTTGCGTCCGTGTTGCAGGAAATCTGACTTCCAAAGGAAGGGATGATCATGGCGCGGTGTTGTGGCGGATACCTGGGAGGGGATCGGTGCTTCCGGGGTGGGTTTACTCTCATAGAGATCGCTATCGTCGTGGTCATCATCGGTTTGCTTATGGGGGGCGTCCTCAAGGGGCAGGAAATGATCCGTAACGCTCGCTCCCACAACGTTGCCGACCAGGGAAACGCCATCAAGGCGGCATTCATGGGTTTCCAGGATCGCTTTCATGCCCTTCCAGGAGACTACAACAAAGCCTCCTTCAATATCGTTGGCCTGGGGGCTGATGTTCCCAAGTGTACCGATGAAACCGTTGTCGGACTGGAAATCCTTCCGGGTAACGGTGATGGTAACGGTCGCGTGGGCAATGATCCATCGGGTGCCGTCGCGACCAGCGGGATCGATTATTGCCGACGCGAGCGAGAGTTGGGGTACGTTTGGAAACATCTGTCCGCCGCCGGGTTTCTTTCCGGAAACTTTGATGGCAAGGATGCAGGGGTTCGGGAGGCAGGTTTCAATTGTGCCGCCAGTACCTGCATCACCAACGCTTTTAACTCCGGCCTGCTGTATTTCTACAACCACCAACAGTTTACCAATGGTTCCGAGGTTGATGCCGACGGCAAAAGCAACCAGTTGACGACGGGTCGGTTCATTCCCGTGGAGATCATCTCCGAACTTGACCGCAAGGTGGATGATGGCGATCCCTCTTCCGGTTCCTTTCGGGTTGCCGATTTTTTCCTGGATGCGACGTCGGGTGGTGCCGTGGGATTGGCAGAGGATAAAAAATGTGTCATCGCATCGGGAGCAGGGACCAATACGGGGGGGGGAAGTTCTATGCCGCTGATTGACCTTTGGAATCTGCCGGGCCAGAATATCGATTGTGGTGGCGTCTACCTCTTTTAGATGGAGGTGTTTTCAAGTTGATTATCGTTCGACGCGGTGTTCGTCGTCTGGGTGCGTTTACATTGATAGCGGGGGGCTGGGTTTTTCCAAATCGCCGGTCTCTTTACAAGGAGGACTAGGTTATGCGTCATGACAGCAAAAGGCAAAGGCAACACGACAAGGGATTTACATTGATTGAGATCGCCATCGTTGTGGTTATTATCGGCCTGCTTTTGGGCGGGGTTCTCAAGGGGCAGGAAATGATCCGCAATGCCCGTGCGCACAACGTTGCCGACCAGGGCAACGCCGTCAAGGCCGCTGTCCTTGGCTTTTCGGACCGCTATCGGGCGTTGCCGGGGGATTACGGTGCCGCTTTTACCAATATTCCGGGTTTGACCGGAACCTCCCAGAATGGGGATGGTAACAGCCGGATTGGTTTCAATGATTCTGCGGTTGCGGGAGTTCCCGAAGAGGCCAACCGTTTGCGGGAAATGGGGTTGACTTGGCTGCATCTGGCACGGTCCGGGTTTATTTCGGGTAATTTTCTGGGAACCCCTTTCGCTGCCACGGATGAGGCTGCTTGGAATTGTCCTGTGGATGCCTGTTTGGCCAATGCTTTCAATGGGCCTATGGTCATTGTTTACGATGACGAGCAGACGGGTTTGAACGATGTGGCCAACAAGGCAAAGTCCAACCAGTTGTGGTCGGGTAAGGGGTTGCCCGTCGAGATTATTTCCGAACTGGATCGCAAGGTGGATGATGGTCAACCCGGTTCGGGTGGCTTTCGCGTCGGTGATGGGTTTGTGAAAGCCACGGGGGGGGTTGGGCATCTTTGCGCCGATGATGGTTCGGATACGCTGGGAGTGGCTCCGACAATGGCCGACACCGGTACCTCCTGGCCCATGCGCTGGACGGTGATCAGTCAGGTGACCGATTGCGGTGGTGTTTATCAGTTCTGACGATAGGCTGTCTTGTAACCGTTCAGTCCCCCCGCCTTTTTTTCTTTAAAAGTATTGCGGGGGTCCGGGGGGAGGTTCTCCCCCCGGCGGAGGTTTGGAGGCGGCAGCCCACC
>JACSDG010000079.1 GCA_015660855.1 Magnetococcales bacterium
ATGGAATTTGGAACGTAAGACACTCCATTCTATATCGGAACTGATTGTTTCGTCACCCGTTTTTAACTTACGATAAAAAACCTACACTTGTAAGGGGATCATCCCCCCCGGCGGGGTTTGGGGCAGCGCCCCAAGGTTTTGTTTTTGAATTTGATTTTGATTTTACTGCCCCCCAAGGGGGGTCTAGGGGCGCAGCCCCAGGGTTTTGATTTTGTTTTTTTGCCCGAAGGGCATCATGTTCAAATTTAAAAACAAAGGCTTCCATGGTTTTCACCAGGAAGCCTTTTTTGTTGCGAAAGTGGACCCTGTGTAATCGTGCCAGGAAAAGTGAGATTGGGCACACGGTGTCAGATGGTGTCTATCCTCAAAACCTCGTTCGCGAGTCTGTGTCGGAGACTGACCGGGCAAAATCGTTTCCTGTTCACGCAGATGATGGCATTAAAAGGTGGGAGCAAGGTTGATGATCGATGGTGATGGCGGCCCAATGTGGGCAACTGGTCGATGCCGGTCATCATGGTGGAAAGGCTATCATACGCCGACAGAAAATGTTAGCATTTCCAGTGTGGACGAGGTTTTGAGGATGGATAGGCATCATAATGAGCGGTTCAAGGGGTTGATGGACAAGTATATGCCCCAGTGGAAACTCAATCGGGATACGCTTAATTCGACGCCGTTGGCGTTTTAGCGTTGGAAATATTGAATATATTGCGTATAATAAGCAACTGAAACGGATTGGGAAGCTACAGGGAGGAAGCATGTCAATGAGACAATCGAATAGGGATAAAAATCGTCACCTCTCAGGGAAGGACTATACCATCTGGACCATTCCGGCGGAAAAATGGTCCAAATTGCCTGATATGCAGTGGACGCTCGAGCTTCAGGAGCGGGCTAAACGGGAATTACCCAAAGTTCAAAAAGATGATCCCTTGGATAGTGCCTTTCGCACGCCGGTTAGAGAGGAAGACCTGAGCCTCTTGGTGGATTGAGGCGACGGGATAAACCATGCATAAACCAGACGCCTTGAGGATATACCAATTCGGCGTAAATGACCCTCTTTCCGCTCACGCGGATTCCAGGCAAAAGAAGTACCTGCTTTGTTATCTGCGGGACCTGAATGCCGCATCGGTCCTGGAGGAACCGAACTATTTTGACTGGGACTATCTGGCCCAGTTTTCTGGATTCTACAGCGTCAGTTCTCGTGGATATGTCAACATCTGCCGACGGCTCCACTTCTTCTCCGGGAAGCCGTTGACGCGGGACCGACTCAAAAGGGCGGCGTCGGGCAGTCAGCGGATTCGGCGAGAGTTGCAGAACGACTATTTGGGGTTTGTTGTCATCCGTCCACTGGACGGTGCGCTGTTGGGACGGACTGTGGTGCGCTGGTATCCAGAAACTCTTCCGTATACTCCAAGGGTGTTTGAACCAGCTGCCAGGGCTTACCGGGTGCATGTGGCTGGGATCCCGTTGACGGTTACCGGGTTGGCTTGGCAACAACAGGACACGGGGGTGGCTGCGTGCGCAACGGTCAGTTTATGGACCCTTTTCCAGTCATCGGCTTTTGACGAATTTCACGCCATTCCCACCACGGCCAAGATCACCCAGGATGCGCATAAAAGCGCATCACTTGGGGAGCGGACATTTCCTTCCAAAGGTCTGAATGTTTACCAAATGCTGGAAGCCATTAAGGAACAAAACCTTTCACCATTGGTTGTCATGGGCGAGGTGCAAGCTTCCAACGGCAGTGTTTCCGGATTCTCCAAGGCCAAGTTTGCCAGTACCTGTGCCAGCCTAATTCGGTCAGGCTTTCCAGTTATTGTTATGGCTCGGATAGAGGGGCAGCCAATCAGGCATGCCGTCTGCTTGGTAGGATTCCGGGAAAATCATGGAAACCAAGTTGCACAGAATGACGTGATCCTGCACGACGGTGGGATCGATTACGTTTATGTGAACGACGACAACCTTGGACCAAATGTCCGATTCAAACTGAATGAAAAGACGGTTTCATCAGGGAACGTGGCCGTATTACGTCCTGAAGCACCCACACAGTCATCCTGTAAAGATCAAGACCCAATATCCAATTATTGTGATTTGATTCCATATCAAATTGTCGTTGCTACCCCTCATGAATTGAGGTTGTCCACGGAAACTTTGCATGAGGAGGGAAAACAAAAGGCGCGGGCGATTCAAAATGCATTGCAATTTCTGCTCAAAGCGCAAAATCAGAACATCTCCATTCACCTGACCCTGAGCATACGGTTTCTGAAAATCGCCGAATACACCGGGAACGAGCTTGGCCAGACGTTGGGATCGTCCCCTCACCTTGGCCGGGTGCGCTTGTCACTGTCGGAAAAGGTTCCTCCCATGAGCCTGTACGTGGGCGTGGTTCGGATTGGTTTCGATGTCACCACCCCTTTGCTGGACGTTCTCTATGATACCACGGACACGGACCGCAACCACCCAGTGTTCGCGCACATGGTTTATCATGAGCACATGCCGATCCCGATTCAGATTGCCAAGTCCAAAGGCGCGGGGGATTTTGGCGTTGCTATACCAGCGTATTGAGGTTGAATACCACACGACACAACGTCTCCGGGGTATTTTTCCTGTGTAATTCCTGTGTAATCATGCCCGGAAAAATGGCGGTCTTGGCAGAACATGATGCCCTGCGGGCAAAAAAACAAAATCAAAACCTTTGGGCTGCGCCTCTAGACCCCCCTTGGGGGGCAGTAGAATCAAAATCAAAGTCAAAAGAAAAACCTTGGAGGGCTGCTGCCTCCAAACCTCCGCCGGGGGGGATGATCCCCCCCGGACCCCACAATAATTTTTGCCAAACTTTGTTTTTCCACATCCTATGGAAAACTACATAATGATCGGATCCACGGCTATTGACCCCACTTGACAAAAAAACTCAGGTCCGTTGTCTCGGAGGTGGAACCCGTATCAACTGCTCAATGTCCACAGAATCAATTTGCTCTGGCCGCAAATGGGCCTCGGCGTACTTCTGATACACTCCGCTGCGCAAAAACAATTCAAACAAATCCTTGTCAATATGCTGATCGTTGCGCATGAAACTCATAATCTTCAACGCCTCACTCAAACTTTTTGCCTTCTTGTACGGACGATCCACCGCCGTTAATGCCTCGAATACGTCGGAAATGGCCAAAATTCGTGCCTGAACTGTCATGTCATCTTTGCGCAATCCGCACGGATAACCCGTTCCAATCATGGTCTCGTGATGGTTGCTCGCTATCCTGGGGACTTGCGACATTCCCTTGGGAAACGGCAATTGATTCAGCATCACCAGCGTATGGATCGCATGTTCGTTGATCTTGAAACGCTCCTCGGCATTCAACGTTCCCCGTGCAATGCTCAAATTATACAACTCACCATAATTGTATAAATATTCCGGAATCTGAAGAGTGATTCCAAGTTTTACTGGATCATAGGATAACGGAGTCTCTTTCCTGGTGAATAAATGCTCCGTTCTGTCCACCAACAATGGCTCCCAGGCCGGCAATGAATTTTCACCATCTCTGGAAAGCTTCTGCTCTTCCATAAAAGATAATCCAAGCCGGTTATCAAAATAACGCTGCCACGGACGCTGGGATATTTGTTGCAACCGGGTGATGTCGGCAGGAGATGTGAACTCCCCTCCGACATTGCATCGCGCTACAAAAGCAAACTCCTCCCGTAATGCTTCCAACTCCTGGTTCAACCCGTCCTGGTCCGGGGCATCTCCCGCCAATCGTTTTTCCTGACGCGCTATGATGGCGTCCCGGTACAACACTTCATAACGCATCCGCACTTCATGGATCCGATTATAAATACACTCCAGTTTCGTCGCCTTGTCTACCACCGCCTCCGGCGTTGTCACCTTGCCGCAATCGTGCAACCATCCCGCCAGATGAAATTCCTTCCATTCATCCTTTGACAGACAAAATTCCGCAAACGGACCGCTTTTCGACTGACACGCCGCCTCTGCCAACATGCGGCCCAGCACTGGAACACGCTCGCAGTGACCTCCGGTGTAGGCCGACTTAGCGTCAATCGCACTGGCTATCACCCGTATGACGGCGTCAAATAACTTCTCCTGCGCCCGCATCAGGTTGAGATTATCCAACGCTATGGCCCCTTGCGTCGCCAACGCTTCGACAAATCCAATCCATTCTGGATCAAACGGGACAATCTCTCCCGTCTCCGGATCTTTGGGGTTCAGCAATTGCAATACCCCCAAGGGTTTGCCTTCCCTGGGCTTCAGGGCCACCGTCAACATGGATTGGGTATGATAGCCGCTCGCCTTGTCAAATCCTATTGTGCCCGATACATCGAAGGAACCTACATCCCCGTAAATATCCGCTAAAAGAACAGAATCTCCTGTCAGGGCAACGTGCGTCGATACATAACGATGAACCTCTTCTCCCGTATTCGGATCGTACAGGGGCAACTGCATGGTGGGCAGTTTGTCGGCATTGGAAATATAGGCAAACTTCAGATGGTTATCCTCGGTTCTTAAATACAGCGTTGCCCTGTCTGCGTAGGCCAACTCCTTACTCCCAAACAAAATCTTCTCCAGCAAACGGTCCATGTCCGTTTCCGACGACAAATCTTTGGCTATATCCACCAGCTTTTGGAGTTTTCTTCGTTCCACGTCCAGATAATGCTGAAGATAATCCCGCGTGGTCTTCAGTGCCAGATGGTTGTGGACCCGGGAGAGCAGGATGGGGGGGCTGATGGGCTTGGTTATGTAGTCCACCGCCCCCAGTTCCAACCCGCGTTCCTCGTCGTTGGTTTCGCTGCGCGCCGTCAGGAAAATAACCGGAATATCAGCGGTTTCCGTGTTGGCCTTCAGTTGTTTGATGACCTCGAACCCGTCCATCTCCGGCATCATGACATCCAGCAAGATTAAATCCGGGCGTTCGGGCCCGGACGCAATCTTCAGTGCCTTGGCTCCGCGAGTGGCCACCTTGACCTTGTATTTTTCCTGCAACAGGTTGCTCATCAACGTCAGATTGTCTGGCGTGTCGTCCACAACCAACACCGTTAAACGTACCGCGTTCTTGGAACCGATCATCAAAGATCTCGTCATTGAAGATTTATGAACATGATGCCCTTCGGGAAAAAACCAAAACCCTGGAGGGCTTCGCCCCCAAACCCCCGCCGGGGGGGGGGGATGATTCTTCCCTTAACCACCGAAAATTTTTTTGCCAAACTTTATTTTTCCGATACGCTTAACAATTCACGGCAAGCAACAACCGCTTCTTCAAAATCAAACTCCGCCACCGCCTGACGCATGCGTTCCAGGTTTTCTTTATCCTCCAGGGAGGCCCAGGATTGTGCATGAATTTCAAATTGATCGGCCGCCCTTGCATCATCTGCTTCCAGCAACGATAACACATTTTCCAAAGATTGGCGAATTTCCTGCCGAGAGAATCGACTCACCTTTTCCACAACAATCTCTGCGGCAAGACCCTGGATTATGATCCCGCACGTCACCTTCAAAGCTTCGGCGAGAAGGTCTATTTTTTGTTCCAGATCAGAACCTTCCTCCTTGTTGCGTATGGCTGCTTCTACCTCTGCCGCTCTTTTTTGGACTTCCAGTGCCCCGACATTACCCGCCACCCCTTTGGTTGTGTGGGCTGCCCGTTCCGCCTCCAAACGTTGCCCCTGGGAGAGCAACTGCCGCAGTTGCTCGCAGCTCTCGGCTTGGTCATGAGCAAATTTGAGCAACAGTTTGCGGTAAAGGGTTACATTTCCGGCGGTGCGTAGCAACCCCGAACGGGTATCCACCCCCGCCAAAGGGGGCAATTCCATGTCCGACCTGGCAACGGGGGGGGGCTCCTCAACCGGCGATACGCCTTCGGGCCGATAGCGGGATAAAATAGCATACAGGGCGGTCGGATCGATCGGCTTGGTGATGTGATCCTGCATCCCCAGGGTGGCACAGTGTTCCCTTTCCTCGGCCATGGCATGCGCTGTCATGGCCAAAATCGGCAATCCGGCATAACGATCATCCCCCCTTATTCGACGGGTCGCTTCATAACCATCCATCACGGGCATTTGCAGGTCCATTAATACCACATGATAAAAGGAAACCCCATCTTTTTCTAAAATCGACAGTGCCTCCTGACCGTTGCCGGCTACCGTGACTTGGGCACCAACCGATTCCAGAAGTTCCACGGCAATCTGTTGGTTGATGTCGTTGTCCTCGGCCAGGAGTACCCGCAATCCCCGCAGATCACCATAAAGCATCGCGGAATCAACCTCCGCTTTTTCCTCAACGGCTTTTGGCTGACCCATCAATCCTGCCAGGGTATCGAACAACGTGGAAACATTGATCGGTTTTGTCAAAAATGCGGCTACCTCTACACCCTCGGCTTCTGCCTGCAACACTTCTGCGTCAAACGCCGTCACCAAAATAATTTTTGGAGTGGCTTGCTTAAGTTTTTCACCCATGAACCGCGCGGTCTCGATGCCGTTCCAACCGGGCATGCGCCAATCCATGACCACCAAATCATAAGGGTGATGGTCCTGAAAGGCTCCCACCACCATGGCTGTCGCCTCTTCGCCATGAGTACACGTATCCACCTGCAAATGGAAACTCTCCAACATGGCGGCTAGAATTTCCAATGCCGATGGATTGTCATCGACGACCAGGGTGCGCAAGTTGGCCAGTTTTTCCGGCAAAATACGTATGTCTGTCGATTGCTGCCCCAATTCCATCCAGACGGTGAAGTGAAAGGTGGACCCTGCTCCTGGTGTGCTCTCAACCCAAATGGTCCCACCCATGAGTTCCACCAACCGCCGGGAAATGGTCAACCCCAGTCCCGTCCCTCCATACTTGCGTGTCGTGGAGGTGTCGGCCTGGGAAAATGCCTGGAACAAACGACTCATTTCCACAGGGGTCATCCCTATGCCGGAATCTTCCATGGAAAACTGCAGCTTGATATTTTCCCCCTGCTGTTCCAACAGACGCACCCTGAGCGTTACCGACCCCACCTGGGTGAATTTAACCGCATTGCCACCCAGATTGACGATGATCTGGTTTAGACGCAGGGAATCTCCGACCAGAGACGTGGGGACATCCTGTGCCACGTCGAACAGTAATTCCAATTTTTTTTCAGATACTTTGGGTGTCAGTACGGTACTGACCCCTTCCAGAACGGTGTCCAACAGAAAGGGTGCTCGCTCCACCGACATTTTTCCCGCTTCAATCTTGGAAAAATCCAGAATGTCGTTGATAATCCCCAAGAGCGAGGTGGCGGCATGGTTGGCTTTGTGAATGTAATCCCGCTGCTTGGGCGTTAATTCGGTTCTCAAGGCCAGGTGGCTCATGCCGATGATTGCGTTCATGGGGGTGCGGATTTCATGACTCATATTTGCCAAGAAATCAGATTTGGCCTGAGTTGCCGCTTCCGCTTTCTTTCTCAGGTTTTCGGCCACCTTTCGTTCCTGCTCCAAATCCAACAGCATGTTCAGACTGGCCTTGCGGGTGCGATCGAGTTCCTCCAAATGGGCTACAAGTTTGTTCTCATCGGCTTTGTATTCGGTAATGTTGGTGGCAATGCCGCAAAGACCGTACACTTGACCATCTTCTCGCAAAAGTGGGGCCTTGGTCATCAAATAGGTATGTCGTTGCCCATCCTGGTATGACTCAAGCTGATTCTCATAGTAACAGACAACACCCCGCTCCATAACCTCACGGTCCTGAACTGCGAAAGCCTTCGCATCTTCGGGGGAAAAAAGTTCCCTGTCGGAAATACCTTCGATACGTTCACCTGGGCGACCAACGACTTTCTCATAATGAATATTGACCAGGGTATAATGACCCTCAATATCTTTCATGTAGATCAGATTGTCGATGCTGTCTACCAGAGTTCGCAGTTGCGCGCCTTTGCGGGCCAACTCCAGGGCACTTTGGTCCACTTCCTGGGTCAGGGTTCGGGTGGCATTGGCCATCACCGCAGCCATCTCGTTAAAGGCCAGAGTCAGCCGCCCCAACTCATCATGGCTGGTAACCTGGATACGGATATCATAGTGTCCCTGCGCCAGGGACTGGGCTCCCTGGGTAAGACGCCGCAGCGGTTGAATAACCAAAACGTTTTGCCCAAAAATCAATGCCATACCAGAAATCAAAAAACCAAGCACAAATGTCAACCAGAACAGGCCAATGTCCTGTTTCGGAATCACACTTTTGGGATCCATCATGGCGATGGAATACCATTTCAATGGTTCCAACCATGCCACAGACACCAATTGCTCACGCCCTTCCACATTCAGGATCAAAATTTCCGATTCTAACCGTTCCCGACGCAACCTGGCCAAAACATCTTTAAACATTTCACGATCATTATGATTATCTATAAGTTTCAAAACCCCCGTCTCTCCACCCGTAGCAGTGGTCGCGATGGCATTCCGGGTAATCAGGCTGGCATCTTTGTGGGCCTGGATGGCATAATTTTCATTGATCAATATCCCTGTGATTGCGTTGGTTTCGTTCTGCACAAAAGTGTCGATGAAATCAGTGAGGCTAATACCCGTTCCGACGATTCCCAAACGGTTGGATGGATCGCCCATGGAATAATTAATCCATAATTTGGTCACCTTGAGGATGCTGTTATAATCCACATTCAGGTTGAATGGGGCTGGAGATTTCATGCTGGAAAAATACCAAGAGTCATCTTCAACCTCTTTTTTCAGGGTATTGACAGCATTCAAGGTCACTTGATCCTCTTTGTCGCCTGTAAAGAAAAAATGCCGCGACCGTTCCAACCCCAGAAAAAAACTCCGTGTTGCAAAATTTTCCCGGAAAACCATGAGTTCGCGCGCCGCCTCGGCTCTGGTTTCCGGGTTGTCTTCGTCCTGCGCCCAACGGTGTAATGTTGGGGATTGGGCCATTTGACGCGCGATGGCGACTTCACGCTGCACCGCCCCCAACACTTTCTCCCGATGCCACAACACATGCTGCCCAACCAGGGTACGACCTAAAAAAACAGCTTCCCGTTCCAACAGATGGTGCATCGCCAGCGAAGACAGAATACCCACAACTACGGCGGCAACACCGATAAACGCCAGCATTTTGCTTTGCAATCCCCAATAAAAGGGATTGCGGAAGAACGGAACCAGAAAATGTTTCATGGGATTTCCGTCACTCCACAATTTTATAGGGTTGTTCGCGCCCAAGCTCGATATTCAGGGCGTTGATTTCTTCTTTCAGGGCAATCATGCGTAATTCACGCCCCACCGCCACCGAAGTGAATTTTTCCAACTCGGCCATTTTTTCACGTATCTGGGCTTCTGCTTGGTGCCGCTTGGTGATGTCCTTGGCACTGACGACGACATGTGAGTTTTCTTCAAACTCGGCCAGAAACAGCGTCAATTCCACGTCGATGGACTGTCTATTCCTGGCCAGAAAACGGCTTTCCCTGGTCAATGATTCCCCCGAGGCAATTTCGCCGATGAGTCTGGCAAAGCGTTCGGAGGTCAATTCAACATCAATCTCGTTGATATGCACTCCCACCAACGTTTCCTGGTTATAACCCAACAAATGGCGACCGGCGGTATTGGCATAAACGATCCGATCATTATCGATATTGATCCAGTAGATTGCTTCTGCGGCATTTTCCACGACGTGTCCGGTAAAGCGCAGACGGCTTTCTGTGCGTCGGCGTTCGGTAATATCCTTGAAAGTCACGACCGAGCCAACCACCGCCCCTTCACGACGAATCGGCAGGGCCGAATATTCCACCGGAAATCCGTCACCCCCTTTGCGCCACATATATTCGTCATCCACATGAGAAGTGTCTCCATAAGTAAAAGCACGCCACATGGGACAGGCCTCGATGGGGTAAGGCGAACCATCGGGATAACTATGGTGAGAAAGGGGGTGGAGGGAATGTCCGATCACCTCTTCAAGGGTGAGGCTTAACATTTTCAAGGCGGAAGGATTGATGAAATGGACCTGACCGCCGGCATCGGTCCCGAAAATTCCTTCTCCCACACAGTCGAGGATCAATCGACTGCGTTCTTCGGCGGAACGAAGTTCGGTGGTACGTTCTTCCACCAGGGATTCTAAATGTTTTTGATAATCAGCTAATTCCCCCCGCGCTCTTTCCGCATCTTCAGCCAGATTCATGGCAGCTTGCCGTCCCTGTCGCATGTCGGTTTCCGATTTTTTGGCTTGCAACCGTTCCATGCACATGGTGGCTGTCAGTTTGGCAAATCGGGTCAAAAAACCCAAAATAGAGGGAAGCCTTTCTTCGTCGATCACCGGCACTTCGGACAGAGCTGCCAGATAGGCCTCTTCATCAAAACCGACATCGCGAGCCTGGGTACGGAAAAAATCCCAATCGGGTGCTTCCAGTAAAAATTGCCCCACAAACATATTGGCCAAATGCCGACCATTGACCACGATGGGAGAAGCGGCATCGGTCAAACCATTTTTGCAGCGGTAAAGGGCGTACTCTTCTCCTGCCTGCAAAGATCGCGACAGATCCATATCGCTTTCGATACAGCGGGCGCAGGTCACGCTGTTGGTTCGGTGAAAGTCGGTACAGGCACGTTGCCAGCGGGAGGCGGCCAATACTTTGGCATTCAGATCGATAATGGCGGCCGGAATACCTACGGCGGTGCAAAAAGCGTCAAACATGGGATTCATATCGGCCATTTCTAGGATGGCTTCCAGAGAGAGTTCTTCTCCAAGTCTTGGACCGGGGGGTGCCGAAGAATTTGGATTCTCACCTTTAGAAGGAGGGGAAAGCGTACCCGGCAAGGTTGAACATTCGGTCTCGTTGCAGGGCAAGGGGGGACTCTCCCCAGTGGAGATGGCATCATCTTTGGCATGCGGTGTCGCGAACGGAGGTGACCGGTCCAATTGGACGGACAATTGGTTCACCAGAACTTTCAATTCCAGCATGCGTATTTCGCGTCCGGTGGCAAGACGATTAAAACGGGCGGCATCGGCCCCCGCTTCCTGGGCCTGCCTGACGGCCTGACGCAAATCTTCTTCACGCTGGCGCATGGCGATTTCGGCGGTGTGTCGCCCCTCCAGCATGCCGTTGTAGGCATGAAGCACATCGCCCAGTTCATCACTGCGCTTCCACTTGAGAGGAGACCGGATTTGTTCTTCCATGGGGCGTTCGATGGCGTTACGAAACTCTTCCAACGGGCGACCGATCACCACGCGAACGCCATACAAGGTACCGACAATCAGGATCAACATCAGTGCCAGAAGGATGGAACCATTGACTTTCAGGTGTCCCATGAGGGCCTGGCGAATGCCATCATCGTGAATGGTGATCACCAGCTTACCGATAACGCGGGACTTCGATCCCGATTGATGTAACAGCTGGCGTTCCATACGAAAATCGGGGGATTGGGGGGGCTTGAGTACATCGCCCACCGAAGCCAGGATTTCCCCACCACTGCCATGGACGATCGCCGATTGCAAAAATGGCAGATGGGTTTGTTTCTCCAAAAGATCCCGAATATGGGCCAGATCAAACTCCCAAACTGCCGATTCGACGGCGACCCCCTGCACATTGACCACACGCGCCAAAGTTTCAATCAGGCGCGCATGTTCCTTGTGGTAGTAATCCACCTCCAACACGGCAAAAACGGCAAGGACAGCCACCACCGTCAAAGGCAGATGGATCATCAGCAGTTTGCGACTCAATCCTTGGACGAAAAACGACGAAAATCTCACCCTTGATCTCCATTATCGGCAGGGGAGGAAATATAACGTCGCTAAGTGTAACGAATCTTTGTCGGTTTTGCTCGGAAATCCTTCTCCATAGGGACCATTCGGCCCAATTGAAAAAATCAGTGGACTGGGAGGGTAGAATCTTGGACAATCCAGTTGCGGTGCAGCTGTTTGCGCGGTAACCATTCAGTCCCCCTCTTTGACGTTGGTAATCGACAAGGCCACCCATAGGAGACATCGTTGTGTCGCAGACCGTAACCTTTGATGATGTCTGGAAAATGTTCCAGGAGACTGATCGCAAGTTCCAGGAAATGGTCAGGGAAGACCGTGAACGAAGAGCGGAGGCTGACCGCAAATCCCAGGAGACAAGCCAACTGATCAGGGAAGTTTCAGTCCAAATGCGGGAGACGGATCGTAAAATCAAAGAGGTTTCTAAGCAAATTGGTCGATTGGGAGGGCGATTGGGTGAATTTGTTGAGGGGTTGGTTGCCCCTGCATGCAAAACCCTTTTTGCTCAACGAGGTATCCCGATTCACAAAGTGAGTCGGCGGGTAGAGGCGGATTTGCCAAGTGACCGGCATATGGAGATTGACCTGTTTGTTGTCAATACCGACGCCGTGTCGCTGGTTGAAGTCAAAAGTAAATTAACGATAGAAGATGTGCGTGAACATATGGTGCGCATGTCCGAATTCAAGGAATTTTTCCCGGAATACGCTGACAAAATGGCTATAGGTGCAGTCGCTGGTATGGTGGTTGAGGAAAATGTTATCCATTTTGCCATCAGGAACGGTTTATTCGTCATGGTGCAAGCGGGTGATTCGGTGCGTTTGGCCAATGACGAGACTTTCATACCGCGCACATGGTGAACGGCGGGCTGCAAATTGGGTGCAGCCCGCCGTGATTTTTTGTCGTGTCGTTACCGCATGGACCGGAGCCACAGTTGGATTTTTTCCGGGTCCATCGTCAACATCCCTGCATCGCCGCATTGTTTTTTCCAAAGAGTTTCTCTGACGTCGATTCCTATGAAATTTTTATTCTTTTTCAATATTTCCAGATC
Source organism: Magnetococcales bacterium (assembly GCA_015660855.1). GTDB lineage: Bacteria > Pseudomonadota > Magnetococcia > Magnetococcales > UBA8363 > UBA8363. The sequence continues at coordinate 12,756 of JACSDG010000079.1, forward strand.
ATCCCGCCACCAAATCGGGGCGACCATCCAGGGGATGTTCATTGCTTCCAGGGCATGGATGATCGGGTCGTCGGTCGCAAAAACCTCCGGTTGCCAGATCAAACCGTCCAAAGGAAAAGTCCACGACCGGATCCTATTTATCTCCTCAAGACAACGGTCATGGGATCCAGAAAGGGTATGGACGATCCGATAGCCGTGATCCCGGACAAAGGCATAAAGGGTTGGCAATGCTTGATGATTGGCCGACCCGCACCATTGCAGGGTGTCACAGCCAAGTTGATGCAGTATGGCGGTAACCAGCCGGGGTTGCGTCAAATGGGTCACCAAAAACAGGCTCATTTGCTGCGGCAGACGTTTGATCCACTCCAGGCGGGCAAGACGCTGTGACCAGTTATCGCCATCAAGCTCCAAACCAATGGCGTCAACTTCGGAGTTGTGACACAGACAAGCCATTTCGAGGGCATCGACACCACCTGCCTTGAGACGAAATCCGCCATTCCTCTGCCAAAACCGTCCGGGGGGCGATGCACGGACAACGTCCTGCGCCTTGAAGGAAATTTTATCGTGGGGCAAGTGGCCTGGGCTGCCGACCTCCAGAACCTGGGCGTCGATGGTGCCCGTGTTCAGAAAAGTATGGTCTTCCCCGGGATCCAATTCCAAGGCATCACCGGTTTCCAAAACCTGTTGCCAACAATCGAAAGATGAGGAAACCCGAAGGGTGCCGGACAAAACATAGAACCATGATTTTCTGAGCAGATGGAAATGATGACTTGTCGCCTTGCCTGGTTGGATCAGCAAAAGCTTCAAGTCGGCCCTTTCAGGTTCTTTGGCGGTGGTACCTCCCCCCATGGAAAGAGTTCGCTGTTGGCCATAAAGGGTGGGGAACCATTCGGCATTGGAATTTTTAAAATGTTTCACCGTCAAGATCAGCCTGATTCAAAGGTTGGGTCCCAACCTTGGGGACCATGGGACCGCCAATGGTGACGACAGGTTATAACGTATTAAAGGAAATGATTTCTACTGGAAAAGCCAGTTTTTCCTTCCAGGATCCCTGAAGCAGGTCCGTATCGCCATCATAAGGGGATCCTGGATGGGTCATGAGTTCCCATGTATGATGGACCGGCCTGGAATGGCGGTTGCCAAAATGCTGCATGAAGGTATGCAAGGCTGTGAAAGCCTGTGTGGTTCGCGTGCATGGGTGGGCTTTGGGATGACCAAAGGGATAACTGGCCCCCTGATCGGGAAAGACGGTCCAACTGCCACGCAGGCGGTGGATATTGTAATGCCCCTGAATCTGGCCCAAACTGTCAAAAAGAGACGGTATCCGATGGACGTGGTGGTGTGAATCCAAATGGCTGACAGCGACTCCCATGGCCAGGGCTTTGTCGATCTGGGCCGACCATTCGATGAAGACGGCCCGTCGCACAGGCTCTGTCAGATGGTCACGATTGAATCCTTCGCTGAAAAAACCCTGGCCATCGAGTATGGGGGACAGATCGGGATTTGCGGTTAAAGGTTTGTGGAAGGTGATGTTTAAATGGACACCGAAGGAACAGTGTGGATAATCGGGAATTCTTCGCACCGCTTCTTCCACCGTCGCGCCGTTCATGAGCAGGGTGGCGGATCGAAGGTGTCCCTGGTCCATCAGTCGAAATATTTTTTCGTCGACTTTCTGGGAGATTCCAAGATCATCGGCATTAATCACGCAGGTTACGGAATCGATGGACGAAAGGGTCACGGTGGAGTGTTCAATGTTAAGGTTTATTCCAGCCCAATCCAAGTGCCCGGAAAATGGTGGGGAAACCGGAATCTGTCTAAAGACTTCGGCCAGGATACCCCATCTTCCTTGAAAAAGGGATCATGTTCGTGAAATTGGAAGAAAAAAAAAAGAGAAAAAAACATTGTCTCTGCATTATTGGCAATCGGGTACGGGTCCGCCGTTGGTTGGCATTGCCGGATTTGGTTGCGCCCATTGGCTTTTAAAACCGCTGGCACAACAGTTGGAAGGGCAGTTTTGCGTTGTCCTTCCCGATAACCGGGGAATGGGTTTCTCGCCCAAAACCGACGCCCCCTTCGACATAGAGGATTTGGCCTCCGATATCCTGACCCTTATCCGCCGTCACATTGGCCAACCGGTGTATCTGCTGGGGGTCAGCATGGGGGGATTTATCGTACAGCAGCTATTGACCATGGCTCCAGAGGACATCAAAGCCGCTGCAATTTTTTGTTCGACCTCGGGGGGGCCGCAATTCCGACCGCTTTTTACCTTCTGGAGCCAGAGACAAATGCAGAAGGTGCTGGAGATGGATCCCGATGCTTATGCGCACTGGATATTGGAACCTGTCGTCAGTCCACGATTGGCCTCTTATCCCGAAGCCTATGATTTCCTTTTGAAACACAGACTGCTTTACCGGGAGGATTTGCGGCAGGTGTTGGAGCAATATCATGCCATGGCCCGGTTTTTCGTGAACCCCCTGGATCTGGCGGCGGTGGAGATTCCGGTGTTGGTTGCCTGTGGCGCGGCAGATCCGGTGTTTCCTGTGGCCAATTCCCGCCTTCTGGCGGAACTCTTGCCCAGGGGAGAACTTAAAATTTTTTCCGATACCGATCACTTGTTTTTCGTTGAAAAACCCCGAGAGGTGGGTCAGGCCGTTTTGGAATTCTTCAGTGGAAAATAAAAAAAACATACCCCCTCAGGTAAAAACAAAAACCGCAACAGGTGGGTCAGCTTCCGTGAGCAGGGGTGTATGGTGGACCCCAAGAATGCGACAGTTTGTTGGGCTACCATCTTTCCCCGTGTCCCCGGAATTGGCGACCGGAAGGCAAAGTGTAGCTTGTTTTCTACGAAAAATTGGTAACCGTTCACCCCCCCCCCTTTTTTTTAGGTTGAAACTATTGCGGGGGTCCGGGGGGTGTGTCCGAGAGGTTCCAATATTCAAATTGACTGAAAGGTGTCAATCCGGGGA
>JACSDG010000080.1 GCA_015660855.1 Magnetococcales bacterium
GGACGAACGGACAATTCCCCGGATTGACACCTTTCAGTCAATTTGAATATTGGAACCTCTCGGACACACCCCCCGGACCCCCGCAATAGTTTCAACCTTAAAAAAAGAGGGGGGACTGAACGGTTACGAACGATGTGCCGCAGTGGGACCGGGAGTTTGTCGTTTGTAAAACGGAAACTCCAGGTGTCCTATGGGATAAAGAGCTTCAAAATGGCGACGCAGGTGATGTACTTCGGCTACCAACATTTTTGAATTGGTTTCCAAACCGTCAAGCAGACTCTCCTTGCGAAACATGATCCCGGCCATCATGTCCCTGTCAAGAATACTGTGACGCTCCAGGATGTTTTCCTGGATGTCCACAAGGAGATAGTCTACGGCGACCGCCTGATGGAAACGATTCATATCTAAGAAAATTTTCATCACATTGAGACAGTTGCGACTCAAATAATCATTGGCATCAACCAACATTATATAACGTCCCAAGGTAGAACGAACGATCTTCTCCATGGTATACAGATGTGCCGCGCCGGAATAATCAGAAAAAATACGCACATTCCCAATGATTGCCATATTTTCCAATGCTTCTCGCGTATGGTCGTCATTGTCCTGATCGACAACCAAGACTTCCAACATGTGGTCGCCTATTTCGCGTTGGTGACTGATGCTGCGAATACACCGTTCAACCCAGCGACCCTTGTTGATGCATGTCACAATGACCGAAATGTCCGGCAAATACCCTTTCTCTGCCATCTTAAGGACTCCCCATGAGAAACTCTTCGCGTGTAATCGTTCAATCTACCCGAAAACACCATTTCAGACATTCCCGATCTTGCTGGCAAGCAATTTTTTTAAATCCAGGTATCTTTTTGTTCCGTCCATTTCTCCAGAGTTGAAAGACAAGCCCCATTTGGATTCCAGGAATAATATGAACTCAATATGGCGCAAAGAATCCCAATAAGGTGACTCGCCCACCCGAGCCTGCGAAATATCAACCGCCGATCCCAATCTGAAAAATTGACGAAAGAGCCTGTCAAAATCTCCCTCGCTTGCATTTATGGCAGGGGCGGAGGAGGATTTCCCCGTATCGTCGGCCAGAGGCAAAGCTTTAGGAACGGTCGAGGTTTCGGAAAAATAAAATCCAAACCGCCCCAGTCGCGGTGGTGCACCCGATTCCAACAGAAAATAACCTCCGCTGTTCCCATGGCGACCGTTTAACAAGGCGTAGGCCGACTCAGCAACCTCCTCGGGTTGCAGACATTGGGTATTCATCCCACGCAATCCCTCGGAAAAACGAGTAGCTACCAGACCCGGGGCCAAGATCCAGCCGGTAAAACCATACTGCCCATAGTGATTGTTCATTGCCGTAATGTATTGGGATGCCGCCGCCTTGGCGGCAGAATAGTCTTCCCAGCCCAGCGGTGCCTGCTGTACGGCACTGGAACCTGTAAACAGTACCCGCCCCTCTTGACGCCGCAAAACCTGTGGCAGAAAGGCTTCGGTCAAGGTTTTCATGGCGGTATAATTGACGTTCAATAATTCATTGGCGGTGGCATGAACCCGAGGTGATGCCACATGAACCAGATCGGTAACTACAGAACCGGCACCCAAACGGGAAACCAGGGGTGACAGTTCATTGGCTTCGCTCTCAAGATCGACCGTTATCCATTCAACTTCAACGCCGTATTCCTGGCAACGTTGCAAGACATGGCCTTCAAATTCCGCATCCCGGCTGCGGGAGGTCAGAATCAGGTTGAATCCATGGCTTGCCAGCCGCAGGGCCATGGCGGAACCAATAGCCCCACTGGCCCCGGTGATCAGGGCTGTTCGATCCAGTGAAACGGACTTGATGGTGATGTCCATGTCATGATGGGGTGCCATCTCCGAAGCAATGTCATCCCGGACCTGGATGATCTGCTCGGCATCGAGAATAATCCGGACCCCCTGGAAGGCGATGGTGCGTAATGTGATTGTCTGGAGGTGGTCATTTTTTGCCACAACCTTGGAAGAATAGGTTATGTCAACATGATAGCTGGCCGGATACAGAGCACGCATCTGACAGCCAAGATAATAGGAACGATGGCCGGGAAGCATCATTCCGGCAATGGCCGACAAGGGAATGGATGTCAGGTGCAGGGGCTGGATGGGCTGCTGAAATGACGTAGCCATCACATACGTCATGTCGTGATGGAGAGGATTGCTATCCCGGCTCAGTCTGGAAAATTCCTGGAACGATTCCATGCTGAAACAACGCGTAAAATCAACCCTGTCGCCAATGCGAATATTCTGATAACGCCGATCTTTTTTTATGTCATTCATGAGAGTGTGTTTCCGTACGATCAACAATAGTCATCCAGGGGGGTATTTTGGGATTCTCCGGACCAGGAATCAGTTCCCATATTCCTTCCTCGCCCGCAGGAACAAAGCCGTGTTTACGGTATAGGTCACGGACCGGGGTATTGCGCTCGGAATGGACGATCCGACCGAGAATCTTTTTGGCATGCCGGCGTTGGGATCGGTCCGCCAACCAAGCCAGAAATCCACTTTCAATCCCCCGTCCCAGTACCCGGCAGGAGAGGAGAAACAATTCAATAGCAAGACATTCGGGGGCAGGATGACCCCAACGAAGGACGGCCAATCCGATGTTCTCAAACTCTGAAAATCGATCTTCCAATCCCAGCACCAGCACTTCATGGTCCTGATGGATCATAAGTTCCAGTTCAACCTGGGTAAAACGCCGGGTCGTCGTGTTGAACTGGTTGGTTTTATGGATGAGTTGCACCGCCCTGGCCATGGTCTCCGTGCTCAGGGGGACAATGTGGAGCTTGGGGGCCAGGGTAGCACAAAACTCTTCATGATTGGTAAATCCCTGGCTTTCCAGAGCCATCTTTTTCTTGGCGACATACCGGCTGGCGCGACTGCGATCCTCCTGGGTCAGTTGCACGCAGGCGAGCCACGGTTGGGCCAGAAGGGTCTGTGCATAACGTGCCGGATCCTCCGGGAGATCAACAACCTTGACTGCGGGAAGATTCATTCGCATCCTTGCCCTTTCTCCAGGATTGTCGTCTACAAAAAGAATGTTTTCCAATCCCAGTCCCACCTCATTGGCCATTTCCAGGACATTGCGCCACTTCTCCTCCCAATTGATGCGCCAAGCTGCCAGATGTTGTTGGCGTATGACCATGTGCGGATGGCTGTTCAGCGTTTCCAGGGCGTGCTTTTCATCATTTTTGCTGGCCACAGCCAGGGCAATACCTCGCTGCATCAACTGGAGGATCGTTTTTTGAAAATGCAGAAAAGCATTGCCAGGATAATCTCCTCCCAGGGCAAGACCCTTCAGACCCTCTTCGCCCAACACGCCCCCCCACAGAGTGTTGTCCAGATCCAGTACCAGCATGCGGGCGGTGCGCCCGGTCATGGCCAGGATCACTCCCATATAACGCTCGGCCAAAAGCGTGGAGAAGGGCTGGGAATAGGGAAACCTACCCAAAAACCAAAGACGTGGATCGTTAACTTCAGATCCAGAAAATTCTATAATGGTTTGGTGTATATCAAAAACAAACACATTTTTCATGGTGGAAACGGACGCTTCGAGAAGACGGTTGGCTTCTGCAACCAGGAGATGAACTCCCTGGGGGTTGAGGTAATCGGCCCCCCCGTCCACCGGGATGGTGGCGGTCGTAAACCGGTTGACAAACGCCACTCCGTTCAGGCGATCAGCGAACTGACGTAGCATCTCCAGGTAGTTTTTGAGAGGTTCAAGATCCTTGCCCAGACCGGGGACCAGGGCATGCAGGTGAAAAATATCCTCTAATCGTTCGGTGAAAAAGACAAAATCGGGATGAAACCGAGAGAGTGCCGAATCGGACTCGATCATCTCCCGGTAAAGCTGGCCTATGGGAGGAGTGAACAATTGTATTTCCTGATCGGAAATGCCCTGTCCCAGCCCGGTTTCAAGGGAGGTTTTCAATAATTCCAGATTGTGACTAGCCAGAAGGGCTATTTTAATGGAGGGTGAGGTTTGCCGCTTTTCTTTGACCTGGATGGCATGCCGCGCTTCGACCCGTTGGCTTCCCAAAAATATGAACGGGTCGGCACGCAGAAGATCCCGAGTAACACGGGCCAGATCCTGGCAATGAAAAGACTGGATCACCCCGCCCTGCCAGGAATGGCGGTCGGTCAATCCCTTCTCCAAGAGTTGTTCGTTGACAACCTTGAGCTGAACTCTCCCCACGCAATCAATGCGGCGGACAAACATGGTGGCGCAAGTTTCCACCTCTCCCTGACCAAAATCGGCCCGGCCACAAAATTGTTTATAAAATCGGTAGGGAACCTGGGCTTCCTCTTCGTAGTAATGGATCTGGGTGCAGACGGCGGCATCGACGCCGAGCATGACAAAACGAACGTTTTCCCTGTAAAAAAAACCAAAAATAGAACTTGAATCCCAGGTGGTTTGGCCTTGAATAGTCAGCATTCGGTCGCGATCGGGACCGGCAATGACAAAGGAGTAGATGGGATGGGGGCTACGGCGACTTTCAAACAGTTCCATAAACCAGTCGGCCAGGATTCCGGTCTCCGAACGTGAGCGGAGATGATGATAGGACTTGCCCTGGCAAAAGCTGAGGGTGAATGCGGGGATGATCAAGGTACGTCCCTGAGCGATCAAGCGTCGCAACGCCCCCATCAGTGGCCATTTAAGTTGTTCCCAGGGAAGGCGAAAATGGATCAGGGACGAATAGATGACGATTCGTTTATCGTCATCGTGCAGAACTCTGGAAATGGCGTCATAGGGTTCAATCCCGTTCACATTTCTCGATCCCTGACTGATTAACGATGGTAACATCTTCGATGAGTCCATGACGTTTCAGATCATCAATGATGGGAAGCAGCTCCCAGAGAGGTTGATCGATCAGTCCGGCGATGGTGAGAAGATCCCTTTTCCCGTTGGCATAGACCAGAATATGCCGCATGTTCTGAGTGTATGCCCCTTTGTTTCGGGCGTAAAGTGTTGGATACAGGCCACGTTTGCCCAATTGCGGTTCACACAGAACGGTATTTCTCCAGGTTTTGTTATTTTCCATACAGGTAATAGCATATTGGAACGCCTGATAGGAACCGTATAGACCTTCGGGACTGACCAGGTCAAGATTGTCCAGGGAGGTATGGTATTCTGGATATTTTCCGTAGGCGGATCGTATCATGCAGACGACAGGCAACTCGATCCTGGCATTGCAATATTGACGTTCGTCGCTGCCTCGATTAAGAAAACTGTAATGATGGAAGAATTTTGCATGATGTTTCAGGACGTGCAGAGCCACTCGGTCGGCCAACGTGTCGCCGGAACTTGAGGGAATGTAGGAATAACACCTGGCATCGCCAACACACGATACCACAAAACCGCCAACGCAATAGTCTTGAAGATAACGAAGATTTTGACTTAGATAATAAATAGAGCCAATAGTTTCTGGAAGAAACAGAATTCGATAACTGTAACGAAGATTTTTATTATCCAGTAACCATTGGGCCAGGTATGTCAACACCGATGGCCCTGAGAGTTCGTTATTGGCCATGGAGGGGTGACAAATATTGGTGGAAAACAAAATTTCTTGCGGAGTTGTCCCCGGCAGGATCAACTCACCAAAAGTCATGAATCCCGGACCAAGTTCGCTGTCGATGACCACCCGATAATTTCCCGGTAGCAGATTCATCCTTTGGGTGTGGGTCAGACAGAAACCCCAGTTTCTCTGATAATAGCTGGTTACGTAAGGGATGGCCTGTGGTTGTTCGGGCAGTGAATGGAGATGGGATTGCAATCTTTCCAGAGGCATGATCTGGTCTATGGGAACGGAATAGCCGACAACGTGCAAGTTGTTATCTTTATAATCGATGATCTTCTTTCCGGACGGATCCTCGATCCAGGCCTCGCGAATGTTCCATTCCTCGGGGACGATCCAATCAAAACAAGATGTGCCACTGGCGACTTCGTGGATCACAAGGTTTGGCAGGAACTCTTTGATGATGCCCAGACTTTCGCGAACGCCATTTCCGGTCAGGCTTCGTCCTATGGGGAAGAGCCTTTTGACCAGTTCATGGAGCTGTATTGGGAGAGGCTGGTTGATCGCCAAGGGGGGGGGCTTTCTTTAAAGAAAGAGGAGAACATGATGCCCTTCAGGCAAAAAAACAAAATCAAAACCCTGGGGCTGCGCCCCTAGACCCCCCTTGGGGGGCAGTAAAATCAAAATCAAAGTCAAAATCAAAAGAAAAACCTTGTGGGCTGCCCTCCGCCGGGGGGGATGATCCCCCCCGGACCCCCGCAATAATTTTTGTTGCTAAACTTTGTTTTGCCGATACATCAAGAAAAACCCCATCAACCAACCTTGAAAAAGGTGATGGCCCTTTCCAACTCTTGTGCATGATTGGCCAGTTGCGAAGCCGCTGAAGACAACTGCTCGGAGGCCCCGGCATTTTGCTGAATGACCTGGTCGAGTTGCTGAATAGCCTGGTTGATCTGGTCGGCCCCCTGACTTTGCTCGCGACTGGAATTGGATATCTCCTGAACCAAATGGGCCGTCTTTTGTATATCCGGGACCAGCTTTGCCAACATTATTCCGGCTTTCTCGGCAACATCAACACTCGATGCCGATAAACCTCCAATCTCTCCGGCCGCGACTTGACTACGTTCGGCCAGCTTTCTCACCTCGGCAGCAACGACCGCGAAACCTTTCCCATGCTCCCCGGCCCGCGCCGCCTCGATGGCCGCATTCAAAGCCAAAAGATTGGTCTGGCGGGCTATTTCTTCGATGATCCCTATTTTCTGGGCTATCTGTTTCATGGCCCCGACCGCATGCTTCACCGCTTCACCACTGGCATCGGCATCCTTGGCGGCGTCTCGCGCCAATTCCTCTGTCGTGATCGAATTTTCGGTGTTTTGCTGAATGTTGGATGTCATCTGCTCAACCGCCGCAGAAGTTTCCTCCACCGAAGCCGCCTGCTCTGTAGCCCCCTGCGCAACGTGCATCGCGTTTTCACTGACATTCTGACTGCCAGTGGTCAATTCCGCACCAACGGTCTGGACCGTGCCGATGATCTCCGTCAGATTCTTCACCATGGTGGCCATGGCTCCGTAAACACCTCGGGGAGGACTGCTGGTATCAAAACGGATCGTTAAATCGCCCTGGGAAACCCGTGTGGCAATCTCCATCACCTCGGAGGGTTCACCTCCCAATTGCCCTAAAATGTCACGCGCAAAAAATACTCCCAACAGCATGGCTAATACGCTGACAACCAGCGTGACTACGGTATATCCCACAAGCCCCTGCACGGCCCCATCCCGGAGAGCCTTGGTTTTTCCCGCCAGATCGACCGAAAGACGATCCTCAACCTCCTTGAGAATCTCTATCCTTTCTGTCGCCGTCTTGAACCAGACTGCGGAATCAACCCCAAAATTCCCTGTGGCCGTCGATGAAACAAGTTTGCCAAGGGCGGCAATGGCTGCGGTATCATCGACCGTCACCGTCTGGTCCATGACGGGGCTTAACGCATCCGTTTTCGCCATGGCAGTCACCTTTTCCATCCCGGCGCGATACTGCTCCAGGGTGGACCTGACTACGCCAAGTGACTGTTTTTCTTCGGCGGTAACATCACTCAAGGCAAGAAAAGCATCCACCTGGCGATTGGCCTCGGCCATGGCAAGCGACAAAGGTTCATTGGATTGGGATCCGTGGCGCAACACCAAATTTTTAAAATGATGGATGGTTCCACCGTAACCCAGCGCGTTGAGAATACCGATGAGGTGTCCAGTTTTTTGCGTCGCCGTTCCTTTGGCAAAAGCCAAATCGCGCATTTTCGCGACCTCGACGATTGCCGATGATTCAAGCTTTTGTTTGAAAAAAGCTTTTTGTTCCTCTGTGGCCAGGGTGGAAAATACCCGGAAATAGGTTTCCTGTTCCGTCACCAGGGCACTGAATCTTCGAAATGCCCCAGGGCCGAAAGTATTGCGGGCGAAGGCGTTGGAAAGCACGGCCCGTTCGATGCCTGCCTTTTCCTTGGCCAGCAAAAAATTGACATAAGCCGTTGTCGATGCCGCTAAATCCTCCACCGCCAGTTTGGACATCTCGCCAATGGCATCGATGAAACGACCATTCATGCGTGTGTAATGTCCGATGGCGTCGTCTGCCGCAATATTCAAACCATCCACCCGCTTACGAATATCGTCCAAACCATCCAACAGTCCCATGGCTTCATTCAACACCGAAGAAAAATCTTTACCCAGGTTTCCGATGTCCCCAGTCTGGAGGCGGGTCCGAACCACGCTTGAGCTTTTGTTGGTTTGTTCCCGCTGCTGCGGAAGTTCCGTTTTAAATTTCTCCCCTTTACTGCCAAGAAAGCCGGCCGTCATCCCTCGTTCTTTCTGGGTTTCATGCACCATGGCACTGAGTTGAACCGCCAAGCCGGACAGTTGCTCCATATCGCTCATTTTGGACGCAACGTTGCGTTTTTCCATGAGACCCAGCAAGCCAAACGCCAGCAAACCGGCCAGAGGAAGAAGCAGCATGAGAACAAAGCGGGTTTTCAGTCGGGGATTGCCGAAAAAAGACATGGCCAAACTCCTTTGAATCTCACGTTAGGAGAAATTTTTGCGCCGAATCTCCGTTTTCCTCTGGACGGAAAACCAGTGATAACGAACAAGCCACCATCGCCACTATAATCCATTATGGCAAACTGAGCATCCCCAAAAAGTGTCCTACCCTCCAGGAGAAAACGTAACCATTCAGACCCCGTCATTCCCGCGAAAGCGGGAATCTAGGATTTGCGGGACTTCCCTGGATCCCCGCTTTCGCGGGGATGACGTTTGTCAAAAGGGGAGGGTGAACGGTTACGAGAAAACTGTCATGTCAGTTTGGTGTTGGTTTTAAAATTGCATTCACTTAGGCTGGACTGTGCTGACATCAGCCCGAATTCCAGAAAAGAACGCTATCTGTCACCTTTTGGCGTCAACGAAGACTGTCCATGCGTGTGGGAATGAAACCATTTCATTTTTTGGCGGCGTTGGTGGCCGTGGCATGCCTTGCCTGGGTCAAACCGGCGCAGGGAATACTTCAGCACGGCAACTTTTGCGGAATAGATATCAACCAATGGGACCAGCCACCCATCTCAGCCATTGACGCGGCCTGTCGCAACCATGATCTGTGCTATTTGCGGCCTGGGGGAATGGGATCCTGCGCCTGCGACCGCACGCTTGTGGACGATGCCAGAAACATTATCCAGCATTGTCAGGAAATCAACCACCCTGCTTTCCTCCCCTGCGGGAAAGGGTTCGCCCAGTTGATACTCGCTGGGTTTGCCCTCAAACCCTGCCAAAACAATCAACTCATCTCACCAGGGGGGCACGACGGATGGTTTTGGCCTTTGGGTCAAAGTCTAATGGGCCGTTGAACCTCCGCCGCCTAGTGACACCTTGGGGTCCTACGATGTCACCAGGCAGGGAGTCGGGGGGAAGGTGCTATTCTATTGGGCGTAATATCCGCCGTACATGGGACGCACAACGGGCGTGGCCACCGCAAAGGGACGCGGGGGACCGACCGGGGCTACGGCCACGGGGACGGGTTGGGGATGTACCACGGGGTGTGGATGCAAGCCCAGTACAAAAAATACCGGAACCGTCACCAATCGGGTCGTCGCAACAACAATGTCTGCCAGAGCACTGGTTCCCTCTGCGGCCGCCGATACCAGATCATGGGCCTGGGCGCGAGGGCCGAAACCCATGGTTGCCGTCGCCAGAGCCAAGACCGCCAAAAGTGCCAAGGCGGATCTCCTCATCTTTCTTTTCATGGGCCTCACTCCCTGTTGAAGCTAGCTGTTTACAGTCGTCGATTGATACAACCTTTCTCCATGTCCAGACTGTCCTGGACTCGATTCTTCCTTATCGTCCGACCCCGTTTAGACATCAAGCTCTTTTTCTCCCCCCTTTCCCCCGGATCCATGGATGTCTTTGTCTTTACCTTAATTCATAATCTTTCGATAATTTCTCTCCCAATCCCCCGATCGAAGAGTAGTTGTTCTATCGATTTTGATGGAAAAGCTCATTTTTTCGTGTCAGGATCACTGCCATAGGAAGCATTCATCCGTCAGAGGGGGCTGATGTGAAAGGGTGGAGATCGATTGTTTGTGCTCTGGTCATTTCCGGGTGGCTTTCGGCTTGCGATGACAGTCCGGAACCGGGCAACGGTGCAAAAATTGCCGAGATACACTGTGCCCCATGCCACGATTTGACCCCAGCCGCAACCATCCGCCACGCCCCCCCCTTGTGGGGCATCTACAAACGGCCATTGGGGCAAATCGTCGATTTTACCTATTCTCCCTCCGTTGCGGGACGCGTCAAAAGAGGGGACTTTGTTTGGGACGATGCCAATCTTGACCTGTTCCTCAAAAACCCTCAGGAACTGTTTCCCAATAATCGCATGAGTGCCTGGGATCCAGGGATGCCTTCTGCGCACTCATCCCCTGACCATGGCAAGGATTTGGAAGCAACCCGTGCCGTATTGGCCTCAACGGGCCACTACGAACCCTTTACTGGGTTTGAGAATGATTTCGACCGTATGGATTTACTGGCTTTCCTGAAAACCTTGGGTCACCGCGCCCGTCAAGAAAAATAAGGGGAGTTCACAGGGAATTGTTTCCAAGAAAAAATTTTCTGTACAAGGCGTCTAGTTGAGCTCCCATTCGTTCCCATGTGAGAGTTTCGGCTAGGAGACGCCCCTGTTGTCCCAACAAGCGGCGTTGTTTTGCATCCATCAGGTCGCAAAGGTGCGCCGACAAGGCAACCGCATCCAGGGCATCGCAAAGCAGACCCGCCTGCCCATCCTTGAGAAAATCCGACGCTCCGCATTGATGACTGGTCACCAACGGAAGTCCACAGGCCATGGCTTCCAAGGCGACGTTGGGAAAGGGGTCATACAAGGTGGGCAGGACCACCGCATCGGCAGCACCATAAAACGGTCGGACATCTTCCCGCCCTCCCGCAAAACAAATTCGATCCGAAACCTGTAACCGTTGGGCCATGCCTTTGAATGCCTTTTCCCGGGCATCCCGTCCAACCACCATGAGCCAGGCTTCTTTGGCCGTCGTCATGGCCCGAATGAGGGTTGACAATCCCTTGCGTTCATATCCGGACCCCACAAACAAAAATACCGTGGCTTGCGGGGGAATACCCCACTCCCGGCGTATCTCCCGCCTGTACTTTTCTCCCAATTGGGGGTGAAAAATATCTGTATCCACGCCCGAATGAATGACATGAAGTTTATCTTCGGCGACATTGAACCAGGATTTGATTTCGCCGTGGACCATCCACGAATTGCATATGACGGCACGCAGGTCCGGATGACCAAACATTCGCCGCTCCACGGCCAGCAGATAACGATGATAGGGATTGAGCATGATGGCTGTACGTTGCAGCGGATTTTGTACCCGGGCGCGATGGTACAACCATTGGGCATGTACCCCGTCTCCGGCGCGGTACAGGTTGCATCCGGGAATGCGTTCATGCGATTGCACCACCCATCCTGGTCGCCCCAACCATTGGCGTTGCACACAGCGGGCAAAACCATAATCGCGCCACAGCCTTCCCAGATGGAATGGATCGCACCCCGCACCTTCACCGTTGTCATTGTGCCAGTGCCGCGCAACCACCGTAACGGTCATCCCTTGCCGTGCCAACGTTTCCACAGCCCGGTCCACAAACCGTTCAGCCCCGCCGAACGGGGTGTAACGCTGTCGTACCAGGGCCACGCAGGGGGTCTTGCCCCCGCACGATGCCGAGGTATTCATGAGTTTGTGTCCCCTCTTGATAGAAGTGTTGCGATGTTTACCTTTTCTTTAACCCAAATTTTTCGCGAGCATCGGTCCAAGCCGTCGGCTTAACCCCAAAGGCAGTGTTTTCCACAGACGGATAAACATCTGGTATTTCGGATTGTTGGGACTGATGTTGGGCATGTCTGTCCCCCGCACCAAATGAAAAGCATAGTGCAAGGCTTGCGGCTCAAAGCCAAAGTATCGTTTAAAATCATAAGGTCCGCTACCAACTTTACTGCGACCGAAATCAAACACCCGTACACCACGCTCCCCGGCGGCACGGTTCATGAGATCATAATACATGAAAGGAGTTGCCCCCAATTCGCGCCCCTCGGCAATGCTTCCGCCATAATAGGGAAGCACTTGGTCACGAAAATAAAAATTTAAAACCGCCGCCACCGGGCGTTTTTGCTGCCGAATCACCAAGGCGTCACAATCGGCACCAAATACTTTTTTGAGTACGGAAAAAAAACGTCGGGGAAAAACCGGCGTTCCCAAATTGCGGACACTCTCCGAATAGATATCGTAACAAATCGTTTCAACCGCATGGTCCACCATCCCGGTCAGCCCCTTGCTGATTCCACGTCGCACCTCGGCGCGTTGTTTGCGGGGAATGGCACGCAGATTGGCATCGGCGTCGGGGAAAATTGTTTTTTTAAAGGTGCAATAAAGATCCTTGGTCAACCATTGAGGATGCACGGGAGCGGTGGCGCGCATTTCCAAATGATCGACCCCCAGACGGTGCGCCAAACTCACCGCTTCCTGCTCCAGCACCATGGCCACAGCACCATCGACCGCCACAATACCACCGTAGACGCAAAAAGGGGTGGAGATCAGGGCATCACCAAACAACAAGCTATGAATTCTTCCCAACGGCAACACGCCCACGATGACACCGTCGGCCTCGGCCAACAAATAGTAGGTTTTGTGGCCAAACGCCTCTTCCAACACCTGTTTCCAGCCGGATCGGTGAAAAAAGGTGGCCTGATCCATTTTGAGCACAAACCGGTCCCACGCCGCAACATCCTGAGGTTGCAAAGCGCGGACGGTCACCCCGGCACAGGTTTGACTCATATTTTTTTCTCCACCCCAAGCCTGTCTGCAAACACCCGATCCATCCGATCCCACCGAAACGACGCCAGCAATCGTTCCAACCTGGCCTCCATTTTCTCCAGGTTCAGATAATGCCGAAAACGAACTTTCATCGGTAAATTTTTCAGTCGTGGTTGTCCAGGGTCCAGTTCCCACGGGTGCAGGAAAAATACCGCGCTTTTTCCTTCTTTGACGTTAAGGTGGTGTAAAGCCCAAAGGGAGAACGCCAGGGGGTACAAACGAAAATAACCGCCACCACCACAAGGGACGCGATGACCAAACCATTCCAGGGTTGAAACGGGAATCTCCAAAAGACCGTCACCCTCCGTGCCACCGTGACGGGGATGAAATGCAAACCTGGGGGCTTCGGGCCAACCATAAAGATCATGGCGGATGGGATAGATACTGGAGCTGTATCCGTATCCCGCCTTGGCCAGCGCGTCCAAGGCCCACAGGTTGTCACGACCTATGGAATAGGTCGAGGCCCGATAGCCAAGGACCGGTTGTCCACTGATATTTTCCAGAAGGTGTTTGCATGCAAGGGCATCCTGGAAAAACTCCTCGGGCGATTGTTGCGTTACCCGCACATGCTGCATACCGTGACTGGCAATCTCATGTCCCTGGGTGGCGATACGCCGGACCAGATCGGGAAAACGTTGGGCAACCCAACCCAAGATGAAAAAGGTGGCGCAAATTCCCTTTTGTCCGAGCATGGCCAGGATGCGATCGGTATTTTTTTCCACACGTTGTTCCATGGTGGCCCAACGATCTTTGGCAACATGCCTTTCAAACAAGGCGACGTGAAAATAATCTTCCACATCCACCGTGAAGGCATTGACCAAGGGCAAAGTTTTTGTTCCAGTTTGGATCATGGAGCCTTATCTCAGGGCCTCTCCCAACAGACTGGCAATCCTCTGGGCCGCTTTTCCATCCCAAAGTTCGGGGATTCGCCCCGCTTTTCCTCCGGTGGCCAAAATTTCATCCAGGGCGGATGCGATCACTTCCGGATTCCGACCGACGACCGTATTGGTCCCCTCGGTGACGGTAACGGGACGCTCGGTATTGTCGCGCAACGTCAGGCAGGGACATCCCAGGGCTGTGGATTCTTCTTGTACGCCACCCGAATCGGTCAGGATAACCTTGGCCGATTTCATCAGACCCAGCATTTCCATATAGCCCACCGGCGGCAAAAGAATCACATCCGATCGAGCCAGTACCTCGTTGAGTCCTGCGTCCAAAATACGCTGCCGGGTACGCGGATGCACTGGAAACACCATCGGCAGTTTTTTGCTCTGTTGCGCCAGGCAAAGCATCAACTCTTTAAGGGTTTGGGGATCGTCCACATTGGCGGGGCGATGCAAGGTTACCAATCCAAAGGCCATTTCCTGAGTGAAGGCCGGCCAGACTCCGGGATGCCTTGTCTGAACAACCTCAGCCACTGTCGGAGCCTGGGGCAGCAACCGCAACAAAGTGTCGATCATGACATTGCCAACAAAATGAATCCGTTTTCGTTCAATTCCTTCGGCTACAAGATTATTTTCGGCACTACGTTCGGTGGTAAACAAAAAATCGGAAAGCTGGTCGGTCAGGATGCGGTTGATTTCTTCGGGCATCTTGCGATCACGACTGCGCAGACCCGCTTCCACATGAATCACCGGTATCCCCATCTTCACCGCCACCAGGGCACAGGCTATGGTGGAGTTGACATCTCCCACCACCAACACGGCCACAGGACGATGGGTTTCGATAACCGGTTCAAAGCGGCACATGATCCGAGCTGTTTGTACGGCGTGGGTCCCCGAGCCGACTTCCAGATCCAGGTCGGGTTCGGGAATTCCCAACTGTTGGAAAAACGTCGCCTTCATCGCCGGGTCATAGTGCTGCCCGGTATGGATCAATCGAGTTGCCAGCGGGGTTGGCAAGGCAGCCAGGGCCGGCAGGATTGCCGCCATTTTTATAAAGTTGGGGCGTGCTCCGACGACGCACAAAACCGGGGCGTTCATAAGTCACTCATCGGCCTGAACCATTTCATTTTTTGCGGTGTCCCCCTACAAACCAAAAAGACGCCGGACCCAACCCCGTTTGGTTTTAGGCTCCTCCGAACCATAGCCGCCATAGCCGCCATAGCCGCCATAGCCACCATAGCCGCCGTAACCACCATAGCCGTAATAATAGTATCCACCGCTGGAACGTTTGCGAATTTTGTTGAGCACCAAACCGACAATTTCCAGGTTATCCAACTGCTGCAGGGCGTCTTTGACAGCAAACTGGGGAGTTCGTTCCGCCTCCACCACCATGACAATCTGCCCCATGTTGCGGGCCAGTTCCCGGGCCTCGGTCGTGACCAGCAACGGTGGTGAATCAAACACGACGATCCGGTCGGGATCCTCCATGATCTGGTTGAGCAACAGACGCATGTTTTCACTGGCCAACAATTCGGTGGCATGGTGATGCCGACGTCCCGAGGGGAGGATCATCAGCTTGGGAACATTGGTGCGGATGAGGACATCGGTAAAGTTATCAACCTTGTTCAGCAAACAGTCGATCAATCCTTCCTTGGCCTTGAAGCCAAGGATGCGTGCCACCGATGGCTTGGCTACGTCCCCATCCACCAGCAGAACCGTCGAATCCATTTCCGCAGCCAAGCTCATGGCCAGATTGATGGCGGTAAATGTCTTTCCCTCTTTGGGAAAGGCACTGGTCACCATAATCATTTTTTTCTTGCGTTTATCATTTTTATCCCCTTCCCCCCCCAAGCCTCCAAGCAACAAGGGCCGTTTGATGACACGATATTCTTCGGCGACCACACTGCGTCCGGAATCGGGCGTCAAAACGCCACGGGATCGCAGCTTTTCAAAATCCAGAACAACTTTTTTTCGAACCTGCATTTCGGTCATAGGTGCTGATTCCTGGAAGGGCGGTCTATGCCAACGACAACTCCACGGCTCCACCGTATGTCCTGGCACCTCCCCTTGTCAACAGAGGAAAGTATGGCTTTGATCTTACGACTTAGAAGGTAGTTTCAACCTTCAAAAAAGAGGAGGGACTGTATGGTTGTTCTGATGATGCCCCGTTGGTTGGAAGATACGTCAAAATCTGCCACCGACATAGACGACGGCCAGAAAACTTGCAAAAATACCAAAAAATACAAGAAAGAAGAATGGATTGGAACTTTTCCATCGGTTGCTGAGACCCTCGTCCACCATGGAAACCATGCCCAAAACCGGTAAACCCAGAACCTTTCTCAGAGAGGCTGGACTGTCAAAAACAGGTCGAATGACCGTCAGGAACAACCCCAGGGCCAATCCTGCGGATAACCCTCCCGCCAATACCACGGAAGAAAACAGAACCCGGTCGGGTCCAACGGGGCGATCAGGTAAGCTGGGACGTTCCAAAACCTTGAAATGAACGTAGCGACTCAAGCCCTCGGCAATATCTCCTGAAAAACGGGCCGACCCCTCTTTGTCCAGCATGGAGAGCATTTTTTTCTTCGACATTTCCAGATAACTTTGCAAACGTAACATTTCGTTTTCTATGTTGGGAATGGAGTTTTCCATCTCCTTAAGCTTGGCCAGCTTTTGCTTTAACTCCAGCAGGCGCGACTGCACCGAAGCCTTTTCCACCTCCAACTCGCTGATGGAAGTCCTGAGGCGGCGATAAATGGGATTGGATTCCAATTCCCACCGGTCGGGATTTTCCGCTTCATGACGCAGACGTTCGGTGATCTCTTTTTTTTGTTGCTGAAGCAATTCGATGGATTTGCGCAACGACATGACTTCGGAATGGTTCTCGGTGTAGAGGCGCATTTTGACGCCATTCTTGACGTAATGCTTTTCAAAAAGTTCGCCAAGCTGGGTATTGAGTTCCCCAATGCGACCATCAACCTCCGCCGTGGGGGATATGTTGGAGTTGGTCATATCCGCCAACTGCCGCATCATCTCCTCTTCCCGTTTTCCCAGTTCTTTCAGAGTCCCTTCGTCCTCCTCAATCTTTTGGACCATGGCGTGCATCCGTTCGTAGTATCCGCCATCCTTCCCGGGAAGAACCAACATGTTTCTGGCCTTGAATTCCCTGAGTTGGCGTTCGGCATCGATCACCTTGCGTTCAAAGTCACTGACCTGCCGACCAAGAAATTCTTCAGCGGTGCGGGCATTGTCCTCCCGATACTCCTTGACGTTGTCGAGAGGCAGGCTGTTGAGCAAAACCTCCACCACCTGTTGCGTCAATCGGGCTTCCGAATGCCTGTGGATAATCTGGTAGATGTTGTTGGAGGCTTGTTTCACGACGAGTTGCGCCCGCAGTTCCCGCAAGACGGTCTCTTTCTCGACATCGTTGGAAACCCTGAAGGCCAAATCGGTTTCGCGGATGATTTTGAGAAGGTTGTCGCGCTCAAGCAGGCGGTTAAGAATGCGCTTGGCCTCGCGGGTCACATCCATGGCGACCGATTCTGTTTCGAGAAACTGGGAAATGTTTTCGCGCGGATCGTCGATTTGCACCTGGGCACGGGCGACGTACTGGTCTTCCATGAACGCCACGGATACCCATCCAGCAATGCAAACAAACCAAGCGGAAAACACCATTTGCCAGCGGTGACGCCACATGCCGCGCAAATGAATGATGACCTGGAAGTAAAAGTCGCGTAGTCCGGATTCCTGTTGCATAACCAGGATGAATTCAATCTTTATTTAAGTGAGTGACCTGGGAGTACCCACGCCACAAGGGTGGACGGACCGAGCAAATTGCCTTGAAGTTGACGGACCGCCCCGACAGCCCAACCATACCGTAAATACGGCGGCGGGTACAGTTCATTCCCTCTCAGGGGATCTTCTTTTCCTGGTTGAGTGGTGCCGAAGCCCCAGAACCGAAAAGGACAACCTCGACGGAGTGAATCAGAACCAGCATGTCCAAAAACAGGCTGTGGTTTTTGACGTAGTAAAGGTCAAACTTTAATTTTTCAGCGGCATCATCCTCGGAAGCACTGTAACCGAAGCGGACCTGGGCCCAACCGGTGATGCCCGGTTTGACTCGCAACCTTTCACTGTAGTAGGGAATTTTTCTTTTCAATACATTGACGAAGGCGGGTCTTTCAGGCCTGGGTCCCACCAGACTCATTTCTCCCTTCAGGACATTGATGAACTGGGGGAGTTCGTCAATGCGGGATTTACGGATGAACCGGCCTACCCGAGTGACGCGAGCATCATTCCGGCTGGCCCAACGAGCGATGCCATCCTCCTCGGCGTTCGTGCGCATGCTGCGAAATTTCATCACTTTGAACACTCTTCCGCCATAACCCACACGCTCCTGGGTGTAGATGACCGGACCACGACCTTTGCTTTCGATGAAAATGGCCAATGCCGTCAAAGCCATGATGGGCCAGACGATGGCCAGCAACAACAGGCTCACGGCGACATCGAACATTTTTTTAAAAATTTCTTTTCGCGATCCCTGATCCAACCCGTCGGAATTGTGAATCCACCATTCCGGAGTCAGGATGTCCATGTTGATGATGTGTTTTTCCCGTTCAAAAAATCCGGGCAAATCGACAATTTTTACCCCCGCGCTTTTGCAATCGAGGATATCCTTGGCGTACATGGTGGGAAATCCGGCGTCCATGGCCAGGACGATTTCGTCGATATCATTCCTGGCAACCCAGTCGGAAAGATCCTCGCTGTTGTCGATGATGATTTCGTCGGGCACGGCACTGATTTGTCCAGGGATGGACCAACATCCGACAATGCTGACACCAAAAGGGGTGGATTGGACCAGATTATGGACCAGACGGGCGTTTTCACCGTCACCGAACACCAGAATTTTGCGTTTAAGCACATCAATATCGATGATATAGTGGTAGAAGAACCATCGAATCGTTAAAAAGATGACGAAGGCAAATGTCATCGCCAACCCGTTGGTCCCCCGACCGATGAAAATATCGGGAAAGACGTAAAACAACAGGCCAAGGGCGACCATCCCGATGATGAAACTGACCGCAACTCGAAGAACTTCGGCACTGAAACCGTCATCCAACACCCGTTGATAGCGTCCCGTGGCTGCCATGCTCATGATCATCACCAGGGCGAAAAACAATGCCCTGATCAGCAGCTCCGGGCCATGGCTGTAATCTTCGGGTGCTTCTCCGGCGAACCGGATCCAAACCCCTACATACACCGCCAGGACACCTGCCAGGCTCTCGGCGACCAATAAAAAAATAGACCAACGAGAAATGAAATGTTTAAAGATACGTATCATGAATACATGCCGACCCAGCTTCTGGTCCATTCGAGCATCGGTTGGTGTGAACTAAAGTTCGTTTAACGACGTGAGCGCATATGGGATGCCCCCCCCCCCGAACCGACGCATTTTTTTTGCCAGTTTTTTTCGATACCCATACCCTATGAGCCAAGCCCACGGCGGGCATTGTCGTGCCTTGTTGTCTCCGGGTCAATGATCTTCCCTTAATGAACGCATCATCCTGGGCAAGATTTTGTCTCCCTGAACCGATAAGGTCACTAAAAGGAGACCAACCTGCGACAACCATCCAGGCCAATGGTCCCAGCTTTTTTCCGTCATGATCACCATTTCAAGGGTTCCGCCATGTCACCGCCGCCCATACTCCTTGTCGTTGTCGATACCGAGGAAGAGTTTGACTGGTCAGCCCCTTTTGCTCGTGACAACACGTCAGTGCACGCCATGGCCGATATTCATCGGAGCCAGGAGATTTGTGATCGTTTCGGCATCCGCCCGGTTTACGTCATGGATTATCCCATCGCCACTCAAGAGGAGGGATGGTTGCCCCTCAAGGAATTTGTCGAGGATGGCCGGGCCGTGATCGGTGCCCATCTTCACCCCTGGGTTTCTCCGCCCTTTATCGAAGAACTGACCATTGCCAACACGTTTCCCGGCAACCTGCCCGCCGAACTCGAAGAGGAGAAATTGACGTTGCTCACCCGCCAGATTCAAACCGTGATCGGCAAAAAGCCAAAAATCTACAAGGCCGGGCGTTATGGCTTTGGTCCCAACACCCCGGCCATTCTGGAAAAATTGGGCTATGAGATCGATCTGAGTCCTTCTCCGCCCTTCGATTTTGGCCCAGGCCACGGTCCCGACTTTTCCCGCACCAGCAATCATCCTCAACGCATCACCCCAGGGGGGGGGATATTTTCCTTTCCCGCCACCGGTGACTATGTCGGACGATGGGCCACTTCGCGTCGCCACGCCCATCGACTCCATCGTTTGGCCTCCACCCCCCTTTTGTCGGCTCTGCGCCTGCCTGGAATTCTTTCCCGTTTTCGCCTTCTGGAACGCATTCGACTGTCGCCCGAGGGCCATAGCCCGGACGAACTGGAACGGCTGACGGTTGCCCTGATACGGCGGGGATTGAATGTATTTTCTTTGACGTTGCATTCCCCCACCCTGAGGCCCGGTTGCACCCCCTACGTCAAAAACAAGGAAGACCTGAACCGGTTTTTAAAAACTTTAGGACAATACTTTCATTTTTTCATCAACAGCCTGGGTGGCATTGCCCTGACACCTCTGGAGTTGAAAATGCGTCTTGAAGCCCTAACCCCGCATTGCGGATTGGCCATGCACAACCTAAACGAGACCACAAGCCCATGATTTCTCAACTTCGCCACCTTTATGAAGATCTCCGTGCGTTGTTCCAGACCACCTGTTCACCTTTTTTCGGATCGGTTCTACTGGCCCTGGCGGTGCTGGTGATGATGGCAGGGGCGACCCATTGGGGGGTTTTTGGCGGTCTGCGCTATCTGGGAGACGCCATCAATCATCTCCTCGGACTGGATGGAATCCTGGGTCTCCCGGAAAAACTTTCCTCGCCTTTTAAACAGCGAATTTTGATCAGCGATGTGGCCCTCATTCTGGGATCCCTGGCGTCGGCCCTTATCGCTGGACGCTATCGCCTGGTACCCCCGCCACCAGCGGAATACGTTTCCGGGGCGTTTGGGGGATGCCTCATGGGGGTGGGGGCGGCCCTGGCTGGAGGTTGTACCGTGGGCGGTTTTTTTACGCCATTGACGTTTTTTTCCCCCTCTGGATGGATGATGCTCCTCGGCCTCATGGCGGGGGCCGCCATAGGTGTTCGCCTGCTTCTCTGGGCCATGGAGGTGTTTGCCTGGGGCAAAGCCCCTTCACCTCTGGGTAATCAGCCTTTCTGGAAAAAAATATCCCCCCTGCTGGGTTGGATGGTGCTCGTACTCGCAGTTTCCTGGGGGGTTCATCTTTATCGCGATTCCGGAAATTACGGCACCCAGGGGCTGACTGTATTGACCGCACTGTTTATCGGTATCGTCCTGCAACGTTCCCGACTCTGTTTTTCCAAGGCGATCCGTGAACCCTTCATGACGGGCGACGGACAGCACGCCAAAGCGGTCATGCTGCTGCTCGCCCTGATCACCCCACCCGCAGCCATGTTCATTCAGCGCGGATTTCTCTCCCCCTATGAAAACATCCCCCCCAGTTTTTGGCCCGGATCGTTGCTGGGGGGCTTGAGTTTTGGGGTGGGGATGGTCTTCGCTGGTGGCTGCGCCACCAGTACCCTGTGGCGTTTGGGGGAAGGAAATCTGAAAATGGTCAGCACCCTTTTCTTCTTCGCCTGGAGTGGAAGCACCGCCAGTGCCTTGTTATCCAGATCGGGGTGGACCGAACGCAACTACGATCTGGATTTTTTGAACGCCATTCCGGCCCTCACCGACCTGGGCTTTCAGGCGTTTCTTCCAGACCTCCTCGGCAGTTGGTCGGCAACCCTGGCCACCACCTATGGCGTGCTTGTGCTTTGGTATCTGTTGATACGCTACAACGAACGCAGCGAACGGTTCACCGTCTTTTGAAAAGTCGAACATGATGCCCTGCGGGCAAAAAAACAAAATCAAAACCCTGGGGCTGCGCCCCTAGACCCCCCTTGGGGGGCAGTAAAATCAAAATCAAAGTCAAAA
>JACSDG010000081.1 GCA_015660855.1 Magnetococcales bacterium
GATGCGGAGTTCCTGAAGATTGGCCAATTATCAATGAAATCAATGAAATATGAAAAAACCTACACTTGTAAGGGGATGATCCCCCCCGGACCCCCGCAATAATTTTTGCCCCGCACAAATCCAGTTCAGGCGATTCGACTACTCCAGCCCATCCAACAACGTCAGCTGAAGATTTTGCAAAGATTCCGGTGACTGAATGGGATAGTTTCCCGAAAAACAAGCGTCACAATACCCCCTCCCCTGTCCGCCAACCGCCCGGTACAAACCTTCCAAAGAAATAAAAGCAAGGGAATCGGCAGCAATAAAACGCCGCATTTCCTCCAAAGATTGACTTGCCGCCAACAATTCACTCCGAATCGGTGTATCTATACCATAATAGCAGGGATGGGTCGTCGGGGGAGAAGACACACACATATGCACCTCCCGAGCACCGGCAGCACGAACCATGTTGACAATTTTTTTGCTCGTCGTGCCCCGCACAATGGAATCGTCCACCAAAACCACCCGCTTACCCCGAAAAAGCTCCCGGTTGGCATTCAGCTTGATCTTAACACCAAAATGACGAATCTGCTGCTGCGGTTCAATAAAAGTCCGCCCCACATAATGGTTGCGTATGATCCCCAACTCAAAGGGCAACCCCATCTCCTGGGCATACCCCAAAGCTGAAGGAACACCGGAATCGGGGACCGGAACCACCAAATCGGCATCCACAGGGTTTTCTTTGGCCAGACAGGCCCCAATCCGCTTGCGGGATTCATAGATATTCACCCCATCCATGGTCGAATCGGGACGGGCAAAATAAATATACTCAAAGATGCAAAAGTGCCGCTTTTTGGGAGGAAAAGGTGAAAACGTTCGCAAACCCTCACTGGAAATCACCAACATTTCGCCAGGGTCAATGTTGCGAACAAACTCCGCCTCAATCAAATCCAACGCACAGGTTTCCGAAGAAAGAACCCAACCATCTTCACCAATGCGTCCCAACACCAAAGGCCGCATGCCATAAGGATCACGTACACCGATGATACATTGAGCATCCATGGCCAGCAAAGCGTAAGCCCCCTGGACTTGCGACAGGGCATCCACCAGTCGATCAGAAAATTCCTCCCGCCGCGACAAGGCCGCCAAATGAACAATCACCTCGGTATCCATGGTCGATTGAAAGATGGAACCGCGTTTTTCTAAAGCCTTGCGCTGCTCGACCCCATCCACCAAATTGCCATTGTGGGCAACAGCGATGCCCCCCTGGTAGGTATCCACAACCAGGGGTTGCTGGTTGCGGGCACTGCAACTCCCACCGGAAGTGGAATAGCGCACATGCCCAATGGCTTGCCGCCCCTTAAGCCTGGCCAGATCACTTTCCTTAAAAACATCGGCGACAAGCCCACGACCGCGACTGGTGTGGAGGATACGTTCCTCCACCGAAACGATACCAGCCGACTCCTGCCCACGATGTTGCAGGGCATAGAGTCCAAGATAGACAAGGTTGGCCGCTTCGGGATGATTAAACACCCCAAAAACACCACACTCTTCTTTTAAATGGTCATCATCTACGGAGATCAAAGGCATAATCCAGAAAAGGTCAGAACTGCCACTCCCAAAACACCACCAACCAACGGCAAGTTGGCACTCGCAAACCTGTTATGGCGTTATCGATTGCATTGTTGAATCAGGAGTTCGCCAGGTTAAGGGATTTTATTCGGAATTTTTCAAACCCACCTGCCGCATTTTGGTTCCCAAAGCCGAGTCTGAAAAGCGATCAGCGGCAGCAACGATCCCTTTTTTACCATAGGCATACAACAGCGAATCCCCAGTCCACCGGGACGCAGGTGCCCCCACGGCGATATGGACGGCAATCGCCAGCATCAGGATCAGACCACCCCGCGCCACACCAAAAACCAGCCCCGCTACCCGATCTCCCAGGGAAAACCCTTTGCTTGCGACCCAACCTTTGGTCAACCGACCAATCAAGAAGAAGACCAGCAGTACAACCACAAAAATGATTGGTGAAGCCACATATTCAGGTGGAAAGGGGAGAAAATCCCATGATCCCATCAACGACTCAAGACGCCCGGAAAACTCCGCCGCCAGATAGACGGCTGTAACCCACCCCACAAGGGCCACCATCTCCCGGACAAACCCTCGAAACAAAGCCCACAAGGCGGACAATGCCATGACCGCCAAAAATAAATAATCCAATCCATTCACTTGGAAACACCGCCGAGTCAGGAACCAGCCAACTTGAATCCCACCGATCCATCCCCCCTATTTAAAACATTTTATACCCCCATGCAATAGCTCTTGAAAGGATTGTGCCCGTTCGGGGAGATGTTTTTCAGCCGTTGTCAGGGCCTGTTGACATTCAATAAAATTATTAAAAGAAAAAAGGGGTCTGGGGGATTGCCCCCAGGGTTTTGCTTTTGAATTTGAATTTGTTTTTGACTTTAAATAAAAAGCTTTAATCTTTAATTCTGACTTTAAATCAAAAACCCAAAGCCTGAAATGTTTTCGTCTAAATTCAAAAGCAAAGTCAAAGGCGAAGAATGAAGCTTTTTATTTAAAGTCAAAAACAAAGTCAAAACCCTGGGGGAAATCCCCCAGACCCCTTTTTTCTTTCAATAATTTTCCAGGGGGTATCAGCAAATTATCGAATGTCAACAGGCCCTAACCCCCGCAATTTTTTTTCAGCATACTCGGATACCTGCACCACCCGGTGTCATGGTAATTGGCGAATCATCTCTTCCACCGAAGAAACCGCAGTCAGTTCCATTTTTGGAACATCGACGACATGCTTCAGGCTTTTTTCCGGCAACAAAGCCCGCTCAAACCCCAACTTGGCCGCTTCCCGCAAACGGGTGGCAACATGACTGACAGCTCGGACCTCACCACCCAACCCCACCTCGCCGACCACCACCAGCCCCGAATCCAAGCTGAAATTTTTTAAAGAACCAAACAAAGAAGCCGCCACCGCAAGATCAGCCGCTGGCTCGGTAACCCTGAAGCCACCCGCAATATTTAGAAAAATATCATGGTTATAGAATCCCAATCCCAATCGTTTTTCCAGCACCGCCGTCAACATGGCCAAACGGTTGGGATCCCAACCCAAGGTATTACGACGCGGCTGCGGAAAGACACTGGGGGCAACCAACGATTGAATCTCCACCAGGACCGGACGTGTCCCCTCCATCCCCGGAAATACCACCGAACCCGCTGCCCCCCGAATACGCTCCGACAAAAACAATTCCGAAGGGTTGGCAACCTCCTTGAGTCCGCTTTGACACATTTCAAAAACGCCAATTTCGTTGGAAGGGCCAAAACGATTTTTTACCGCGCGCAGGATACGATAGTCATGCCCACGCTCCCCCTCAAAATAAAGCACCGTGTCCACCATGTGCTCCAACACCCTGGGGCCGGCAATTTGACCATCCTTGGTGACGTGTCCCACCAAAAAAACGGCCATGTTGCGCGTCTTGGCAAGATGAATCAACCGCCCGGCACACTCACGCACCTGATTGACCGTACCCGCAGCCGAGGGAGACGTTTCACTGGCCAACGTTTGAATGGAATCCACCACCAATATTTCCGGCTGCGTCTCCTCCACCCCCTGGATCACAACCTCCAGACGATTTTCCATCAATACCGGAAATCGTTCACCACGCAATCCCAACCTATCCGCCCGTTGTTTAAGCTGTTCCAGAGATTCCTCACCGGAAACATAAAGCACCGACCAGGATTGAGAAAACCCTGCCAAAGCTTGCATCAGCAAGGTCGATTTGCCAATACCCGGATCCCCGGCAACCAAAGCCACCGAACCAGGAGTCAACCCCCCTCCCAGGACACGGTTCAGCTCGGAACCCGTCCCGACCAACCGATGGGCGTGATCCCGTTGCACCTCCGACAACAACCGTGGCCGAACCAGCTCGATTTTCCCCCCGGCCCGAACCCCCGCCTGGCTGCGACCGGGACGAAACTCCTTGATGGTGTTCCAGGCACCGCAAGCCCCACAACGCCCTTCCCAACGCAACGATTGGGCACCACAGGATTCACAAAAAAACTGTTGTTTGTCTTTTTCCTTGGTCATGGACACGCGGCCATTCGGGCAATAAATCCTTAACCCCAGCAAAAACTAAAGCGATGCCGAAAGGCCTACTTGACAACTCGAAGCTTGGGCCGGGAACGGCCCGGATGGTTCGCCGGGGGCGGCGCATCCCCGTCCCCCTCGATAACCTTAAGGGAAGGACCTACCGCACGCAGAGCAGACGGAGCCGGAGCCGACTCCACCGCCTTACCCAGCAAAGGCCATTTGTCATCGTCGGGCAAAGGTTTGAGAGGTCCCGTGGGATAGAGACCGTGTTGGTGACGAATGATCGGCGGAATAAATTCCTGCCACAAAACCCCGTGCCCCGAATCGGGGTTGAACGCACTCCAAAGGGCATTGTAGGGAATGATGCAATAATGGGGTATGCCACCAAACCGCAACTCGGATTCAATAGCCACGGGACCAACTTCAATGGCCTGGGGCATGTTGACGTTGATCACCAACATCAACCCCGGATCCGTGGCAAACCGACGCGGTACCTCCACCCCCTGGCAGGTGGCATCCAGGCAAAGCATCACCCGACCTTCATGTTCCAGAAGGCGTTTGACCACGTTGGCCTTTTCCATTGCAAGATCTTCTTTCATAACCCGCCATGAATAACCAAGATAAGGGCCATCGTCAATACATTGGCAGCGATTTTGATCATCCAGCCTGTCCGATCCTACCACAAATCCCGGACAAACGATCCCACTCGGCAAGATATTTCAACAAGTGGGGTTTGCCACCCGCCTCCAGATGAATCAGATCGACCACCAGCTTTTGCTCCAGTTCATATTGGGCTAGGTTAATCAGCCCGACAAAACATGCCATGCGCAACCAAATCAGGTAGGTGGTCAAGGCATCGAATTCGTTGTAGGCGATAATGGCCTCCAGACGACCTTCAAGCCACAATTGCGGCACCTCATGTCCATGGGTATCCATTTTGCCTGGAATACCCGACAACACCGCCAACTCATGCAGTGACGGCGTGCCCGAACCCCATCCTGGGGCAGCATGGTCCTTGAGGTCCACATGCGACTCACCCCCCTTGAAAAAATAATCCACCCCCTCCCATGGTTTATTGGGACGACGAGCGAATCCAGGGAGATGCAAACCGTGAATGATTCCCCGCTGAACCAGAATTCTAAGGTCTGCGGCTAAAGAATTAAACCCCACCAACTGCGGCTGACGATCACCCAAAGCACCGAGGAAAGTCTCGACAATGTGGCGTTCACTGGTGTCGGCGGTTTTGTCAGCGTCCATTTTTGGCAACGTCAGCAAACGCAGCAGAGTGCGACCATCGCGATGCACCTGACGTTGCACGACGGCAATGGAGACCAGACGACACATCACCGTCTTGAGGTAGGGTGTGGGGTCGGCCTCGGTGGCACCATTTCGACGCCACATCTCCTGCATGACCGACCGATCATCCACATCCTGCGCCAAACCATAGAGAAGCCTGCCCGCAGGCGGATCGGGAATCCACTCGGCATCGAACGCCCATACCAGATTTTTGACCGACTTAAACACAACGCATACTCTTTTTACCTTATGGTTATTTGGCGGCAAAGGTTTTCTTGAACCAACCATGAACCTTGTCCATGGCAGGCTCATCGTCTCTGGGAGGCAGCGGCTGCCCCGGAAGGTTCAATGCCTCAATGGGATACTGGGCCAGAAAAAGGAGCTGCCTGGTTGCAAGTTCTGTCATCAATTCGATGGGTTGTCCCGCTTCAGGAGGTTTGGCATTGGCAGTCCCCATGACCACGGCCATGCCACCAAGCCCGCCCGAAGCAACGGCCCCCGAAGAGGCCATCAGAGTCCCCATGGTCACCCCTTTTTCCACCATATCATCACGTTCCAGGGGCTTGGAAGAGACCCGTATGCGTAAATTTCGCACCAGTTGGCCCCGCGCCAGAAAATAGACATCCCAGTCCACCACCCCCGGACCGGCAGTGCTGCTGTTTTTCAACGCCCTCGGGGAAATCCACACCACCGCTGGCCATCCCCCTTCCCGGCTCAACTTCAGTGCCTGTTCCAGATTATAGACGGGAGTCCACTCCGGTACCAGGTATTCCGCTAAATTGCCCGGCAGCAACTGTCTAAAGACATCCCTGGTGTATTTTTCCAAAATTTCTTCCTGCCCGGCAATCGCCCTGGCGATGGGCAGCATGTGTAACTCATCAAAGGGGGCATAGCTGGTCCCCAACCCTGCCGTCGCCTCCCAACACACCTCGACCCCAGGATAAGGAAATTCACAACCTTTGCGATGAACCGGACTTGCCATGGCGACCGCCGCCATGATCATCCCCAACATGAGCGCGGACACTGTGGCCTGAATAATCAACCGATTGCGTTTCATCATGTCTTCGATACCCCCCAATCAAACGGGTTGACTTAAACGAACCTGGGAGGAGAAAATCTCCGCCTTGGGCTGTGCCCGATGGACAATCCAGTGACCATGAAGCAATTACCAAGCCAAACCAAAGACTCCCCAAATATTCCAGATAACGAGTGCCCTCCTGTGCAAACAGGCCTTCAATCGGGTAGGTCGGGTAATCAAAACCGGCAGGCCAATTTTTTTTTCAGCTCACCGTGGCAAACTTTGTTTTTCCGATGCTTGAAACGTTATGATACCCCCTCAGGTTTCGCTGCAGAAAAATCACAACCAACAACGCCCGATACCACATGCAGTCAGACAGGATGACACGACCATGGCACACATCATTGACGGAAAAAAAATCGCCGGAGATCTCCGGGCACAGTTGGCTGTCGCATGCGAAACTCTGAACCAAACCCGAGGAATCGTCCCAGGTTTAGCCGTCGTTCTCATTGGAAACAACCCAGCGTCCGAAGTCTATGTGCGCATGAAAAAAAAAGCCTGCGCCGATGTTGGCATCGCCTCCTTTTCCCATGAACTGCCCGCAGACACCTCCCAGGAAACCTTGCTGTCACTAATCGCCGTACTCAACGTTGACCCAAAAATTCACGGCATTCTTGTACAGTTACCCCTCCCCCACCACATTGATGCGGCAACAATCATCCAGGCTATTTCCCCAGAAAAAGATGTGGATGGTTTCCACCCTGTAAATGCCGGCCTTCTGGCCACCGGCAGTCCCGGATTGCGCCCCTGCACACCTTTGGGAATCATGGCTTTGATCGAAAATGCGGGCATGGATCCCTCTGGAAAACACGCCGTGATCATCGGTCGTTCCAACATTGTCGGCAAACCGGTCGCCCTGATGCTGTTACAAGCCCATGCCACCGTAACCATCTGTCATTCCCGTACCCACCATCTCGACCAGGTCGTTGCCGCAGGCGATATCGTCGTCGCCGCCATCGGGCAACCACGCTTCGTCCAGGGGGACTGGATCAAAAAAGGGGCTATAGTCATCGATGTCGGCACCAACCGTCTCGATGACGGTTCCCTGTGTGGAGACTGCGATTTTGCATCGGCCAAGCAGCGTGCCGGTGCCATTTCACCCGCGCCGGGGGGGGTTGGCCCCATGACCATTGCCATGTTGCTGGCCAATACGGTGCAGGCAGCGAAACAATCGTAATCCCCTCTCACGTTTCCCCTACTTTCCTGCATGAGGGTCTGGTAGCATGCCGCCCTTGTTACAACGACTGTTGGCCCTCATGCCGGATTGATCACCGAATCGCGGTCGGGGGGTGCTATTCATATTGACTTGCGTTAACTTTTTATTTATCCTTTGCCTGGACGGTCAGAAGCAACAAGTCGTGTACTTTGCAACCCGATTCTTCCCCAGCCCCCGGATGCCCACCCCCGGTGGGGCTGTCGCGACGGTCGGAATAAAACCAGGAGTCTGCACGTCATGCCTACAATCGGAAACATATCCAATCCTATTCTTCAAAGTTACAATGGTCCGACCCTTAATTTTTTCTCGGGCAACCTCGGAAAACTTGCACAGGGCACAAAAGCCGTCAATCATGACGCCCGAATCACCCCCGAGAGCAAAGCGGGCGAAATTCAGCAAGCCAGCCGCGACCCGAGAACGACGCCGCCCAAACTTGCCGGCCTGACCCTGGAAGCCAGTCGGGGTGCCCATTTTACCCCCCCCGAGGACTCGGCGGACATTCGCGCCAACGCCCGCTCGGCCCGAACCCCTCCGGTCGTGCCTGGTGGAGCCCATCTGGCCAGCGTAGATATTCTCGCCTGATACCCAACCCGTCTCTTTAAAGTCGATTGGGCATGATTACGGGGGTCAAGGGGGGGAACATCCCCCCCGGAAAAAGTTTGGAGACAAAGCCCCCAAGGTTGGTTTTTGCCCACAAGGCTTGGTGTTTGAAGATTTCTCAAGTCGCACTCCATTAGGATCCAAATCAGGTTCCCTGATCCGTTTCGGTCGGCCATTGAACAAAAGTACGGCAATGGAAAAGGTCGAAAAGGGATTATTTCAGCGAAAGTTGGCCTGTTGTCGATGCTCGCCCGTTGCAAAACCCTTTCCCAGGGAGTTATCCTGGGATTCTCAATAACTACCAGCCAAAGCCTGAATACATGGAAGTCACCATAGAAGAAAAAGCGACCTTTGATCGGGAAATCAAGTTTGTCCTTCCCGCTGCCGAAGTGGATCGGCACCTGGACCAGGAGTTGTCCAGACTGGCCAGCACGGTGCGCCTTCCCGGCTTCCGTCCCGGCAAAGTCCCCAGAAAAATTTTGGAGGCCCGGTTCGGGGAGCACGTTGCCAGTACCATAGCCGAGCAACTGTTTCGGGAACATTTTCCCAAAGCCCTGGAAGAGCACCAGCTTAATCCGGTGGAATACCCCGAGGTTTCCCGTAGCGAATTTGGACGCGGCAAAGATTTCACCCTCAGTGCGTTGATCCAGATTTTTCCCAAGGTCGAGCCAACAGGCTACACGGGCTTATCTCTGACCCAACTCAAGGTTGAGATCACTGAAGCCGATGTCAACAAGGTTCTGGAAGAGATTCGTCGCAGTCATGGCCGCTTTGATGTCGTTGCAGACAGACCGGCTGCCAAAGAAGATCAGGTCGTCCTGGACTTTGAAGGTTTTGTTGATGGCGTTGCATTTGAAGGCGGCAAAGCGGAAAAATATACCCTGGAACTGGGAAGCGGTCGGTTCATTCCTGGCTTTGAAGACCAGCTGATTTCGGCCAAGGGGGGAGATGCCTTGGAAGTCAAGGTCACTTTCCCCAGTGACTATGGCAACAAAGACTTGGCCGGCAAGGATTCTGTTTTCAAGTGCAGGATTCACGAAGTCCGCACCCGGTTTCTGCCGGAATTGGATGAGGAACTTGCCAAAAAAGCGGGAGTTACCGAAGGAGGCGTCGATAAACTGCGCGAGGTAATCCGGAATCGCCTGGAAGATGACGCCCGGGTACAGGTGGAAAAAAAGCTGGAAAAAGGGGTCAACGATGCCCTTCTTCAAGCCAATGTCTTTGAGATTCCCAGCCGTCTTGAACTTCGCGAACGCCGCAACATGTTGGCCCAGATGAAGCAGGAATACCAGGCCCGTGGAATTGATATGTCCAAAATGGGGGCCAGCGATGACCATCTTCTAAAATTGTTTGAGCCGGCCGCCGGCAACCAGGTCCGCCTTGATTTGTTGTTGAGCAGCATCGCCACCAAGGAAAATATTGTGGTAGATAAAACGCGTGTGGAAGAAAGACTGAACGAAATGACCCTCGCCTTTGGCGACCGGGCTGGCGAAGTGCTGCGTATGGTACTTAAAAACGAAGATAAAATGGCAGGCCTCAGGCACTCCGTTCTTCAAGAAATGGTCGTCGAATGGATCATCAAGAATAGCACCATCACTGAGCAGCCCTGTAGCCTGGATGCGCTGATTGGTGGTGGAAGTGAGGAGGGAAAGTAATGCCGCTTTGACACCCGCTTCCTTAGTCGAGAGGCGTTTTCTTCCTGCTGGATTGGAGCTGATCATCGGCTCTGGCTTGTGGCTATCCTTGAAAAACACGATGTTACGCTAAACTGTGTCCTTTGGTTTGAATCCTGCATCTTGTCAACGAAGAAAGGGGTAGTGGATGAATCTGGTTCCCATGGTGGTGGAAACCACCAATCGCGGAGAGCGGGCCTACGATATTTTTTCCCGACTCCTCAAGGAGCGTTTGATTTTTCTGGTCGGCAGCATTGATGACAACGTTGCCAACCTGGTGATAGCGCAGTTATTGTTTTTGGAATCGGAGAACCCGGAGAAGGATATACACCTGTATATCAACTCCCCTGGTGGGCATGTCACGGCAGGATTGGCCATCTATGATACCATGCAGTTCATCCGTCCGGATGTCAGCACGTTGTGTCTTGGACAGGCGGCCAGTATGGGGGCGGTGTTGCTGGCCGCAGGTTGCCCGGGAAAACGTTTGGTTCTTCCCAACTCGCGTATCATGATCCATCAACCCCTGGGTGGTTATCAGGGACAGGCCACCGAGATTGAGATCCATGCCAGGGAAATGGCAAAAATTCGGGAACGCCTGAACGGTATTCTGGTCAAACATACCGGGCAGCCCATGCGCAAGGTCGTCAAGGATACGGAGCGGGATTATTTTCTTAGCGGGCAGGAAGCCTGCGAGTACGGATTGGCGGACAAGGTCATCGAAAAAAGGGAGGCACCACCGGACAAGTAACTAGTCGGTGTCTTTTTCGGAACCCTGAAAGAGAGAAGGTGGCACTTTCAGATCGAGAGGAACCATGGCAAAGAAAAGATCGGAGTCAGGAAACGTTCTTCACTGTTCTTTCTGCGGCAAGACCCAGCACGAGGTGCGCAAACTTATTGCCGGACCGTCTGTTTTCATATGCAACGAGTGTGTGGATCTTTGCCAGGACATCATCAAGGAAGAGCGGGGAGCCGACACCGACGGAAAACAGAAGGCAGAGATTCCCGTCCCGCAGGAGATCAAGGAAATCCTTGACGAGCACGTTGTCGGCCAAGAGCATGCCAAAAAGGTTTTGTCGGTGGCGGTCTACAACCACTACAAACGATTGGCCGCAGGAAACAACAGCAAGGATGGGGTAGAAATCGCCAAGTCCAATATTTTGCTTGTGGGTCCAACGGGATCGGGCAAAACGTTGCTGGCGCAGACCTTGGCCCGGATCCTTGATGTCCCCTTCACCATCACCGACGCCACCACCCTGACGGAAGCGGGCTATGTGGGCGAGGATGTGGAGAACATCATTCTGCGCTTGCTACAGGCCGCCGACAACGATGTTGAAAAGGCGCAGAAGGGGATTGTGTTCATTGACGAGATCGATAAAATCTCGCGGAAGTCGGACAATCCCTCGATAACCCGGGACGTTTCGGGTGAAGGTGTACAGCAGGCACTGCTGAAAATCATTGAGGGGACGATTGCCAACGTACCGCCCCAGGGGGGACGCAAGCATCCGCAGCAGGAATATCTCCAGGTGGATACCACCAACATATTGGTCATATGCGGGGGTGCCTTTAACGGACTGGGCAAGGTCATTGAGCGTCGCTCCAACAAGCATCACGGCATCGGCTTTGGTGCCGAGGTCAAGTTTACCGCCGGTGATCGGGAAATCAACGATCTGCTTCCCTTGCTTGAGCCTGAGGATTTGATTCAGTTCGGATTGATTCCGGAGTTTGTCGGTCGGCTTCCGGTCATTGCCACTTTGACGGACCTGGACGAAGCGGCACTGGTTCGGATCCTGGAAGAGCCTAAGAGTGCCTTGATCAAGCAGTACAGAAAATTGTTGGAGTTGGAGGGGGTGCGTTTGACCTTTACTGCGGAGGCGGTCAAAGCGGTTGCGTCCAAAGCGGTCAAGCTCAAGACGGGTGCCCGTGGTTTGCGGGCCATCCTGGAAACGGTTCTGCTGGATGTCATGTACAACATACCTTCGCTACCCGATGTCCGGGAAGTGGTGGTCAATCAAGAAGCCATCGAAAACAAAGCCGAGCCTCTGCTGATCTATGAAGAGCGACAGATGGAAGCGCAGGCTTGAGAAAGGCCACACCATGAGCATGTCACCCAGCGTCTCAGACAACACTGTCAGGATTGCGGTGTTGCCGTTGCGCGATATTGTTGTGTTCCCGCAGATGATCGTTCCCCTGTTTGTGGGCCGGGAGCGGTCGATACGGGCATTGGACGCTGTAACCGCGAAGGAAGAAGACCGGCGCATATTGCTGGTTACCCAAAAAAACCCTGCGACGGACAATCCGGAAGATGCCGACATCTATGAAATTGGCGTCGAGGGGTCCATCCTTCAGGTGCTCAAACTGCCAGACAATACGGTCAAGGTTTTGGTGGAGGGTGGTCGGCGCATGCGCATCACCCGCTTTGTGCAGCAGGATCCTTTTTTCCAGGTGGAAGCGGAGTATATTCCAACGCATCAGGGTAATCTGACCGAAGCGCGCGCCATCATGCGCACGGTGGTAGCCCAATTTGAGGCCTATGCCAAGCTGAACAAAAAGTTGGCTCCGGAAGTCTTGATGACGTTTCAATCGTTGGAAGATCCGGAACGTTTAGCAGACATTGCCGCCACCCACATCAATCTCAAGGTTCCCGACAAACAGGAACTGTTGGAACTGGACACGGTTTATGACCGCCTTGAGCGGCTGTTGCTTGCCCTGGAACAGGAAATCGACGTTTTGCAGGTTGAAAAGCGGGTTCGTGGCCGGGTCAAAAGGCAGATGGAAAAAAGCCACCGGGATTATTATCTGAATGAGCAGATGAAGGCGATTCAGAAAGAGTTGGGCGACCGGGACGATGAAAAGGATGAGCTTAACGAGCTGGCCAATCGGATCAACGAGATAGGGATGCCGGAAGAGGCCAAGACCAAGGCCGAGTCTGAGCTTAAAAAGCTCAAACAGATGGCCCCAATGTCTGCCGAGGCCACGGTAGTGCGTAACTATGTGGACTGGCTGGTCTCGTTGCCGTGGAGCAAGTCCACCGAACTCAAGCATGATCTCAAGGATGCGGAAGCCATTCTTGAGGAGGATCATTGGGGGTTGGAGAAGGTTAAAGAGCGAATCCTTGAACAGCTTGCCGTTCAGCAAAAGGTAAAGAAAATCAAGGGTCCGATTCTTTGTCTCGTGGGTCCTCCCGGGGTTGGCAAGACCTCGCTGGCCAAATCCATAGCCCGGGCCTCTGGCAGGGAGTATGTGCGCATGTCGCTGGGTGGGATTCGCGACGAGGCGGAAATCCGGGGGCATCGCCGGACCTACATCGGATCACTGCCGGGAAAAATCATCCAATCGATGAAAAAGGCGGGATCAAACAACCCGTTGTTTTTGCTTGATGAAATTGATAAGGTCGGATCCGACTATCGTGGCGACCCTTCTTCGGCGCTGCTGGAGGTTTTGGACCCGGAACAAAACAATACCTTTAATGATCACTATCTGGAAGTAGATTATGATCTGTCCCAGGTTATGTTTTTGACCACGGCCAACAGCCTTAACATCCCCAGGCCGTTGCTGGATCGGATGGAGGTTATCCGCTTGGCGGGTTATACCGAACAGGAAAAGTTGCGCATCGCGATCAAATATTTGATTCCAAAACAGATGGAGGCGCATGGCCTTGCGGAAGGGGAGTTTCACCTTTCGGAGGGTGGAATTTTGGACATCATCCGTTTTTATACCCGCGAAGCGGGGGTCAGAAACCTGGAGCGAGAAATTGCCAGCCTGTGCCGCAAGACCGCCAGGATTCTGCTGACCGAGGAGGAACGTGAGGGTTTAAGCATCAGTGCCAAGGGATTGGGAAAATATCTGGGAGTAAAAAAATATCGGTTTGGCTTGGCGGAGGAAACCGACCTGATCGGTGTCACCACGGGGTTGGCCTGGACCGAGGTTGGTGGGGAGTTGCTTTCCATTGAGGCATCGATCCTGGACGGAAAAGGGAAACTTACGATTACCGGCAAGTTGGGCGATGTTATGCAGGAGTCGGCCCAGGCTGCGATGACCTATGCCCGCTCACGCTCACGGGATTGGGGCATGAGTGCCGATGATTTTTTCCAGAAGCATGATTTCCATATTCATGTCCCTGAAGGGGCGACCCCCAAGGATGGGCCATCGGCAGGCATTGCCATCACCACGACCATTGCCAGCATTCTTACCGGGATTCCGGTTCGCAGGGATGTGGCCATGACGGGGGAAATTACCCTTCGCGGACGGGTCTTGGTCATCGGAGGACTTAAAGAAAAGCTTCTCGCCGCGCACAGGGCCGGGATCAGGCATGTTTTGATTCCTCATGAAAACATCAAGGATCTCAAAGAGATTCCATTAACAAT
The DNA here is from genome assembly GCA_015660855.1 of Magnetococcales bacterium. Lineage (GTDB taxonomy): Bacteria > Pseudomonadota > Magnetococcia > Magnetococcales > UBA8363 > UBA8363. Next base: position 14,312 of record JACSDG010000081.1, read on the forward strand.
ACTCAAAGATATTGAGGTTCATCCGATCAGCCACATGGATGAGGTGTTAAGAATGGCACTGGTGCGGGAAATCGTGCCTGCCAAGGAGGCTGGACAGGAAGACAAAATAGCTCCGGCTGTCCTTCCTGGGGATGTCGTTCATGTAGAACCGCCCTCGATAACACACTGAGAAATGCACTTGACACCGCCCTCGGTTGCGCCGTATACACAGGCGTAAATACAGGGGCTGTGTGGGCTTTAGGGTGAGAATTCGCCTGTTCAGTTAGTCATTGGGGCTTCGAAGCGGGGGCCTTATAATCAAGATCAAACTAAGGGGAGGACAGTCCTTATGAACAAAACCGAACTCGTTGACGCCGTAGCTGCAAAAACGCATCTCACCAAGGCTCAATCGGCAGAGGCTATTGATGCCGTCACAGGTGCCATCGCGGAGGCACTGAAAGCGGGGGATCAGGTTAGTTTGGTAGGGTTTGGCACGTTTACTGTTTCAGAGCGGGCTGCACGGACGGGGCGCAATCCGCGTACCGGTGCCGAGATCAAAATTCCGGCGGCCAAGCAACCCAAATTTCGCCCTGGCAAAGGGTTAAAGGATGCGGTGGCCTGATCGGTTGGGTTAGAGGTAGGGCGGGGTCGTTGTTGCTTGGGATCGCCGCCGGTTTGTCGTGTGATGGCGTCGGTGCAGTCGCTGTTGGGAAGCCGAGAGGGAATGGGCGGATAGCTCAGTTGGGAGAGCATCGGCCTTACAAGCCGGAGGTCACAGGTTCAAACCCTGTTCCGCCTACCATCCCCCTGGAGGTAGTCCTTTGGGATTTCTTCTGTTTTTTTAAGGTCTGGCGGGGCGCACACTAGGCCCATGGGGAGAAGGTGGTAACCGCTCCCATAGATTTAACGCAGGGAGAGAGATCTGCCTTGCGATCTTCTGTAGATCGAGGTACATTCAAGTTTGTCCGAGTGGGGGCGTAGTTCAGTTGGTTAGAATGCCGGCCTGTCACGCCGGAGGTCGCGGGTTCAAGTCCCGTCGCTCCCGCCACTCCATCGGTCCCTCCTGGATCGCTTTGTTTGGCTGAGGATATCGAAACAGGGACAAGCACATTTTTAGGCTTGTCCTTTTTTTTTCCCTCCGGTCACACGTTCATAATTCAAGAGGGACTTTGACCTGAACATGATGCCCGGCGGGCATAAAAGTCAAAACCAGAACCTTGGGGGCTTCGCCCCCAAACCCCCATAGGCATGAAGCTTTTTGTTTAAATTCAAAACCAAAACCTTGGGGCGCTGCCCCAAACCCCGCCGG